>MGTE01000073.1:25510-26198 GCA_001799275.1 Deltaproteobacteria bacterium RIFOXYD12_FULL_57_12
ATCCGCGACCGGATTGCAATCCCGCTCATTGCCGATATCCATTTCGATGCCCGGCTGGCAGTGGCGAGCATGGAAAACGGCGCTCAGGCCATTCGGATCAATCCGGGTAATATCGGCGGCGCAGCCAAGCTGGCGCGGGTAGTGGCCGCGGCCAAGCTTCATGACGTGTCGATTCGGGTCGGCGTCAACAGCGGCTCGCTGGAAAAGGATATCCTGAAAAAATACGGCCACCCGGTACCTGCCGCCCTGGTGGAAAGTGCCCTCAGGAATGTGGCGCTTGTCGAGGGCCATGGTTTTTACAACATCAAGATATCGTTGAAGTCCTCCGATTCGTTGAGTACCGTGGCCGCCTACCGGGAGTTGGCGGCCAGATGCGATTATCCGCTCCATCTTGGAGTCACCGAGGCGGGCGGCCTTATCGCCGGCACGGTCAAGTCAAGTGTTGCCCTGGGCATTCTGCTCTACGAGGGGATCGGCGACACCTTCCGGATTTCGTTGACTCGTGATCCGGTGGAGGAGGTGCGGGTCGGTTACGAACTCCTCCGAGCCCTCAATATTCGGCATCGCGGCCCGGAACTCATCTCCTGCCCCACCTGCGGCCGCTGCGAGATTAATCTCTTCGGCCTGGCCGAACAGGTGGAGCAGCATGTGCAATCCATGTCGACGCCATTGAAGATCGCGGTCATGG
>MGTE01000073.1:26251-29178 GCA_001799275.1 Deltaproteobacteria bacterium RIFOXYD12_FULL_57_12
GCACCGGAAGGTGGCCGAGCAGGATCTGCTCGCCGTTTTTCTGAAGGAACTGGATGAAATGGCTGGCAGTGGGAAAGGCAACGGCAAGGTCAGGGCTGGCAAGACACCCCGGAAAAAAACATTGAAGGGTAAGTAGATGCGTTATTCGAAGGTACTGATTCCGACTCTGAAGGAAAACCCCTCTGATGCAGAGGTGGTGAGCCATCGCCTGCTGCTGCGGGCCGGCTTTATCCGCAAACTGACCTCCGGGGTGTATAATTATCTGCCCCTGGGGCTGGCCGCCATCCGCAAGGTGGAGCGGATCGTCAGGGAAGAGATGAATCGGGCCGGAGCCCAGGAACTGCTGATGCCCATGGTGCAGCCGGCCGACCTCTGGAAGGAGTCCGGACGCTGGGAACAATACGGTCCCGAGTTGCTCCGTTTCACGGACCGGCATGAACATGAAAGCTGCCTCGGACCGACCCATGAGGAGGTGATTACCGATCTGGTGCGTCGTGAGGTGCATTCCTACCGGGATCTGCCGCTCAACCTCTATCAGATTCAGACCAAGTTCCGGGATGAGATTCGGCCGCGGTTCGGGCTGATGCGGGGCAGGGAGTTCGTCATGAAGGATGCCTACAGTTTTGATGCGTCGGATCAGGATGCTGATGTCTCGTATCAGGCCATGCGCGATGCCTATCATCGGATTTTTTCCCGCTGCGGTCTTTCGTTCAGGGCGGTCGAGGCCGATACCGGCAGCATCGGCGGCAGTTTTTCCCATGAGTTCATGGTACTGGCCGCCACTGGTGAGGATACGCTGGTGATCTGCCAGGCGTGCAGCTATGCCGCCAATATGGAGAAGGCCAGGGTGCGGCCGCCGGCCGGCGGAGGTGACGAGCCGGTTTTGCTTGCCTTGGAACGGGTGGAGACCCCAGGCAAAAGGAAGGTGGAGGCGGTCACCGAATTTTTAGGGATCAGCCCGCAACAGCTGGTCAAGACCATGGTTTATCTGGTCGATGGCCGGCTAGTGGCGGTTCTGGTCCGCGGCGACCACGAGGTGCAGCCGGTCAAGCTCAAAAATCTCCTGGGGGCGGTGGAGGTGGAACTGGCGGACGACGACCGGGTCTTCGCGGTTACCGGGGTGCCGACCGGGTATCTGGGGCCGCAGGGGCTGGCGATCGAGGTGGTGGCCGACCAGGAGGTCATGGCCATGCGCAACTTTGTGATCGGCGCTAATGAAAAAAATTTCCATCTGAAAAACGCCAATGTGGGCCGCGATTTCAGCGTGGCCCAAAGCGCTGACCTGCGGCAGGTCACTGAGCAGGACCGCTGCGCGGTCTGCGGCGGCCAACTGGAGCTTACCCGGGGGATTGAGGTCGGGCATATCTTCAAGCTGGGCGACAAATACAGCCGGGCCATGCAGGCCACCTTTCAGGACAGCGAGGGCGTGGAGCAGCCATTTGTCATGGGATGTTACGGGATCGGGGTCAGCCGGGTGGTGGCGGCGGCTATTGAGCAGAACCATGACGAGCATGGCATTATTTTTCCGCTGCCCATTGCGCCGGTTCAGGTCGTTATCCTGCCGCTCGGGGCAAAGGAGGCGGCGATAACCACCGCCGCCGAGACGCTGTATGAAGAACTGGGCCGGCAGGGGATTGAGGTGATGCTCGATGACCGCGATGAACGGCCGGGAGTCAAGTTTAAGGATGCAGACCTGATCGGGGTCCCGTACCGGGTGACCATTGGCAAGCGCTTTGTGCAGGAGGGCCTTATCGAATGCCGGCGCCGGCGGGACGGCCAGACCGAGACCCTGCCGATGACGGGCGCCGCCGAACACCTTGCCGGTCTGATCCGTGCGGAACTGGCCGCCCTGGCTGTCCCCGGCCGCGTGTGACATGACGCCGATAACAACTATTGCCGAGATCATCGACCGTGCCCACGGTTATCTGGAGGATACCGACCTTGCGCCTCTACAGAAGGCCTACGAGTACGGGCTGAAGATTTACAACGGCAAGAAACATTTTCTCTCCGACCAACCCTATATCGTCCATGCCCTGGGGGTGACCCACATCCTGGTCGCCATGCGGCTGGACCTGAAGACCTTGCTTGCCGGCCTTCTGCACGGTGTTCTCAAGGAAGATCCTTCTCTTACTTTCCGGGAATTGAGCGATCTGTTCGGTCCGGATGTCGCCAATATTGTTCGGGGTGCCACGCGGATCACCAATGTCCAGTTCAACAGTCGGTTGACCTACCAGGCTGAAAATATCCGGAAACTGCTGCTGGCCATGGCCTCGGACCTGCGGGTTTTGCTGGTCAAGCTTGCCGACCGTCTATACGATATGCGATCGTTTGCTCGGGAGGATCTTGAACTGCGGCGCGATCTGGCCCAGGGAACCATGGAGCTCTATGCGCCGCTTGCCAGCCGGATGGGTATCGACTGGATGAAACGCGAGCTTGAGGATCTGGCCTTCAGCTATCTGCATCCGGAAGAGTATCAGGATCTGACCCAACGGATTGAAAGCACCACGGCGGACCGCCAGGCATATGTGGAAGAGGCGATGGCCATCCTGCGCGGCAAGCTGGAGGTGAACGGTCTTGCCGGGTTCCAGATTATCGGTCGGCCCAAGCATCTCTTCAGTATTTACAAAAAACTCATTGCCCAGCAGATCCCCCTGGAAAAGGTCTACGACAAGGTGGCCTTCCGGATCATTGTCAATACGGTCAAGGAGTGCTACGAGGCCCTGGGTGTGGTCCATGCCAACTGGCCGCCGGTGCCCGGCCGGATCAAGGATTTTATCAGCAGTCCCAAGGCGAATAACTATCAGTCGATGCATACGACCGTGGTCGGCCCGCGCGGCGAGTTCATGGAAGTACAGATCCGGACCCACGAGATGGATCGGGTCGCCCAGGAAGGTGTTGCCGCCCACTGGGCCTATAAAGAGGGGCAG
>MGTE01000073.1:29198-53791 GCA_001799275.1 Deltaproteobacteria bacterium RIFOXYD12_FULL_57_12
AGTGGCTGCAGGAGTTGAAGGATCCCAAGGAATTCCTGGATTCAGTCCGGGGAGAGCTCTATGAACCGGATGTCTACGTTCTGACCCCCAAGGGCGAAGTGAAGGAGTTGACCCAGGGTAGCACCCCCCTTGATTTCGCCTATCTCATCCATACCGAAGTCGGCAACCGTTGTACGGGCGCCAAGGTGAACGGCAGGATCGTGCCCCTGCAGTATACGTTGCAGAACGGCGATCAGGTGGAGATCATCACCTCGCCTAAGCAGAAACCCCGGCGGGGGTGGTTGGTTCTGGTCAAGACGAGCCGCGCCAAGTCCAGAATCCGCCAATGGCTGCGTCGGGAAGAAAATGAAAAGGCGATCCATGTCGGCCAGGAAATTTGCGAGCGGGAGCTGCGCAAACACGATACCACCCTTAAGAAGCTGATCAAGACCGGTCACATCAAGAAGCTGCTCAAGGATCTGCGCTGCAATTCACTGGATGAACTGCTCGGCCGGGTGGGCTCGGGCAGTATCTCCGTTGCTGCCTTGATGCGGGAGTTGCAGCCGGCGGAGATCCGGGCGGAGGCCGCAGCCCGTGAGGATGACCGGCTCCAGCAGAAGGTGACGCCAGACGGGCAGGTGGTCGGCAGGGATACCGGGGCGATTCACATTGAAGGAATCGATGACATGCTGGTCAAGATCAGCCAGTGCTGTCTACCGGTGCCGGGCGACGAGATCATGGGCTTTATTACGACCGGCCGGGGTATCTCCATTCATAAGGCAAAATGCCAGAACCTGCTGGCCACTGATCCTCATCGACGGATTGAGGTGCACTGGTCCGCTGATTCCCAGTCCGTATTCCGGGCGCCGATCAGGGTAATCACCCAGAACCGTAAGGGCATGCTGGCCGAACTGAGCACGACGATCAGTCGGGATGACGCCAACATTGTGGAAATAGAAGCACGGGTCGGTGCTGATAATCTGGCCACCACCAATATCGTGGTTGAAATCAAGAATCTCAGACATCTGCAGACCCTTCTTCAGCATCTGCGCCAACTGGACGGGGTGACTGAGGTGCGGCGCGGGTGAGAGGGCGTAGTGGAAAAGGCGGTGGAAATGACGACCATGCGGCTGACTGTGCCGGTCATTGCCATTCTGCGCGGTGTGGAAAGGGATTTCTTCGGTGATCTTATGCGGGTTTCTTTTGCCGTCGGCCTGCAGGCCATCGAGGTGACGATGAATACGGCCGGCGCCGAGGAGATGGTCAGGGATTGTCGGCCGGAGGTGCCGGCCGGGAAATTCCTGGGCATGGGCACGATCCGCAACCTGCATGAAGCGGAGAGGGCAGCGGCTGCCGGGGCCATGTTTCTCGTCACCCCCAATCTGGATGTGCGGGTGATCGAATTTGGGCGTGCCATGAACATCCCGGTGATTGCCGGCGCCCTGACGCCGACCGAGATCTTTGCCGCCTGGGCGGCCGGGGCCGCCATGGTCAAGGTTTTTCCCTGCGGGGCAATGGGTGGACCCCGCTACATCAGCGACCTGCGCGGGCCTTTTGAGATGATCCCGCTGGTGGCGGTGGGCGGAGTGAGCCAGGACAATGCCGCGGCTTACCTGGCAGCCGGCGCCCGGGCGGTTGGCGTCGGCGTGTCGTTTTTCGGCAGAGAGGCCTATCAGCGGAAAAATCTCGAAGAGGTGGCCGTGCATGTGGAAAAATTTCTGGAGAAGTTGTCAGACTCGGCCGGATGAAGTATAAAGGAGCCGGTCGGTTTTTTGGTTTAGGAGATGTATGGCCTGGCGCTGATGTCTGGAAGGAACCGGTGCGTGGCGGCTCGGGCCGCCAGGAGTTGTTGGCAGACGGTAATCGGGAAGTGAGGAATTTTACTGAAGAGAGGGGATTATGTTCAGGCCGGAGATTAAGGTAATTGATTGCACTGTCCGCGATGGCGGCTTGATGAATAAATGGCAGTTCGATGACGATTTTGTCCGGCAGGTCTATCGGGCACTGTGTGATGCCGGGGTCGACTACATGGAGATCGGCTATCTCAGCTCGGAGAAGGCGTTTTCCAGAAAGGAATACGGCGCCTGGCGGTTCTGCGCCGAGCAGGATCTGCAAAAGGTCATCGGCCGCTGCGAGAAACGGATCAAGCTGTCGGCCATGGCGGATATCGGCCGGATCGATTACGAGGACATCCCCCCGAAGTCCGAAAGTTCCCTGGACATGATCAGGGTGGCCTGTTATGTACATCAGGTGGATGCGGCCATTGCCCTGGCCCATCACTGCCAGGAAAAGGGCTACGAAACCACCATCAACCTGATGGCCGTCTCCACCGTCGGGCTGCGGGATTTGAACGAGGCACTTGAAGATCTGGCCAAGAGTCGGGTGCCGATCATCTATCTGGTGGATAGCTTCGGTGCCTTTTATTCCGAGGACGTCGATATTCTGGCGTCCAAGTATATCGAGCGGCTGCCGGGCAAGACCATCGGCATCCACTGCCACAATAATCAGCAACTGGCCTTTGCCAACACCATCGCCGGCATCATCGCCGGCATCAATTTTCTGGACGCCACCCTCTACGGTATTGGTCGCGGCGCTGGCAACTGTCCGGTGGAATTGCTGCTTTCTTTTCTGAAGAACCCCAAATTCCGGGTCCGGCCCCTGATCGAATGCATTGAAAAGCAGATTTTTCCCTGGGCCAAGAAGATTGACTGGGGCTATTCCATTCCCTACATGATCACCGGCGTCCTCAATCAGCATCCGCGGGCTGCGATGGCGGTCATGGAATCGGACCACAAGGAACTGGTTACCGATTTTTTTGATCAGGCGACCAGTACTACCGAGATGGTTTGACGCCCAAGTTTCCTTCTTGGTCGGCCCGGCCTTGGGCAGCCACAAACAAATCATGGCTCTAACCCCGATAAACGGGATAACCACTTTCTGTGAAATAATTTTTTGTCAAAAACGCGCAGAAAATTATTTCTAAGGTACTAACCGGGCTGTTGTGGTATAATTGATACGTTTTTTAATAACGTGAGCATTCTGGATAAAATGCCACGACAAGTTGTCACCCCGTCCAGCTGTTATGCCCCGCGGCTTGCTCGGGGTTTTTTCGTGAGACGGGACGCGGTTGTCATTCGGACCTATGATCACGTTGATGCGGTTGGCTATTTCCCGTTTGAAACCCCTTGTGGGGAACCGGTACGTCTTCTTTCTGCTCTTTCTGCTTTCCTACACGAAGATTCTGGAGCTGTTTGATGGGCTGCCCTCGCTGTTGCCGGCCTGGCGGTTCGAGATCCCGCTGCTTTTCTATCTGTACATCTACCTCAATCTGATAACCCGGAAAGACCGGTTGCAACCCTGGATCGCAGCCGGGCCCATTATTCTGGCCTACGGGATTTTCGACGTCTACCATTTTCAGTTCGGCCGGCTGCTGCGCATCACCGAGGTTGCCCAACTGCCGGAGATGTTCCAGGTGATCTCTCCCGCCTTGAGTGTGTTGACCTGCCTGCTGGTCGGCCTGCCCATCCTGGCCCTGCTTGCTTCCCTGCGGCCGCGCCGGCTGCCGGTCATGGCGGCGGGAGGGCTGCCGTTGCTGACGCTGCTGTTCGCCGTGGAGGCGCGGCCCGAATTTTTTATGGAGACGTTTGAAAAAACCCAGAAAGAGATCGTCTTCTATTCCGACATCAAGAGTGCCGCCAACAACGGCCGCCTCGGCATGATGTTTTACAACGAGGCCCGGCGTCGGATTTCGCTCGAGAAGACCGCCGCCTACCGGGTCAACTCCCCCTATCAACTGGAATTTGACAAAACGATCGGCAAGGTCACTGCCGAGCGCGCCAAACGAAACGTCCACATGGTTGTGCTTGAAAGCTTTGTGGATCCGGCCTTGCTGCGCGGCGCGACGTATTCCCGCAACCCCGTGCATCCGGATTTTGAAAAACTGTTCCGGAACAAGGGTGGTCTTTCCATATCCCCCGTGTTCGGCGGCGGCACGGCCCAGGCCGAGTTTGAAGTGCTTTGCGGGGTGCCTGCCATGCGTGAACTCTCCGGCGTTGAGTTCGATGTCTTTACCGGCGCCAAGACCCTCTGCCTGCCCAACGTGCTTGCCCAGAGCGGTTACCGGACTGTCGCCACCAACGCCTTTGTTCCTGATTTTTTCAACTCGACCAATGCCTACGCCGGGATCGGGTTCTCGGAAATTTACTACCCAAGCGACTATGCGCCGGGTCGGGAGACCTATTTTTCCACCGGGGATGTTGAAGGCGAAAAGTACATGTTTGACGGGGTTCTGCTGGCCCAGAATCTCGATTTCGTCGGCAAATGGATCAAGGAGAATCCCGGCAAGCCGCTCTTTAATTATGTCATCAGCATGTATGGCCACACCCCCAACAGTGTCAACCTGGAGAAACGGCCGACCTTAATCGAGATGCAGGGGAATGTCCGGGATGCACAGCTGGAGAGCGCTGTCAACCAGTACTATTACCGTACCGAAGCCCTTGCCGCTTATGTGCGGGAGCTGCTTAAAGTCGATCCCAAGAGTCTCATTATTCTGGTCAGCGATCACCTGCCGCCACTCACTTACGGCCCCAACACTTACCGGGATCTCAACTATCTGGGCGGCGTTGAGGACAACCTCCATCTGAACCGTATCTATTTCATGGAGAATGGCCGGCCCGTTCAGTTCAGCACGATCCATCACTACGATGTGCCGCGGATTATCCTCAATTACGTGACACAGGGAAAATACTGCCAGGAGCAGACCTGTGATTTCACCCGCAAGGATGGTCACCTGTCCGACAAGGATGCCTTTCGCGAGGAATACATGACGATTATGGCCAGGGCCATGGATGAAGCGGAAACCTCCTCTGCCGAACTGCCGGTCGCGGCCAGCCTCGATGAAACCGCCATGGCACCACCGGCGGCCGGCAACCCCGCGCCGTCCTCCCTGAAGCAGAACTGACCGGCTCGATCGTGGACAGGCTTGCAGACGTTGCCGGGCAGTTTATTCCACAGGGCCTGGTTGCCGACATCCGGGAGTTCGGCCGTGGCAACATCAACCGCACCTTTCTGGTAACCCCGGAAGCAGCGGGCGAAAGTCCTTTTATCCTGCAGCGCCTCAACACCCAGGTCTTCCGGCAGCCGGAACTCGTCATGCGGAATATGGCCGTGGTCGCCGGCCACGTCAGCCAGCGCCTGGCCCGCACCCCGCTGCCGGAGGGCCGCCGCTGGGAGGTGGTGCGTGTGCTGTTAACCAGGGAGGGGCACGATCTCCTGGTCGATGCCACCGGGTCGTGCTGGCGGGCGATCAGCTTTATTGCGGCGGCGCGCTCTCTTGAAACCATTACCGTTCCTGCCCAAGCGAGCGAGGTTGGCTGGGCGCTCGGCACCTTTCACAGCCTGCTCAGCGACCTGCCGCCGGAACAACTGGCTGATCCGCTTCCGGGATTTCATATCACCCCGCTTTATTTGCAGCACTATGACGAGGTGTTAGCGAGCCACGGCGCGGGCGAATCGCCAGAGGTGAAATACTGCCTGCGTTTCGTGGAGGCGCGGCGCACCGGAGCGCATGTGCTTGAGCAGGCCAGGGCGCGTGGCCGGCTTCCCCTGCGGCCCATCCACGGCGACCCCAAGGTCAACAACATCATGATGGACGCCGTCTCCGGTCTGGCCGTCGGCATGGTTGACCTGGACACCATCAAGCCCGGTCTGGTGCATTACGATCTGGGCGATTGCCTGCGTTCGGCCTGCAATCCGCTTGGCGAGGATCCCGAAGACTGGGAGGCGGTCCGCTTCGAGACCGATCTTGGCCGGGCCATCCTGCAGGGCTATCTTGGCGCGGCCGGCGGCTTCCTCGCCGACGAAGAGCGCGCCTATCTCTACGACGCTGTCCGTCTGATCGCCTTTGAACTTGGCCTCAGATTCCTCACCGATTTCCTGGAAGGCAATGTTTACTTCAACACCCGGGATTTCGGGCAGAATCTCCGCCGGGCCCTGGTGCAGTTTAGGCTTGTTGAGAGCATTGAATCCCAGGCGACCGCCATCCGATCCATGGTGAACGAGTTGCCATGAGGACTTTTTCCCTGCACCCTTATTTGCCGCTAGACGCCCTGCCTGGTCTGGCCATCGGCGGCAGCGTCAGCCGGCAGGCTGAGACGCTGGCCATTCGTTTCGTCTTGCAAGGGGACCGACGGCAACTGGCGATGCCGCGCGCTGTCGGTCCGCCGGTCCGCCGACACCGGCTCTGGGAAAAAACCTGCTTCGAGTTTTTCGTGGCGCCCGGAGATGCCGAACATTATTGGGAAGTCAACCTCTCGCCGGCCGGCCACTGGAATGTTTACCGTTTCTCGGGATATCGCCAGGGGATGCAGGAGGAATTGGCGTATACCGCCCTGCCCGTTGCAGTCCGGAAGAACGCGACGAGCCTCCAGCTCGACGCGGCCCTGGATTTGGCCCGGATTGTATCGCCGGCGCAGCCCCTGCGGATCGGCATCAGCGCGGTTATCCAAGCCCGGGTCGGAGCGCACAGTTTCTGGGCCCTGACTCACCCCGGCCCGCAGGCCGATTTTC
Organism: Deltaproteobacteria bacterium RIFOXYD12_FULL_57_12; assembly: GCA_001799275.1. Taxonomy (GTDB): domain Bacteria; phylum Desulfobacterota; class Desulfobulbia; order Desulfobulbales; family BM004; genus YD12-FULL-57-12. The sequence continues at coordinate 35,745 of MGTE01000073.1, forward strand.
ACCGGCGCGACGGGTTCATTGTCGAGCTTTGAATCAGCTCTTCGCAGCCGCCAGACCCCCCATTTTTTTCCGCAGGTTTATGGCTCGTATCGTCTTCCCCGATTGAATTCATAGTTGCCATTAATATTACCCATTTGACACTGCCTCCATAATCATCAATAGTAGCCAAACTTTTTGCAATATCTGCAAGAAGGGACAAGATCACGGTAAGGGGTCCAAGATGGGTATTCAGACATTTGAGGTGAAGGCCTATCCCGAGATGTGGGAGGCTTTGGGCATGGACGTGGCACGCTTCGACAAGGCCCGGCAGATGCTGGGCGAAGCGTATTGCAAGACCTTTCTTTCCCAGCCGGAGCGACCAAGCCGGATGGCCTATTTCGACAACATGATCGCCGAGATCCATGGCGGCCGGGTGGCGGAACTGCTGGCGGCTAAGAAGGAAGGCCGCCCCGTGGTAGGCACCTTCTGTGTCTACGTGCCCGAAGAGATCATCGTGGCGGCGGGCGGCGTCTGCGTGGGCCTCTGCGGCGGCTCCCAGGGGTCGATCCCGGACGCGGAAAAGGTGCTGCCCCGGAACATCTGCCCCATGGTGAAATCCGCCTACGGCTTCAAGGCCGGCCGGATCTGCCCCTATTTCCAGGCAGTCGATTTTGTCTACGGCGAGACCACCTGCGACGCCAAGAAGAAGACCTGGGAGCTTCTCGACCGGCTCGTACCGACGCATGTCATGGAGATCCCGCAGATGAAACGGCCGCGGGACAGGGTGCTCTGGATCGAGGAGGTGCGTGATTTCAAACAGAAGGTGGAGGAGGTCTGCGGCCGCGAAGTGACGGCTGAGGACCTCGGCGCCGCTATCCGCACCATGAATGACAAACGCCGGGCGCTCCAGCGCCTCACCCGGCTGCGTGCCGCAAACCCGGTGCCGATTTCCGGCAAGGATGCGCTCCTCATCGAACAGATCGCCTTTTACGACGAGCCGGTGCGCTTTACCAGAGAAGTGAACGGACTGTGCGATGAACTCGATGGTCGCGTCGCGCGTGGCTTCGGGGTCTTTCCGCCGGACGCCCCCCGGGTGATGGTCTCGGGCGCGCCCATGGCGCTTCCCAACTGGAAGGTCCACAACCTGGTGGAGACCGCCGGCGGGGTGGTGGTGAACGAGGAGTCCTGCATCGGCACCCGGTATTTCAAGGACCTGATCGACGAATCCGAGACCGGCATGGACCAGATGCTTGCGGCACTCACCGACCGCTACATGCGGATCGACTGTTCCTGCTTCACCCCCAACGATGAGCGGATCGACCAGATCCGTAAGGAATACCGGGAGTCCAACGCCCAGGGCCTCCTCCACTACTCGCTGCAGTTCTGCCACACCTACAATATCGAAGAGATCAAGGTGCGGGAGATGTGCCAGCGGGAGGGTATTCCGTATCTTGCCGTGGAGTCCGACTACTCTCCCGAGGATATCGGCGCCCTCCAGACCCGCATCGAGGCCTTGCTCGAACAGATCAGGGGCGAGTGATGCGGGTCGGCGTTGACCTGGGGTCACGGACAGTGAAGGTGGCGGCGGTGGAGAACGGCCGGCTCGTGGCCCACCGCATTGTCGAAAGCAGCTTCGACCCGGCTGGTCAGGCCCTCGATCTTATCGCGGAGTTCCGGCCGAAGCGGGTGGTGGCCACGGGTTACGGCCGGCACCTTGCCCAGAAACACTTTGCCCACGAGGTTATCACTGAAATCCGCGCCCACGCCCTGGGCGCCCGTCATTGCTTCCCGTCGTGCCGGACGGTTATCGACATCGGCGGCCAGGACTCCAAGGTGATAGCGCTCGACGAGTCCGGCCGGGTGGCGAACTTCCAGATGAATGACAAGTGCGCGGCCGGCACCGGTCGGTTCCTGGAGATCATGGCGGCGTCGCTCGGCTACCGGCTCGACGAATTCGGACCGGCAGCGCTCGCCTCGGAACATGAGGCAGCCATTAACAGCATGTGCACCGTATTTGCCGAAAGCGAGGTCATCTCCCTGAAAAACCGGGGAACGCCGCCTGGCGATATCGCCCGCGCCGTGCACCTTTCGGTGGTGACTCGCATCATTGTCATGGTGAACCGTTTGGACTCTCGCGCGATCGTGGTCTTTTCCGGGGGCGTGGCGCGTAATCCCTGCATGGTTGCCTTCCTCAAGGAGCGCCTTCCGGAAGCGAGCTTGGAGGCGGCAGAAATTCCGGATCTCATGGGAGCGCTGGGCGCGGCGCTTTATGCGGAGCGCCACTAATGGAGAGGTTGCGGCATCTGCTCCTCACGCCCTGGCTCGCCCGGCTGGTGCGGTGGTGTCTGGGTGGAATCTTCCTCTACGCTGGAATTCTGAAGCTCCAGGATCTTGAGGCCTTTGCCGTCGTCATCTATGACTTTGGCCTGGTGCCATGGAGATGGATCATGCCGTTCGCCGTTGGCCTGTCCCTTCTTGAGGTCGCCGCGGCCCTGGGACTTGTTGTCGGCCTGCGCGGGGCACTGGCTACTACTGCCGGTCTTCTGCTCGTCTTCATCGGTGTGCTGGCCTATGCCCTGTGGCAGGGCCTTGATGTCGACTGCGGCTGCTTTGGGCCGGAGGACCCGGAGTATCGAGCCTACCACGGTTTGTGGACGGCCTTTTACCGGGATATGATGATGCTCGCCGGCGTGGTTTATCTGTACTGGTGCGGTGTTGTCCGGCGACGGGCAGTACCGCAGGAACATAAACAGTGACAAGAGAAAGGAGAAAGATAATGAAACGCATGCACAAAAAGATGGCAGCCACCCTCGTCCTGCTGGTGGCCCTGTTCAGCAGCGCCACCGGCGCCTTTGCCTTTGGGGAGAACAAATTCGAAAAGGAGCTGGAAAAAGAAAAAGAGGCGGTGAAACTTACCCGGGAGGTAGTCAAGGGAGGGTATGATCTCGTGACCACGGAAGAGTTGAAATCCTGGATCGATGCAGGCAAGGATATGCTCATCGTCGACATCATGCCTTTTGAAGACAGCTACAAGAAAACACATATCCCCGGCGCCAGACAGTTCCTCTTCCCCATCAACGAAATGGCCGCCTGGGACGTGAAGGAGACGGATAGCAAAACCCAGGAGGATTTCGCCGCCCTCCTCGGCCCGGATAAAGACCGGGTGCTTATCTTTTACTGCGGCTTCGTCAAGTGCGGCCGCAGTCACAATGGCGCCCAATGGGCAAAAAAGCTCGGCTACAAGAACGTCTATCGCCATCCCGGCGGCATCTATGCCTGGCAGGGCGCGAAGTTTCCCACCGAAGGCGGACAGTGAGCCCTGGCCGGTATCCGGCGCGCGGCAGATGCCCCATGCCCACCTGGAAGCAGAAGAACGAAATCGGCGGGAGCCGGGTTTGCCACCTCTGCGAGCGCTGCAACGAGCGACTCGATGACGCGCTCCTGGCCGAGGGGTGGATCCTGGTCCGCGACGGGGAGCCGGTCTCCTGCAGCGAATGTTCGCTCCGGTGCGCGCTCACGGCCCAGGAGCTCTGGGGCGCGGCAGATGCAATACGGTACGCGGCCTGCGAGGCCTGTCCGGATATCACGGCCTGCGCGCTCAAGGGACGGTATTTTTGCTGAGAGCAACTCATTACTGGTCGGTGAAAAAAGTGCAGGCTACCAGCGCGATTTTCGACAATCAGGGTGCGCCCTTTCATGTCTGCTGGGACAGCCGTTTTGACAAGATGCTTTGCGACCTTCGAAAAGCAGGCGGCAACGCAAAACTTGCAGCCAGGAATGCCGACGTCATCATTCAACGGTTTGGTAAAATTGGATGGACTGAGGCAAAGGCGGTCGGCAAACAGACCAAACATGGGGAGGCGCGCATTAAAGGCTGCATGAAGTTCAATCTTGGAAACGGCTACCGGCTGATCTCGCTCAGGCAGGATACCCGTCTTGTTTTGTTGTATATCGGAACCCACGACGAATGTGATCTCTGGCTTGAAAAAAATCGTGGATTCGAGCGGGTGTACAAGGAGAACGCAAGGCACCCAGTGAACATGTCGATTTTGACCGAAGCGGCTGACCCACAGATATCAGAAGATCCGATTTCTGGTCATGGGGATGAATATGAGGAAGCTTTGTTCAGGAACATTGATGATAGCCTGCTGCGTCGGATTTTCAGCGGATTATGTGTCGGGTGGTGACCCATTGAACCGCAGGAGGCGGCGCTGTTGGGGCGGTCGTTACCTCTAACTGGGGATGACATGCGGGATTCACATGAATTTTTCGGAGAACTGATCGGCACCTTTCTCCTGGTCTTTTTTGGCTGCGGTTCGGTGGCGGTTACGGTGCTGTTCTCCGCCCACACCGGCCTCTTCCAGGTGGCGGCGATATGGGGGCTGGGGGCGACCATGGCCATCTATGCCACCCGTCATCTTTCCTGCGCCCATCTCAACCCAGCGGTCAGTGTGGCCATGGTTCTCGGCCGGCGCATGACAGTGCGCAGGTTGCCTGTCTATTTCTCAGCCCAGCTTGTCGGCGCTTTTTTGGCGTCGTCGGTGCTTTACTCCCTGTTCTCGAGTTCAATCACTGCGTATGAAGACGTGCATGGCATTGTTCGCGGCACCCCGGATTCCATTAAAACCGCTTTGATGTTCGGGGAATATTATCCGAATCCCGGCGCTGGCAGCGTGGCAGCGGTATCGTACTGGAATGCCTTTGCTGCGGAGGCTGTCGGCACCTTTCTCCTGGTGTTCATGATCTTTGCCCTGACCGAGGGCTGCAACGTCGGCCGTCCCGATGACAGACTGGCGCCGCTCTTTATCGGGATCAGCGTGGCGGCGATTATCTGCGTGATCGCGCCGCTTACTCAGGCGGGCCTGAATCCGGCCCGGGATCTTGGCCCAAGACTTTTTGCCTGGCTTGCCGGCTGGGGGGATGTCGCTTTTCCCGATGACCGGTATGGTTTTATTGTCATTTACGTGCTGGCCCCTCTGCTGGGCGGAAGCGTCGCTTCCCTGCTGTTTGTCCGGCTGCTTGAGCCGATGATGGCCGGAAAAAATAATTATTCATGCTGTGATTGAACGTCGAAATTGACAGGAGAAAGAATGACCGCCGAGACCTTTAATCTGAAAACACTTCAGGAATATTACGGAAAGATCCTAACAGGCAATAAGGATCTGCAGACCAACGCCTGTTGTTGCACCGACGAGAATCTGACCCCATCCGTCAAGGCCGCGCTCGCCGAGATCAACCCCGAGGTCTGCGACAAGTTCTATGGCTGTGGTTCACCCCTGCCGCCGCTCCTTGAGGGCTGCACCATTCTTGATCTTGGCTGTGGCTCAGGCCGGGACGTCTTTCTTGCCGCCCGGCTCGCCGGTCCCACAGGAACGGTCATCGGTGTGGATATGACCGAAGAGCAGCTTGCGGTTGGCCGCGCGAATCTTGCCTCACAGATGAAGCGCTTTGGTTTTGAAAGAACGAACGTCGATTTCAGGCAAGGGTATATTGAAGATCTTCAGCCCCTGGATATTGTCGACAACTTCGTGGATGTGGTTATCTCCAACTGTGTTATCAATTTGTCACCGGATAAAAGAAGGGTGTTTTCGGAGATTTTCCGTGTTCTGAAGCCGGGCGGTGAACTCCTGTTCTCCGATGTTTTTGCCGGCCGCCGGGTTCCGTCCCGGTTTTATGCCGATCCGGTCTTGCATGGGGAGTGCCTTGCAGGTGCCATGTACCGAGAGGATTTTCGGCGTCTTTTGCAAAGCCTGGGTTGTCTCGACTTCAGGCAGACCAGCAGCCGCCGGATCAGCCTGGGCAATCCAGCGATTGAAATGAAAATCGGCATGGTGGATTTTTACTCGCTCACGGTGCGGGCCTTTAAATTGCCATCCCTGGAAGACATCTGCGAGGACTATGGCCAGACCGCAACCTATCGTGGCACCATCGGCGACTATCCCCATTTCTTTGATCTGGACGACCACCACCGGTTCATCACCGGTAAACCCATGCTAGTTTGCGGCAATACGGCCTCCATGCTTCAGGAGACCCGCTATGCCCCGCATTTCACCACCAATGGTAATCGTGCCACACATTTCGGCGTCTTCGACTGTGCCCCGGCCACCGCAAAGGCGGAAGCAAACGACGGATATGGCGGCGCCTGCTGCTGATTACGATCTCGTCTGATTTTTTCCTTTTTGTCAGGCGGCCAATCTGTTGAGGGCTTAGAGATCGGCGCTTACTATCGATACCAGGCGTTACCAACTAGATGGGCTTATCCGCGGTATTTCCGTGTCCATGCCGGCCGTTTTGTATGCGTCGGCTAGAATCCCACCTTCATCCCCGCCAGCAGGGAATAATCCGGTTCCGGTCTTGAAAGCCCTCCTTTTACTCCGAAATCAATATCAACACTCTCGTTTATCGAATAGATGAGACCACCGAGAAGAAAGGCGGGGGCGGTGTTTGAAGAAGGATCTGGATTTTGTTCCAGTCCGATGTTGGCCACGACCACGAGATCTTTTGAGAGTTTCAGTTCAGTGGCAAACGAGGCATGCCAGAGATTTTTTCGTTCATCTGTCAAGTTTTCATTCCTGATATAGCCCAGGTTCATGTGACAGGCGATTCGGGAAGCCTCATTTGTGGCAACAAGAAAGACGCTGTAGGTTGCCTTGCCGGCCCCCAATCCCTTCAGCTTATCCCCGGTGGGCAGAGTGAGTCCGGGTTTTAAGGCCAGACTCATGCTTTCCTGATCGTAAAATTTCCATTTTACCTCAAGGGAGGTATCTGATATACCGTCCGCGGCAGCAGTCATGCCAGCCTCTTTGCTTCGTATGGCCTGGTATGGAATCCCGACCACAAGATCAGCGTTGTCGACCAGGCCATAGGATAGGGTCAGGGCCAGTTCGGATGACTCCTCGCGCACGCCGTCTTCATCATCATGGTCATATTGCCCGTTGACTTCGAGCTGGGAATTCCCCTTGCCCAGCGTGCCTGCATCATCGGTAATCAGGGGATGGGCGGCAAAGGCGGCAGTCCCCCAGAGGAGAAGTCCTGCTGTCAAAACAGGAGATATTTTTACGTTCATGAATGAATCCTCTTTGTTGTGTGGTGGAAATATTTTGAAGCAAGACGGATTTAGTACCTTAGAAATAATATTCTGCGCGTTTTTGGCAGAAAATTATTTCTAAGGTACTTATCCCGTTTATCGGGGTTAGGTTTGAGGAGTCCTTTTTTTTAACACCAAGCCAAGTGTTACGGCGAGAAGAAAGGTAATGGTTCCGCCAAGGAGGCCCGAGAGGGTGGTGCCTGCGTCAATTGAGGCAATGGGTTCGGCCTTCCTGGCGGGTGAGGTTTCACCGGCAGAGGCTTTTTCGGCATCCTTGAAACCGTAATCCGGCAGCAAGGCGGTCATGTTTTGGACATGACCGAGGAAGGCTTGGATACCGTGTTCGGCCGTGTCGAGTTCCTCCTTGCCGGCGACCTTGGACATGGACCATTCAAGGCCATCGGGCTGTTGTGAGGCAAACCATGAAAAGATTCCGCCTGTTATCGCGGCCATCACCGCCAGGCCTATACAAATTTTGCCCACAGGCACCTGAACGAACGGTTTTGTGGTAACGACTCTCTGTAAAATTTCCGGCTGGGCCTTCCAGATAAAAGAGACCACTCCTGCCGTTACCAACCCTTCTACGATTCCGATAGCCAGATGGATAGGCTGCATTGCCAGAAGGAAGGAAATAAAGGGTAACTCGGTAATCCCGGAAAAGGTCGTTTCCAGGACCACCCCGAAAGCGCCAAGCTGCAGGCTGAGTACGGCAGCCAGAACGGCCCCGACATTAAGGCGGACGGAACTGAGGTTGTCCTTGACAACTACCCGATAGACAAACGGATAAGCGACAAAACACGGGAAGAATCCGAGGTTGAAAATATTGCACCCCAAGGCGAGCAGGCCGCCATCGCCAAAAAATAACGCCTGCACCGTTAAAACAGAGGCAATGACGAGAAAAGCGGCATGAGGGCCAAGCAGGATGGTGAGCAGCATCCCTCCGCCAAGATGACCGCTGGAGCCCGTCCCGGGAATGCTGAAGTTGATCATTTGCGCGGCGAAGACAAACGCTCCCAACACACCCATCAGCGGGATACGGTAGTCATCATTTTCCTTTCTGATTCTGCGGGCAGAATATGCCATTATTCCAGCTGTCGTTGTCCACATAGCTCCGCCAACAACGGGCGAAAGTAGGGCATCTGCCATATGCATAAAAATACCTCCTTTGTGTTGCGGTAAGTACTGCTGCCAGACAGTTCGGTGTTACTTTTCTCAGAAAAGTAACACCGAAATTAGCGCGCCGGTCTGTCGATGTCAACCCTTTCGTGTTACGAATTTTAAAAAAGTAGCACTTGCGCCTGACAATGAGGGGCGCTGCTGTAATTCCTGCTTCGTGGTATGCGGGGGTGGGCGATTGGGCGGGCTAATCGGCGAATATATTTTTACAAAAGGGTGTTAATGGACTAACTCCGATAACGGGATAAGCACCTTCACGAAATAATTTTCTGCCAAAAACGTGCAGAAAATTATTTCTAAGGTACTAAAAAGTTTCGTTTCCCAGGAATGCCTGCGCCTGCTGCAGTCTTTCAGTATTTGAGCGGCAGACCAGCCTCCTTCCAGGCCTCGATGCCGCCCTTCAGGTTATAGATCTCGGGCCAGCCGTTCTGGACCATGAGTTTGCCTAGGGCCAGGCTGCGACCACCCACGGCGCAGATCAGCAGGACTGGCCGGTCGCGCGGGATATTCTGTTGGCCCTTGACGATATCCCAGAGCGGAATCAGGGTCGAGCCTTCGATGTACCCTTCTCGCAGTTCATCCTGGTTGCGGACATCAACCACCAGCAGGTCCCGGTGGCTGGCCATCAGCGCCTGAGCCTCCTCGGGGGTGACGGTCTGAAAGAGAGATTGCTGTTTTTCCTGGTGGCTGGTAGCAATGTCCGGTCCCGTAGCCAGCGGCTGGGCCATGCCTTCGCCATGGGGGGCGGCAATGTTGAAGAGGAAAAGGGTCAGGACAAAGACGATTATTCTGGTCATACGGATCATGCCTCACGTGCAATGAATTGGATAATAGAGGCTTCGGTGTTACCGGAGCTTTTTTTGTTGTTTCCTTGGGATACAGAGAATGAACTGCGAAGGTCAGCGTGGTGGCGGTGGTCCGAGGCTGCCGAGGGAGATCGTGCCGCTGTAGTTGAAGGGCAGCGAACTCAGGTTGGCGAGATGAATTTTGCCCTTGAGACGGTAGCTGAGGTCCTGGCCTGTCTCCTGCTGCAGGGCGCTGAGCTGGTTGAAGATCGACAAGAGAGTACTGGTTGTCTCCACCTCAATGACGGCACTGCCCAGGCCGGGCACGGTTACCGGTTGATTGGCTACACCGCTGGCAAAGAACTGGTCGTTCAGTTCCAGTTCGTACTGCAGGCCGATAATGGGGATGTCCGCGGTGTTGGGATTCTGGATTCGCAGGACCACGAGATAGTTCTGTTCAAAAAGGGTGGCGTTGGTCAGCCGCAGATCAACAACACTGATCCGGGGTCGCTCCCGATACAAGAGGGAGGCGCAGGAGACGGCCAGCAAGAGCGGCAGCATTGCCAGAAGTTTTTTGAACATGGTTTGGTTTCCCCGGTCGGCCCGCAGCATCAGGCGCGGGTGAGGTGCCGGTACTTGATCCGGTGCGGCTGGTCTGCCGCCGTGCCCAGGCGCGCCTTGCGGTCCGCCTCATATTCCGAGTAGTTGCCCTCGAACCATTCCACATGGCTGTCACCCTCAAAGGCCAGGATATGGGTGGCGATCCGGTCGAGGAACCAGCGGTCGTGGCTGATGACCACGGCGCAGCCGGCGAAATTTTCGAGCGCCTCCTCAAGGGCCCGCAGGGTGTTGACATCCAGATCGTTGGTCGGCTCGTCGAGCAGGAGGACATTGGCGCCCTCTTTCAACATGCGGGCCAGGTGCACCCGGTTGCGCTGGCCGCCGGAGAGCAGGCTCACCTTCTTTTGCTGTTCGGCACCGGAGAAGTTGAAACGCGCCACATAGGCCCGGGAGTTGATCTCGCGGCTGCCGAGCCGGATGACGTCCTGGCCGTCGCTGATTACCTCCCAGATGGTCTTGTTCGGGTCAAGGGTGCGGCTCTGGTCCACATAGGCGAGCTTCACTGTGTCGCCCAGCCGAATGTCGCCACCGTCGGCCTGCTCCTGGCCGGTGATCATCCGGAACAAGGTGGTCTTGCCAGCGCCGTTCGGGCCGATGACACCGATAATGCCGCCGGGCGGCAATTTAAAATTCATGCCTTCCACCAGTAGCTTGTCACCGAAAGCCTTGTTGACGTGGTCCGCCTCGATCACTACCTTGCCGAGCCGTGGGCCGGGTGGAATGAAGATTTCCAGCTCCTTGCCCTGTTTTTCGCTCTCCTCCTCCAGCAGCCGTTCATAGGAGGTGATTCGGGCCTTGGACTTGGCATGCCGGCCCTTGGGCGACATCCTGATCCACTCCAGTTCGCGCTGCAGGGTCTTGCGGCGGTCGGATTCCTGCTTCTCCTCCTGCTGCAGGCGCTTTTCTTTCTGCTCCAGCCAGGAGGAGTAGTTTCCCTTCCAGGGGATGCCGCGGCCCCGGTCCAGCTCCAGTATCCAGCCGGCGACATTGTCCAGGAAGTAGCGGTCGTGGGTGACGGCGATTACTGTGCCGGCATAGCGTTGCAGGTGGTGCTCCAGCCAGGCCACGGTTTCCGCGTCCAGATGGTTGGTGGGCTCGTCCAGTAATAAAATATCCGGCTTTTGCAGGAGCAGGCGGCAGAGGGCCACCCGCCGTTTTTCGCCGCCGGACAGTACCTTGATCGATGTCTCGCCCGGCGGGCATCGCAGGGCGTCCATGGCCATCTCCAGGCGGCTGTCCAGGTCCCAGGCGTCCAGATGGTCGAGCTTTTCCTGAACCTGACCCTGGCGGTCGATCAGTTTGTTCATTGCGCCGTCGTCCATGGGCTCGGCGAATTTCTCATTGATCGCGTTGAACTCGTTGAGCAGATCAACCGTTTCCTGGACTCCCTGTTCGACAATGGCTCGCACCGTGCTGGCGTCGTCCAGTTGCGGCTCCTGTTCGAGAAAGCCGATGGTATGGCCCGGCGCCAGGCTGATCTTGCCGTTGAATTCCTTGTCCGTCCCGGCCAGGATGCGCAGCAGCGAACTTTTACCCGAGCCGTTCAGGCCGAGTACGCCGATCTTGGCGCCGTAGAAGTAGGAGAGGTTGATGTTCTCCAGAATCGGTTTTTTGTCGTAATATTTGCTCACTCCCATCATGGAGTAGATGATTTTATTCGGTTCGTCGCTCATGGTACGGAAACTCCTCATAGTTTAAAAACGTGACTACTCAGGTTGTTTAGACAGTTAGACTGTAGTCTGTGAGGTAAAAAATGGTCGAATCCGCGGAGTCAACGCAGGCCTCATCTTGTGATTTCCCATCACTAACACTAATAGACTAAACACCTTCCAAGTAACTTCAACTTAAGTGGCTGAAATACGAAAAGTTACTTCATGATAAATCGCCGCCTGCGGCGTGGAGCGCTACAGACTATCCACCTGCGTAGTTTAAAAAAATCCCGACAGCGGCAGGCAGTAGGTTGAAAATGTGGCAGGGAATGTACCATAGCTTGGAGTTTTCGTCATCTCAGAACATTGTGGCGGCATTCTCGTATGCATCAAGCCGGGGCCTCACTTGACGCGGGGCGCGAAGCCCGCTAGAGTCAGGTAAAGACGTTTGTTGGAAGGAGGAGAAGCCATGCCTGACTTGCGAAGTTCCCTCGGGGCCCGCTATCTGCAGGAAACCAAATTTCGGAGCCATGAGCTGTTACCGCGGTCGCGGCCCAGGATCGAGCCGGCCCCGTTGTTCAAGAGGTATCCCGAGGCGGAGAGACTGGCGCTGCCCGCCAGGAGCGGGCTGGCGCCGGCCAATCTCTGGGCTCTGCTACAGACCAGGCGTTCTAAACGGGCCTATGCGGTCGGTCGGCCGATAAGCCTTGCCGATTTCGCTTTGCTCTGCTGGGCCGCCCAGGGTGTCACCGCCCGGGCCGGCGACCATCTGCTGCGGACCGCGCCCTCGGCCGGTGCGCTTTATCCCATCGAAACCTACATGGCGGTGACGCAGGTGGCGGGGCTCGACCCTGGCCTGTTTCATCTCAATGTCCCGGAGTTCGCCGTGGAGCGGCTGTCGAGCGGGGCGGCCGGTCAGGCGGTGGCCCAGGCCTCTCTGGGTCAGGCTTTTCTGGCTGAGGGCGCGGTGATCTTCATCTGGTCGGCGGTGTTGCGGCGGAACATGAGCAAGTACGGGCAGCGCGGCCTGCGTTACATCCTGCTGGACGCGGGCCATATCTGCCAGAATCTGCTTCTGGCCGCCGAGGCCCTGGGGTTGGCCGCCTGCCCGGTCGCCGCCTTTTTTGATGACGAACTGAATAGGCTGCTCTCCCTTGACGGCGAGGAAGAGTCCGTTGTCTATCTGGCCGCCATCGGGACTGGCGAGCAAGTCGGTAACAGTCGATAATTGCAACGTCCTGACAGCGAATATCGAATGTCGAACAAGAAACCGCAGAATGATGAAGTAGTGAAACTTCGTCATTCGACATTCCTTGTTTACCCCGCGAGGGGGTACAAGCTTTATTCTGCGGTTCAAAAACACAAAACTTGCTAAGCCAACGGCATTGACATCAAGAAGCACGGGAGAGTAGAAAATATGTGGAATTCCAAGGATGTGTACTATATCTCGGACGGCACTGGCATTTTGGTCACCAATCTCGGTCAGGCTTTGCTCTGCCAGTTTCCGGAAACCAGTTTCAACGAGGAGCGTTTTCCCTTTGTCCGCACGGTGGAGGAGGCCAGGAAGATTTTGCAGCATATTCTCAAGCGTTCCGGTGCCCGTCGACCCATTATCTTCAGCACCATTATCGACACCAAGGTCAGGGTGGTTTTCGATTCTCCCGAGGTGGAGTTTTTCGATGCCTTCAGCGGCTATCTCGACCGTATGGAGAGCTGCATCGAGACCAAGGCCCTGCGGGAGCCCGGGTTTTCCCACCACAGCGACAATGTGGCCATGAATAAACGAGTGGAGGCGATTCATTACTGTCTGGGCCATGACGACGGCACCAAGCCGGATGAGTATGACGAGGCAGAGGTGATCCTGATCGGCGTCTCCCGCTCCGGCAAGACGCCGGTCAGCGTCTATCTGGCCACCCAGATGGGGTTGAAAACCGCTAATTTTCCGCTCACCTCGGAATATCTCACCAACTATCGATTGCCGGAGCACATCCGGCTCAATGTCGATCGAGCGGTCGGGCTCACCACCTCGCCGGAGTTGCTGCACAGCGTTCGCGAAAAGCGCTACCCGGGCAGCAATTACGCCCGGCTTTCCACCTGCATCGAAGAGATCGAGCAGGCGCAGGAGATGTTCCACAAGGGCAAGATTCCGGTGATCAGCACCGAGGGCAGATCCATCGAGGAGATCGCCACCCAGGTGACGCAAGGGCTGGGGCTTGCCAGAAAGTCGCTACGTTAGTCCCTTAGGCGTTGCGTTGTAACGGTTTGTGGTCAGAAATTTCGATAACCCTACGCTCACGGGACATTCAGGTCTTCATGGTGTTAAGGGACTTACCCAGCTCCGCTGTGGTTAGCGCAAATTATCGCCGGTTGCGCAGAATCTGGCGGTAGAGTTCCTGCATCCGGATAAAGGCGTCGTGCTCGCCGCCTTTATCCGGATGTAGTTCATGGGCTCTTTTTCTGAACAGCCTGGTGAGCCGTCGGCGGCTCATCTTTTCGAGTTCCGCCATCGGGACGCCGAAGAGGGCGTTGATTTCCTCATCGGATGCCGCTGCCCTGGCCGGCGGCGGTCGGTGCTGCCGGTGGCTGTCCATGAATGAGCGGATGTATTCCGCCCGGAAGGCCTCTTCCTCGAAATCGTAGTCAAAATACATGAGCAGATAGTGGCGCAGGTACGGGTGCGGCTGTTGCCTGGCGGCCGGCAGTCCCGCCCAGAAAGAAGCGTCGCCGGCCAGGCCGCAGAACTCCTGAAGAAAGACCGCGTCGCATTTTTCCTGGTCCAGGAGATGGGGCATGAGCCGGCCGACCGGGCTGGCGAAGAAACGCTGCAGATCAAAGATGGTATGGGCGTACTGTTTATACTCCGACGGCGGCAGGCCCTCCTCCATCTCCAGGAAAAACTGTTCGAGCTCGTCGCGGGATTTATGCGGAAGGCAGCGGAAGAAAGCCGGCGGCAGCCGGTGGATGCCACGCTGATCGCGGCCACCGGTGCGCAGATAACAGAGCCGCCGCCGGTCGAACCAGTGGATTTTTTGGATCAGTTCCGTCGTGTCCTTGCTTAGTTTTGCCGGCCGCGGTTTCCGCCCGCATCGGTTGAAGTTCTCCAGGATTCGCCGGATTGCCGGTTTTACGAAGGGCAGAAGCAGACCATCCAGTTCAACGGGATCAAAGGCTGCGGCCAGTTCCTGAAGCCGGGTCGTGAGTGTTTCATCCAGGTAAAAGGCGTTGCCGCCGGGGTAGACGATGAAACGGCCGGGATCAAGGCCCAGGTCGAACAGATCGCGGCTCCGCAGGCACTGGCCCTCTGCATCCCAGAACGATTCCCGGAGGATATAGCGGGTTTGCTGCGCATGTTTTTGCCGGGCCAGGTACATGTTGTTAGTCCTTGCCATAACGGGCGTGGAGGGGCAGAGAATGCTCTCAGGGTACAGGAAATTGTTTGGGCGGACAACTGGGGAGTATCGGGTCAACGTTGGGGATTCCATCTTCCTCCTGCCGATATTGAAAAAAACAACCCCTTGACCTAGATCAAGGATTTCCTGGCGGGGCTCTGGTAGAGTGGCACCATGGAAACGTTGCGATCTTTTCTGCATGACCTGCGTCGTGGCCGGCGGCAGGCGACTCTGCGGACCATGGTGCAGAGCGGTTTTGCCCTGTTTTGTTTTTATGCAGGCTACCGGTTTTACCGTTTCTATCTCTGGGGCACCGGCCGCAGCGAGGTCTATGTGCCGCGGCCGCCATCCGTGGAGGGGTTCCTGCCGATCAGCGCCTTGGTGGGCCTGAAGCGGTTCGTACTAACCGGCGATTACGACATGATCCACCCGGCCGGGCTCACCATCTTTCTGGCGGCGCTTGCCATCGGCTTCTTCCTGCGCAAGGGTTTCTGCGGCTGGATCTGCCCGGTTGGCTTTGTTTCCAATTTGGCGGAGAAGGTCGGCCGCCGGTTTAGGATTCTCTGGCAGCCGCCGGTCTGGCTCGATGTCCCGCTGCTTTCTCTGAAATATATGCTGCTTGGACTTTTCGCGTACCTGGTTGTTTGGCAGATGGATCTGAGGCAGATCGAGGCGTTTCATAATTCGCCCTACAACCTGGCAGTGGATGCCAAGATGTTGGTTTTCTTCCTGTCCCCTTCCGGGCTGGCCGCCGGCGTCATGATTTTTTTGACGGCCATCTCTTTTGTGATCCGCAATTTCTGGTGTCGCTATCTCTGTCCGTACGGCGCCCTGCTGGGGCTGTTGGCCATGGCCGGCCCCCTGCAGATCAGACGGGACCGGGCTGCCTGCATTGACTGTAAGAAATGTGAAAAGACCTGCCCGGCTTCTATCCGCATCACCAGAAAAGAGACGGTGCGCACCAATGAGTGCGTCGGCTGCACTCAGTGCACCGCGGTCTGCCCGGTCAAGGACTGTTTAACCGTGACCGGCCCGGATCATCTGAAGGTGCCGACATTGCTACTTCCCGCCGCCGTGGTCGGCCTTTTTCTCCTCTTCTATCTTCTGGCCCTGACCGCCGGTATCTGGTACACCGAAGTGACGCCGCAGAGCATGAAACAATTCTATATGCTCCTGGCCGAGTTGCCACATCCCGGGGTCTGAAGTCAGAATTCAGAAGTCAGAATTCAGAATTCAGAATGAAAGACAAGAGAGTTAAGGCGGTTTCCTGAATAATCATTCATTTCCAGCGATAGTTCCTTGAAATTTCTTCTGGTGCCGGCTACAGTTATCGCGGGTTGTATTCAACGCGGTATTGCAGGACAACTTATGCAGGGGAGGCAAGACAATGGGAGCACATGCCGACGATCATGGCCATGCCCACGGGGATGACCATCATGCGCATGAAGAGGATCATAGCGTTTGTATCAAGGTCGGGATAATGTTTGTTTTTGTGGTTGGTGTACTGTATTTGCTGGCCGTTTAGTCCCTTAGGTGTCGATTGTTGACAGTTTGCGGTCAACATTCCACACACCTTACGCGCACCAGACATTCAGGTGTTAACTGATGTTAAGGGACTTATACCCCTCAAGGGGGTACTGAAAAGAGTCCAGCTTCGCTGGGCTAGGAAGCCGCCGAAGAAAAACATTCTTCGGCGACCGGCAGAGAGCGGGCGGCCCGGCTCCTGTCGAGGAGCCCCGGGTAAGCACCGGCGGGAAACGCGTGGCTGCTTAGTTCTGGCTGGGGGATGCGCCAACCGGGACAATTTTATACTGCGGGGCGAAACGTACCGCAATGCCGTCCGGATCTCTGCGTACCACCGTGCCCCGGGAATAAAACATGGAGAAATTCGCCGGGGCGGCGGAATCGTCCTCCTTTTCGGGAGGCAGCAGGCAATAGACCGTAACGTCTCCGCCTGCGGTCACCGCCTCTTCAGTCACAAAAAAAGCGCCGCTCGCCGAGACATCGGTGGTATAGGCCATGAGTTGTCGTGTGGCCCGGGCATCCGATGCCTCCTCGAACATCAAAAGCGTCGGAAGCGCCTCTCTGAATCTGTGAAGTCGGCGGCGTTCGCTGGATGTTTGTAGTTCCACTTTCTTTCTCCTTGCTTTTTTTCTTACCTAGTGTCCCGTTTGGTTAATTCGTTCTAGTAATTGTTGGCTCTCGCGGCCCCTCGCCGCGTTGCCGAAAACTCGACATAGCGCTGCTATGCCTTCGTTTTGGCGCCTTGCGAGGAACCACGATGTCTCAACAAGTTCCTGCAACAATTAACCGCACGGGACACTAGTCGTTGTTTTGTCTTTGTTGCGCCTGCAGCTTCCCTCGTGTTTCCTGTATCGTTGTTCCTCGCTTTTTTGTCTGCCTTTTCGTGTTCATTTTGTCTGAGAAGCAGGCGGCGTGGCCGGACGGCGGTCAGCGTCAGCCTTAAGTCGCCAAGTAAACAGCGGGGAGAACAGATAGAGCAGAAGATAGGCAAGAGCCACGTACCCGAAATAGGGCGTTAACACAAAACTTATGAGCAGCAGCAAATTCAGGCGGCCGAACCAGGGGCGGCGGTCCATGAAACGCCCGAGGTGCAGGTAGTGGATAAAGTAGAGATTCATGGCCATACCTGCCACCAGGAGCAACGCAAAACTGGCCATGGCCCAGAATCTGGCCATGTCCGGACAGTCGGCGGCTGCCTGGCTGTAGAGCATGACCGGCGCCGTCACCAGCGGGGCAGCGGCGGTGGTGGGCAGCCCCTTGAAGAAGCCGGGAATCGGGCTGCGGTCGAGGGTGAAGTAAGTAAGTCGACCGATCCCCAGCAGGGCATAGAGACCGGCGGCGGCGGTCAGCGGCAACTGGCTGATAACCGGATCGGCAGAGTCGGTCAGGGTGATATAGAAGATTAAAGCAGGCACCAGGCAGAAGCTCATGCCATCGGCAATATCGTCCATGATGCCGCCCACGGAAAAACGTGGTTTCGGGGCTTCGGGGTCTATGGGTTCGGTAAGACCGAGCTTTCTGGCAACCGCGCCGTCAAGCTTGTCAAAGATGGCGGCGCCGATCAGCAGCAGGAATGCCTCCCGGAGGCGGCCCTGTTGGGCGAAGAAGACGGCCAGTAGCCCCATTAGGGCGTTCATCACCGTCAAGGAGTTGGGGAAGAAGGAGAGAATCCGTCGGCGCAGCAGATCATCTTTATGGCAGACCTCGTCGAGGCAGAATGTTCCGTATTTGCGGCAGAGGGCGGCAATGGACCAGAAGTTGACGATCAGGAAAATCGTTTCGACGATGAAGAAAAACCTGAGCGGCAGATTTGCCAGCGTGTCCAGCAGTCCATAGA
>MGTE01000073.1:53849-55353 GCA_001799275.1 Deltaproteobacteria bacterium RIFOXYD12_FULL_57_12
CGGACCAGGACGGTGATGCACAGAAACAGCACCAGGATGGCGTGCAGCATTTCCGTGCGGCTGTGGCCGGGTTCCGTGTAGATGAGGCGCCACATCATGCCGGCCGCCAGCAGCGGGAAAATAATGGAGTAAACCACCTTGTCCATGATGCGGTCGGCCAGGCTGGTTAAAGCGGGATGCGGGGGGTAGCGGGTTGCAAACCAGCCATCGACCATATCGAAGGTCATGGAGATGAACAGAAGAACGACGCCGCTCAAGTAGAGAATCGGGGAACGGTTCCACATGACCCCGACGGCGCAGACCATGCCCCCGAAGACGAGCGGCGGTCGTCCGTAGACCAGAAGTGCTGTGAATTTTCTGGTGATGGAGTGACTGGCAGTCATGCGTTCCTTATCAGTTTGGAGTTGATTTTTTTTACCCAGCTTCCGGCCGAGCCTCTCTGTCTGGGAGAAATACCAATAACCATACCCGGAGCCGCGCAAAAATGCATCATTCCAGTAACCGTTCCACCGAGAGAGAGCTAAAAGGGTCCATAACCGTCGGCATTGTAATCGTTCAGCAGTGCTCCAGATGCGCGAAAGAGGCCTGCGAACTGTACTGGTGCTACGTGAGCAGGCCGATGCCAAAGCAGATGGGGTGCTGCTGAACGATTACTCATTCCAGATGCAATCGGGTCAGGTAGCCGCGTTCCCGGACCTTGCCCAGCATCCAGCCAAAGTAGAGAGCGCCGAGCAGCAGGTAGACCAGGTTGAGCCCCAGGGCAGTGAAAAGCATGGTCATGTCCGTATGGCCGGTTTGCTGAGCCAGGCGCATGCCTTCGAATACATGGGTGGAGGGCAGCAGCCAGGCGATTTTCTGCAGCCAGCCGGGCAGCACTGCCACCGGATAGAACACGGCGGAGAGCGGCTGGATCAGAAACGGGATGCCCCAGATTAAAGCCTCGGCAGCGCGGCCGTAGCGGAAGATAAGGGCCAGGGTGCAGAGGCCGACCGCCCAGCCGAACAGCAGCAGATTGCCGAAAAAAGGTAAAATGGCCGGACCGAGCGCCAGCAGGTGGTAGTCGTAGAACAGCGCGGCCAGTATGCCCAGAAAGGCGGTGGTGATCAGTGATTTGCCGATGCCGACGATGCAGATGGCGGCGATGAGTTCGGTCATCCGGATCGGGGTGATGAAGATGTTGATGATGTTCCTGACCCAGAATTCCTCGGTGATGGTCAGGGTGATGCCCTGCTGGGAGCGGTAGAGGACATCCCAGAAGATGACGTTGCCCACCAGAAAGGCCACCAGTCGGGGGGCGGCGATACTTTCGAGATAGCGAGTCACATAGCCCCAGACCAGCAGGTTCATCACCGGCCAGAAGAAAATTTCCATGGTCCGGGCGATGCTGCGGCGGTGCAGATAAAAATATCTGAGGATGATGGCGTTTATGCGGAGCCACATGGCGGTTTCTCCGTGTCGGGTGGCTCTTCGTAGATGTAGCCGTTGCGGGCGATGGAGATGAACA
>MGTE01000074.1:0-15277 GCA_001799275.1 Deltaproteobacteria bacterium RIFOXYD12_FULL_57_12
AGCAGCGCTACTCTGAGGATTTTGCGATTGAGGCAAGACCAAAGATGGCCCGAAGACGGGATGCGTGATGGTATATTAGTATTTTCCGCGTCCCTTACCATTAAGATCACTGCGGCAGTTGGCAATGAGATGTGAGGATTGATGGGTCTGGTTATTTTGTGGGTTTTTCAACAGCCGGTTCATGCAAAGATTGGCCATACGCCAAGAGAAGGAAAATAAGACGGGTATGGAAATGGAGCCCTTTACGCTCGCCAAAAGCCTGCTTTTCGTTATTTTTTCCCTGGTGTTTCTGGTGATTTCCTGGAAGCCGCTACGCAATCCGGGATGCCACGGCTTTTACCGTTTTTTTGCCTTCGAGGGGATTCTTTTCCTGACGTTGCACAATCACCCATTCTGGTTTGACGACTGGTATGCGCCGAACCAGATCGTCTCCTGGCTGCTGCTGTCGGCATCCATCCTCTTCGTCGTCCAGGGGCTCCACATGCTCAGGACGGCTGGTGGCTCAAAGGCCCGAGAGGCGGCGCCAGAAAATTTCGCGTTCGAAAATACGGCCACCCTCGTTACTGCGGGGATTTACCGCTACATCCGGCACCCCATGTACAGCTCGCTACTGCTGCTGGCTTGGGGGGCGTTTTTCAAGCACTTCAGTCTGGCGGGGCTAGTGGTGATCGTTGCGACGACCGTTTTTCTGGTGGTCGCTGGATTCATCGAAGAAAAGGAAAATCTCGCTTTTTTCGGCCCCGAGTATCTCGAATATCGAAAAACGACCAAGATGTTCCTGCCTTTCTTGATCTGACGAGACGCTGGCAACGCTCTGCCAAGAAAAAAAGTTTTTAGCCCTATCAATGCAACAACGGCAGAGAGTGTAAATGTGACGGACGCACCTCTCAAGTCCGCATCATCTGGGCGAGACAGCGCTGAATCTGGGTGGGAATCAAATCACCTGTCGTCGCCTGAGGCATTGCGCCAGCAGGTGGGGTCAGAGGCGAGATAATCTCCGGTGAGCTGGTAGGCTGCCCCACGGCAGCCGTAGCACTCTTCGGCTTTTTCACAGGTTCTGCATACCCCTTTTATCATCTTCCGGTAATTTTTCAGGTTGTTGATCACTTCACTGTGTTTCAGAATATGGGCAAGTCTGTTGCGGCGGATATTATCCAGGACAATGGTGACTCCGACACAGGGGGTGACATCGCCGGTGGCGGTGACCACACAGGAGACCTGATGACGCATGCACTTGTTCCCTACCAGCGGCGGCTGGGGCTCCCAGTTGCGGTCGAACTGTTCTCGATCAATTGTAGAGAGCCGGGTAAACAACGCCTTTAACTCATTTGAATCAACGTTGAGCCATATATTTTTCAGGGCATTGGCCTGAGGGGTGATGACTTCGAAATAGGGCTCTATTTTCTCCTCCCGCAGCCACTGCCACATTGTCGGCAATTCTTCAATGTTTTGCCTGCAGATCACGGTGCTGATTGCCAGAAATCGCTCTGCTGAAGGATATCCTGCCTCTTGCAAGGTGGCCAAGGCCCTGTTGATGATTCGGAATGCCCCCTTTTTCCCAGCCAGCTGGTCCTGAATCGCCTCATCTCGGGAATTCAATTTCAAGATCACCCGCACCTTTTCTTCGGCGAGGACGGCGGCAAGAGATTTATCAACTCCAGAACCATTGGTGAACATCTCAATCTCAAGTCCCTCTTTGCCAAGAAATCTGAGCATTTCCACAAGATGGGGATAGATGCTCGGTTCTCCGCCCAAGATGATAATCTTCCGTGCGCCAAGCTCTTTGGCCTGCAGGATAACGTCTTTTATTTCCTCCCTGGAGAGTTCATTCCCGCAGCCACTGCTGTCCGGAACATAACAGTACGAGCATCGGAAGTTACAGATGCGGCTGAATTCTATTTCCATGGAAAGTAGTCTGTCCGCAGCTACGGCGGCACGGATTTCCTGTTCGGTAAATTCAAGATTATATATCTGCATGTCTGCTCAGTATTGTTCGAGGTCTTTAAAACGATTCATTCTTTCCCACCGCGCAACTTCTCTTTGGTAGCGGCCCTCCCAGCCATACTTCTTCATGATCATTCGGTAGCGAATTTTCAAAAACGGCTTGAAGAGAAAG
Organism: Deltaproteobacteria bacterium RIFOXYD12_FULL_57_12; assembly: GCA_001799275.1. Classification (GTDB taxonomy): domain Bacteria; phylum Desulfobacterota; class Desulfobulbia; order Desulfobulbales; family BM004; genus YD12-FULL-57-12. The sequence continues at coordinate 2,117 of MGTE01000074.1, forward strand.
CGCCAAATAGAGGTCCATAAACGCCCCTGACTCCTTGCCGGAGCTGGAGGATTCCACCAGCCTAACACCACCTGCCGTTGATACCAGAACTGATACTGGAGCTGTTCTGAGTCAAGGTGATTTGTGCGCACATTGGCCCACAGGCCACTGTATTTTTTATAATCGGTGGTATTGGTCACCAGCCCTTGTTCGATAAGCTGCTGACGCATGGCGGTCTTGGGGTAGGGGGTCAGGATCTGGCAATAGGAGGCATCTGCGCCAATATCTTTAAAAAATTCGTAATTTTCTCTGATTGATGCTTCATCGTCTTCCGCAAAACCAAAAATCAAACCACCGATGACCATCATGCCGTACCTATGGCAGTTTTCAATGGCTTTCTTTGCATAGGCAATAATGTCGCCTTTGCCGGCGCTGCTCATATTTTTGGCCGAACCGTTTTCAATGCCAAGGAAAACCGAGCGGAAACCAGCCATTGCCATTCTGGCGACCATGTTTTCGTTTGTTGCCATGGACACGCAATCGGCCTGAACAACAAAATTGAGCCCCTTATAGTTCCTGGCAATGATCGCGTCACAGAGTTCCAGGACCCTGGAAGGATTCAGGACCATATTGTCATCGGTGATGAATATCCACCTGGTCTTGCGCTTATAATAAATGTCATCAATGTCTTCAAGGACGCGGCTGATGGGATAGGTTCTGAAGGTGCGACCATACATGTGTCGCATGGAACAGAAGTTACATGAACGCGTGCATCCCCTGGATGTCTCCACAAGTTCGATGCTGGAATAGATAATATGGTAGCCCCAGGTCAGCCGGCGTTTATCCCGGATAGGGAGTTTGAGTTTACTCAGATCAAGATTTTCTCCCCGGGGATTGTGGACAAAAGCGCCGTCCTTTTTGTAGGAAAGGGATGGGATCGCCCCCAGGTCGTCATGACCGTCCAGACCATTCACCAGACGTCGGCAAGCCTCTTCTCCTTCTCCCCGGATGATGAAATCAATCCACTTTGCCTCCTCGGAGGCGGCTATCTCTTCATGCATCAGGGTGGCATGGTAGCCGCCGATAACGATCCTGACGTCGGGCAGGAGTTCCTTGATCAGGTGGGCGAGTTTGATACAGGTATCGTACTGCCAGGCCATGGCCGAGAGGCCGACCAGGTCGGGCTTGATCTTTCCCATCACTCTGGTCAGATATTTCTTGATTGATCGGCGCTTGCGGATCAGATCGATCAGATAGACCTCATGGTTCTCATCGATATTGCCGCCAACCGTGGCAATGCCGTGATTGGGCATATGGACCGCTGTTTCATGGATGATGATCGGTACCACATCGGGCATGGAGAGTAAGATGACTTTCATAACCGTCGCGCTTTGTATGCCTCCCTAACTTGTTGTTCTAGTACGGCTGCGGACGGGGTATGGTGCTGATAGTCAGGTTCGATACGGTCAATGATCTTTAGGCTGATGGTATTCTTCACCCTGGTTTGAAAAAGAAATTTACCGGGGGTAAACAAATTGTTCGTATGAGCGAGTTGCAGAACATAGATGGGGGCCCTGCACAGCCGGGCAATCTTCAAAGCTCCCCTGTTCAAGTTGCCGATCCTGCCATCCCGGCTCCTGGTCCCTTCCGGAAAGACAAAAAGGTTGCCACCACCTTGCAGAAAACCTTCCATTGTCTCCATCTGCTCAATCATCATTCTGGTGAACCGTCCTTCTCCGGTGGCAGGAAAGTATCCAGCCTTTTTGATAAACCAGCCAAAGATCGGCACTCTGAAAAATCGCGTTTTTACGATGGTGCGGTGACGTTCAAAAAGGGCAATGAACAGTAACGGATCCAGATAGGAAAGGTGGTTGCAGATAATAACCGCAGACCGGATTCCCGTAACCTCATCATCTATATTCCATTTGTGACTGGGAGCAGTGATCCTGACTATGCGAAAAAAAACCTGGTAAAAACGGCTGTTCAGACGCTGAAAGCTGCTTTCCGTCTCTTTCGCAAATAGGGCACAGGCGACATATCGCCATGAAAAAAACAGGATAAAACCAAGGGTGAACCAGGCCCAGCAGATGATGGTGACAAAAAGATCATTTAAACGGTCAACTCTCATGCTGGCAAGGTATTATTTGTCCATGGCCTTGCCGTCCCTTATGAGCAAGCAGGTGTTGACCCCGCCGAAGGCAAAGTTTTGAATCGCACCGATTCGTATAGGTGCTGCGGTCACTTCCCGTACATGTCGCAACATGCGGCAACGCTCATCAATATTTTGAAGGTTCAGGGTGGGGGCAATAAAACCCTGCTCCATCATGTAAATGGTCAAAATCGTCTCAATCACCCCGCAGGTTCCCATAGTATGGCCCATATAACTCTTCAGGCCGGTGACGAACGGGCCATTGTCCCCATAAACGGCCTCAATGGCCTGGGATTCGATCACATCACCCATCTTGGTGGCAGTGGCATGGGCACTGATAAAGTCGACATCCCCGGGCGCGATCCCCGCATCTTCAAGGGCCAGGCGCAGGGTGGCGGTGATGCCCTCCAGGTTCGGCAGAATAAGGTCACCGCCGTTGTTGTTGCAGGCAAAGCCGATGACCTCGGCAAGAATGGATGCGCCGCGGCGTTTTGCCGATTCGAATTCCTCAAGGAGCACGGCCCCACCGCCCTCGGCCACGACCAGGCCGTCGCGTCCGCTGTCAAAGGGCCGGGGAGTGAGCTGCGGCGTCTCGTTATAGGCTGTGGAACAGGCAAGCAGGTTATCAAACACGGCCACCGTTGTGGTGTCGTACTCATCGGCGCCACCGCAAATCATGGCATCCTGCATCCCGTACTTGATCGTTTCATAGCCAAAACCAATTGATTGACTGCTGGTTGTACAGGCGGTTGAAGAGGCAATGACCCTGCCTGTGATGCCGAACATCCTGGTAATGTTTACCGCCGTGGTGTGCACCATGGATCTGAGATAATCCACGGCCCCTATGGAGGAGAATTTTGCATCCAGTTCCTGAAAAAATGTCCTGTAGATATCGCGCTGGACCGTGGGGCTGCCATGGGTGGAGCCGAAAGCCACTCCCAGACGTCCGGAAGTGATGAATTCCTGACTCAAGCCGGAGTGTTCCAGTACATCTTTTGCCACCTGGCAGGCATAATAGGCCACCGGCCCCATGGTTTTGCGGTACTGCCGTTTGAAGCCGTAATCTATGGGATAATCCACCGTGCCGAAAACACGGGAGTGAATATGTTTGTTCAGCAACCCATCATCACGCAGGGGCTTGACTCCTGACTTCCCTTGCCTGAGACTATCGATGATATCAGCTTTATCATATCCGATGGGAGTGATGGCAGAACAAGCTGTAATGACAACGCGTCGCTTCATGGGGTTTCGGCGGAGAGGATCATGTGTCGCGAGATGATGCTATTGTTTCAATATAATCAAGAATATCGTTGATTGTCCTGATTCCCATGGCCTTTTCCTTTTCTTCCCGGGTGAGGGTGAAATCGAGGAGGAGCTCTATTTTTCCCAGGAGTTCAATGGCGTCAATACTGTCAAAGCCATGATCGTCACGGAGGTTATCAGAAAGTTCTGGCTGCTCAAACTCAAAATCATCTGTCAAGATTGTCAGGATTTTTTCTTGTAATACATCTCTCTTCATAAAAGTTGACCAGGCAAGGGCTGAAAAAATGAAAATAATAATAATCAGTATGGTGAGACTTGGATACTGTTTTTTAATAAATTAAAAAGTAAATTTTGAGTGATTACAGGGTAAGGCATGTGGAGGATATCCCTTGCCTGCATATCTTCCGAACTTCACATCATCACTGAAGAAAACGCTCAAAATGATACCATTCAAAAGGGTGCTCACGCAGCATTTTTTCCAACAAGTCAGCATACTGCTGGGCAGCTCCAGCAATGGCCTGCGCTCTGTCCAGACGGGACTTAGGCTTGATCTCAATGGGATCCGATACGGTTAATCGGTACGTGTTCTTCCCGGTGCGGAAGGCAAAAAAAACAAAAAGTGGAGCATCGGAGACCAGGGCAAAGATATAGGGCGCTTCTGGAAGATAGGCGTCATGGCCCAGGAAGGTGACGCGTACCCTGTGCTGATCACTACGCCAGAGAATATCTCCGGTCATGGATATCACCCCCCCTGACCGCAGAAAGCGGATGCCCTCCATGGCGGAAAATGGTGATCCGCTTCCCTGCTCGGCGCTGATGATGGTGACCCCGGCCCTTCGCAGATCCTCTTTCTGCATATGTTCCACCCCCTCTTTCTCCTTCGCTCCCACATAAAGAAGGAGGCGCAGGGCATCTTTCTGCTGCCGGAGCAGTCTGGCTGCCATTTCCCAGTTGCCCAAGTGGGACATGAGAAGAATCCCTCCCTGCCGGCCAATGACGGATTCCAGTTTTCCCATGCCCTGGGAGGTAAAGGTTGTTGTGTCCGTCCGGCTTGCCAGAAAGCGGTCAAAATGGATGGTGGTGAAATTCTGATACTGCCTAAAGGCACACCACAGGTGATAGAGCCTCCCTTTCTCAGGATAGAGCGCCGCATAAAAACGGCGGCTCTCAGGAACTCGACCGGAAAAAAGAAAATAGCCTGCCGCTATACTCCGAGAGATGAGCGCCAGCAACCATGGGCCGCACAGCCCTGTCATCCGGAGAAGTAATCTGTACCAAAACCCTTGCATTCCTAGAAGATTCCAAAAATCCGCTCAAATATCAGCTTGCTGAATATGGCGGAATTACGTTTGAAATCAAGCCATGGCCGAAAATGACTGACCCGTTCTCTCCGGTCCTGATAAACAACCTGTACCGGTGCCTCAATAGTATCTATCCCCTGCAGTTTTGCCCTGACCAGGACTTCCACTTCGAACTGGTATCTTCGGGACGTTACCCCCAGATACAGGGATTCGGGCAGGGGGTAGAGTCTGAAACCGGATTGGGAATCTTTGATGAGCGGCCCACCGGAAGTCCATACCCAGAAGTTGGAAAACCCGCGGCCGAATCTACTGGTCCATGGTACGTTTTTCCCTGTCATTCCCATCCGTCTGCCGACCACAATAACTCTTCTGCCGTCACCCGCCGCCTGAAGCAGGGTTTCGGCATCCTCGGGCCTGTGCTGACCGTCCCCGTCAATGGTGACTGCCCAGTTACAGTTGTGTTCCACCGCAGCGGCAAAACCGGTAAGCAGAGCCGCTCCCTTACCAAGATTCAGAGGATGGCGGATCACGGAGATTCCTTCGATGTTGCCGATGATATCGGGGGTTCTATCGGTTGAGCCGTCGTCAATCACAAAGATGGGCAGGCCAAGCTCCAGGGTTTCCCGGATTACCTCTTCAATCCTTTGTTCGTGATTATAAACCGGGATGATACAGGCCACGGATGGCCTCGTGTCGTGGGCGTCATGGATGGCGCAGGAGCGACTGACAACGGCTTTCATCTCAACTGCTCCCAACCCAGGCCATGGACCAGGTTCCTGGTCCCATGTGCACACCAGAGGTCAGAGATAGGGGCGCAAGCAGAATCTCCGCGCCTGGCAGCAACTCACGCACCGGTGGCTGCACTGTTTCTGCCACCCATTCTTCATTATCAGAATACTGGAGCAGGATCACGGGAGCGGCAGAGGCGGCAAACCCCTCCTGCAACTTCGCCAAGGCAAAAGACAGCTGTCCTTTTTTACTGTGCACAATGCCCTCCTTACATACCCCGTTGCTTGTCGGACTGACAACGGGTTTCATATAGAGCAGATCAGCGAAAAATCCCCCTGTCCTTGAAACCCTTCCTCCGGCTACCAGGTATTGCAACTGGTCTATAAAGACATATTCCGCACAGTCGGCCATGGTTTTTTTGACAAAATCAATGACATCATCAGGGCATGAGGCATGCTCTGCATAACGGGCGGTGAGCAGGGCAATGAGGCCCAGGCGACCAGAAGCAGCCCCGGTATCAATGACCTCCAGCAGGTTATCCGGATCGTTGTCTTCTTTCCAGCGCATTGCTATGTCATGGTTGCCAGTGAATGCGGAACCGACGCAGAGGTACAGGGTTCGACCGAATTGCTGGCACACGCTCTGATAGTGCTGATGTCGCTCAAAAATGGATGCCTGGGCTGTGCTTACCCTTATTCCCTCTCGCATCAGGGCATAGATTTCTGCCGGGAAGCACAGGCTTTCAGGCCTGCTTCTGTCGTGGGCCAGGATGTAGCTGTCAAGCAGGGTGATAGCATGGCGCCTTGCCATCTCCCTGGTGATGGATCCGGCCGCGTCGGTCATGATGTGCACGGCCCGCCTCTTCTCGGGACCGGCAAAGCCGGCGAGGCCTGCATCCATAGCTTCATCTGACCAATCGACGATCTCGCCGATCGAAGAAAGCTGGCCGCGTAGCCGCTGCCGGTCCGCAGTATGGATATGCACCTTGATCCCTGATTCAGCCGGGAGCACGATCACGCTTTCACCAAATTCCGCCAGGCCGGCACCAGCTTCAGTCTGATTGTCTCCTGTATGAATGACGGCATTCACACAAAAGCTGTCCGTGGGTCTGGCCTGAAAATTGGCGTTGATCGTAAGCAGGCCGGCAAACAGCTCCGGGATGGAGAGAGGCACGGTGATCTGCCCCGCAAACCGCCTGAAAAACCCCTCAAAGAAGACATACATGCCGAGTGCCCCGGCATCCACGACACCCGCCTGCCTGAGATCGGGCAAGATTTGCGACGTTGCAAGAACCGCTCCCTGCAACTCCTTGCTGAGCAAGGGATACAGCGCCAGCGGATCAGTTTTGGCTCCGAGGGTTGTGACCAGGCTGTCAAAGACATTGAGCATGGTGCCCGCCTGGGGTCTGGCAAGGGCCTGCCAGGCCTTTTTCCTGCCACGCGCCGCATTTTCTGCCAAGTCATCAAAGCTGTCCGAGCGATAAAATTCCTGGAAAAAGGCCGCGGCTATATTGCCGGAGTTACCGGTGGCGCAACGGGCAAGCAGATTCCTGGTCTGTGTTCTGTCTGCCTCGCAGTCACGTAGGGGGGCCAGGCTGATGCGCAGATTGGCTCCGGTATCGCCGTCCGCCACAGGAAACACGTTAATCCGGTCCAGAAGGTCGCTCCAGGCCGACAGGTTTTCGTAACCGGCCGCAAAGGCACTGCGCATGCTGCTCATATTGCAAAAAGTTGGATAATGGTATCCCGGTCGTACTTGCCGTTCTCTTTCAACGGAATCCGGTTGATTGTTTTGATAAAGCGCGGTAGGGCGTAGGACTCGAGGGAACTGACCAAGGTTTTCCTGATCTGATCAACATCCACCTCAGTCCCTTGGACCAGCGTTACAATCCGGTGTTCTCGGCTGCCAGCTTCGGGAAGGGCCATGACCACGCAGTCGCTGACTCCGGGTGCTTTTCTGATGACGGCGCGAATTTCTTCAAGATCTACCCGTTTTCCCCCCACCTTGGTCACCCCGTCACTCCGTCCCTTCAGGATAAATTCGTTTGTCCCGCCTGGTTCCGCCCGGTCGCCGGTGGTAAAGAAACCATCGTCTGCCAGGGGTAGCTCGGGTGAGAGATAGGAGGAGCGTACACAGAGGCGCTGGTCTTTGATCTTCCAGGAAACCGTGGGAAAGGCGGTGAAAGATGTTTCGCCAAGGGACCTGTTCCTGAAGGCAATGCCACCGGTTTCAGTGGAACCGTACACCTCCACAACTCCTGCCTTGTTCAGGAGGGAAAAGGCAGCGTTATCCTCCGCATCCAGCATACCGGCCGAAGAAAAGGCAATCCTGAGAGATGAATCCACGATCTTTCTCTCCCGCATGGCCCGGTAATGAGGGGGGATGGAGGCGAGAATGGTGGCCTTGGACTCCTGTACCGCATCGGCTATCTCACCCGGAAAGGAAGGAGTGTCAGCGATGACCGTTGCCGAAGAGACCAGGGGCAGGATAACGGAGAAAAGCAGACCATAGATATGGTAGGGTGGCACGGTGGCCACAATGCAGTCTTTTTCCGTTACCGCAAAGTAGCGGGCCAGGAAAAAACCCTCTCCGAACAAATTCCGCACGGTTTTCAACCAGATCTGCGGCGCGTCGGTGGAGCCGCCGGTGAAAATCTTCAACAGTTCCGATTCCGGTAAGACCCGGGCACCGGTTGCAAGACCCGCGGTGTTTCCTGGTTGCGGACGGATGATCTTGGTGCCTTTGGGAAAATCCATGGCCAGGTCGGAAATGGCCGTGGTAAAGCCGGTGAGTTGCCGCATCCGGGCAAAGGCCTGAGTGGAAAAGGCGTAGGGCAAAAGCAAGGCAGGACCGCCGGCAAGAGAGGCCAGCAGGGCGGCAGCCAGGACAGCTCTGTTGGCCACGGCAAGACAGACGGAGGCGCCCTGATACCCCGGGCCGGCCAGGTCCGCGCGCAACCCGGCTGCCATTGCATACACCTCGCCGAAGGTGGCACCTGACCGGACAAACTCCCGGTCCGGGAATTTTGGCCCCATCAGGAGATCCCTTATGCTTCCCTCCATGTCCACTGCAAATGCCCCGTAATCCTATCTGGTTGCAGCCCGGCCAAAAGACTGCCCGGCAAGGCTTCTGTCCCGCGGCGTGAAGGTATTATCCGCCATCTCCTTTTTCACCACCTGTTGGAACAGCTTGACCATCTTTATTTTCTGCGATTCATCCTGATAAAAGGTATTCCAGGCATAATCGAGCAGTTCCTGCAGCCTTTCCGGACTCATCTGTTTTGGTTGAAACATCACCTTGTCCGCTGAGTAGTCATTCCAGTCATGGGAAAGGATACGATTTTGCCGGCCTAGCTCCTCATAGGCTGCGGTGTGGGGGAAGGGCGTCAGAACGGTGAATTCGGCCAGATCAAGCTCGATCTCCAGCAGAAAGTCGATCAACCGTTTGATGAAATCTTCAGTATGGCTGTCGAGCCCCAGGAGAATCGTGCCTTCAACTCCAATCCCATGGTCATGGTAGCGCTTGATGCGCTCCTTGATATAATCCGAGGTATCAAAGACCGCCTGATACACATACCAGGCCCCGGCCTGGGCCGCCAGGTCAAGGACCGCGGGCTTGTCTTCAATGGGATGGGAGCACCATTTCTTTTTCAAGGGGATCATTTCCCGGAAGAGATCCATTTCCCACTGGGTATTCTGGGCCAGGGAGTTATCAACGATGAAGAGCCGGTTGTTGTCGATTCCAGCCATTTCAGCCACCGCCTTGTCAATGGGCCGCGGCCGGAAGACTCGCCCTCCCAGGTAAGACACGGCGCAAGGGTAGCAGTTGAAACGACAACCCCGCGATGCGTGTACCAGGTCAACCATCTGTACACCCTTGTAGTTGTACAGCTTGCGGTTGAGAATATCCCTTCTCGCAGGACCCACCAGGGCGATATCGGGCCGCTGATCGAGGAAGTCGTAGCAGGGTTGCAGCCTGTTGTGGCGAAAATCGGCAAAGACCTGTTCCATCCTGCCCTCGGCTTCGCCAAGAAAGACGGTATCCGCATGCTCCATGGTCTCTTGGGCATGGAGCATGGTGGCAATGCCGCCAAAAATCACCTTGATCCCTTTTTTTCGGTAGATATCGGCGATCTCCCAACCTCGTTTGACCTGCACGGTCAACATCATGGAGATGCCGACGAAATCCACATCATCATCAAAATCAATGGGTTCCAGATTCTCATCAACAAAGTCAACCGCAACATAGTTGGGAAGCGCGGCGGCAAAGACCACTGGGCCATGGGGCGGCAGGTGAAACTCTGTCTGCCTGTCCAGCTTGGCCCACTTGGGATAGATCAGCTTAAACTTCATTGCAACGTTTCCCTGTTCAGACCGTTGGGATAAGATAATAGTACTCTATTGAGCCTCTTGCAAAATGAACATCTACTCCGATCGGCTAAAAATATCCTGTGCGGCGTCTTCCTTGTGAAATCGTCCTCAACGTAGCTCTGCTACGCCTCCGGGCAATTTTCCAACTCATCCTTGCACAGAAGATTTTTCTCTCGATCTCGCTACGACGTTCATTTTGCAAAAGGCTCTATTGAATGGCAAAAACGGCATAAGGAGCCGTAACGAAATGGCTGAAAAAGTGTACTACCTATCTTGTGACGGCTCCTAAGTTTTCAGCTTGTATCAGGGTCATTTTCAGAGTGTAGTTCGCCTGGTTGAAACCTCTGAGTTCAATATATTCCGGGATCAGGCTATTTCCCCTTTTTTGGCATGACCGCCCCACAATGGCACGATTCATAGCCGACTTGGAAGTATACGTTTTTATCTGCCAGCAGTCATCCGCCGCTGGCAGGATATCGGTTGTCCGGCCATCGACTCCGGCATATCGGCAAACCGGCGCATTGCCCGTAAGCCAACCGTAGCGCACATTCTCCGCGGCGGGCGCAAGAAAGATCACCCGCACATCCTCAAGCAAGCCCGCGGCAAAGGCGGGTTTGTCAAACGGGGGCACCGCCCGTCGGACTTCAAGCCCTTCATCCTTGCTGTAAGCGGCCTCAAAAAGGGTGAATCCTTCGATTGTCATAAGGGCACAGGCAATCTCGTCTCCGGCAAGGCTTGTGACTCCGATAACCGTTCCGCCAGAACCATCTTGCATGGAAAAATCAATGGCATGGACAAACTGCCAGCTCCCCCGGGGAAAAATAGCCTCACACCCCTTATCTACTCTCACATCCTCTATTGCGGTCAGCTCCGGCAGGCGTATCTGTTTGCCTGCCGCACAGGCAAACAGACACATTAAAAGGACGGGCAGCAAGATGAGTTTCATCTGTCGGTAAACAGGGTAACAGGTATCTCCTGATTGAGAATCCTGTTCCTGAAGATGAGCTTGGTGAGGGATCCGGGTCCCTCAAAAATCGTCACCTCTTCCAGAAGGCCGACTTGATCCGCGAGTTTGAGCTCAATACTGCTGATCATGGCGGCAAGCCCCTGCTCCTTTGGCGTTAGCAGGATAGTCTGTTTGTCCGGAAACGACACGCTGAACATTTTGTTGTCGGTAAAACGGCCGTCAAGCCAGTTGGAGATCTCGGCCAGCACCACCTGCATGGCGTCAAGCTGCATTCTCCTGTCTTCCACCAGTTGCCCGTCCCGTTCAACAAATTTCCTCACCTTGCCGCCATGCATGAGCAGGATGGATGGAATGGGTTTTCGGTATTCCCAGCGCAGAGACTGGGGGGCTTGAAAGGCAAAAGTCCCTGTGGAGATTATGGGTCGGACGAGGATCTGCAGGTGCTTTTCCTGGAGGAAATCGGCCTGGACCGAGTGCAACCGGACCGGGGCCTGCTCGACAGGCTCTCCGGCAGCGGCCCGAACGGGCACGAAAAACGAGAGAGTGGCAAGGAGAAGAAACAGTTTCACTAAAACATCCCGCCGTTGACCGATATTACCTGGCCGGTGACATAGGAGGCCGCATCCGAACAGAGAAAACTTACCACCTTGGCCACCTCGTCAGGCCGGCCGATACGGGCCATGGGAATCATGGTTTTGATGTGGTCCTTCGGGGCCTCCCGGATCATATCCGTTTCGATCAGGCCGGGCGCCACCACATTGACGCGAATACCCAGGCGGGCGACCTCTGAGGCGACGGCCCTGCTGGCCGCATTCAATCCGGCCTTGGCCGCCGCGTAGTTGGCCTGACCTCGATTGGCCATGAGAGAACTGGCGGATGAAATGGAGACAATAGCCCCTTTGCGTCTACGCACCATCAGTTCCAGCACTGGTCGGGTCATATTGTAAAATCCGTTCAGGCTGGTATCGATAACCGACTGCCATTTTTCCGGCGTCATCATCATGAAAAGACCGTCGGCAATGATGCCGGCGTTGTTGATCAGGATGTCGATACTCCCCAGTCTTGCGTCGATTTCCACCACAATCTTTTCCACAGCCTGTCCATCCCTGACATCAAACCGACAGATCTCGCCCCGACCGCCTTCTCCCTCGACCATGGCCAGGGTCTGTTCCGCGCCCTGTTTGTCTCCCAGGTAGTTGATGACGGTATAACAACCGGCCCGGGCCAATTCCACGCAGATCGCCCTGCCGATTCCTTTGCTGCCGCCTGTGACGATGGCTGTTTTGTGTTCGTTTTCTGAAGTCATGGCTAGTTTGCCTGAAAAAGCTGTAAGGTAACACTGCCGATTATCTGATTGTCCATGTGCAATTCACAGGATACTTCCCTTAGATTTTCAAAACTATAGGTATTTTCCGACCTGGCCATGATGGTGCCGCCAAAGGGCAGGAAATCGATAAAAAAATCCGCTTTTTTTATGGCCACCAGCCAGCCCATCTGATTCGAATCCAACCCCTTGGTCCTTATTCTGTCCCAGCCGTTGCACACCCCAGCGGTCTGCGCGGCCAGTTCGACCAGAATCAAGGGATGCACCCCGTGTGCCTCGGCCATCGGCCATGATTTATTGACAAGAAAAAGCGCGCGGGCAGTCTTGCTGTCAACCTCAAGGACCTCCTTGACCAACAGCATGCCGCCGCGATGGGGAAGAAGATCCTCCAATGTCAGCTCGGAGAGTGTTGTCGTATTCATGCAAAGGCACCTTATTTACCTGATTATCAATTTCAATAGGGTAACGCATTTTTCTGGGAACGACCACCTATTCGGATGACAAATTTTCCCTGGCACTATAAGATAATTATAGCTTCAGCATCCGGCACAGTTTGTAGAAACCGGACCTGCGGCATTGCCGCCTTGCCGTCAGTATCTTTTTATAATAATAGTGAAAGTCAACGATGGATAAGCCAATTATGAATGAACTTATAGCAGAGCTTAAGGTCAAGATCATTGATATCCTGAATCTTCAAGACGTGAGCCCTGAAGGTCTAGACGAAAACGCCCGGTTGGTCGGCGGCGCCTTAGGCATTGACTCCATAGATGTCCTTGAAATGGTGGTCATGGTGGAAAAAGACTATGGAATAGCCATCGACAGTCAGGAAGTCGGAGAAAAGGTCTTCTCTTCTATTGCCTCCCTTGCCCTCTACATTAAGGAAACCGCACCTGGTTCATCATCCTGATGGCGAAACGGGTTTACATCGCTGGCGTGGGTATTATCAGCCCGCTCGGCAAAGGGCTCACCGCAACCGAAGAGGCGCTGCGTGACAATCGTTCGGCAATCATGCCGCTGGAGATCTTTGCCCTGCTGCATGGAGAGCCTTTGCCGGTGGGGCAGGTCCGCGGACTGGATGA
>MGTE01000074.1:15290-20142 GCA_001799275.1 Deltaproteobacteria bacterium RIFOXYD12_FULL_57_12
CCAAGATCGCACCGTTTGGCCCATATCGCCGCAATGCAGGCCATGGCCTCTTGTGACCAGCCTCCAGATGCCGTCATTCTAGGTAACACCACCGGCGGCATCCTGACCACGGAACAGTTGCTCAGGGACAATGTGGACAACAAGGAGCTGTACCGGTATCACGGGTTAAACAGTGTCGTCGAGTATATTGCGAAAGAGATCGGTTGCAGCGGTCCGGCCCTTGCTGTCTCCACCGCCTGTTCGTCAGGCGCCGTGGCCATTGCCATGGCCCTGGCAATGCTGCGCAGCGGGAAAGCGAAAGCAGTTCTTGCCGGTGGCGTGGATTCTCTCTGCCGTTTGACCTATTTCGGTTTTCATTCCCTGCAGTTGGTCGACCGCGAAGGCTGCAGGCCTCTTGATGCGGACCGGCATGGGATGGCGGTGGCCGAAGGCGCGGCTCTGCTGTTGCTCACCACGGATAAACCGGACAACCCCCTGGCTGAACTCCTTGGAGCCGGGCTCTCCTGTGATGCGTATCATCCGGCCGCGCCCCACCCGGAGGGCCGTGGGGCTCTCATGGCAATGCAGGCGGCGCTTGCCGATGCCGGTCTTGATGCCGCGGCCATCGACTACATCAGTCTCCACGGGACCGGCACACCGGAAAACGATCTGGCCGAGTCCAAGGCCATCAACAGACTCTTTGCCACGCCACCGCCGCTCTCCTCTATCAAAGGGGCAACGGGCCACAGTCTGGCCGCCTCAGGCGCCATTGAGGCGGTGGTTTCGGCAATCGCTGTTGCCAAAAACTTTCTGCCTGCCAATACCGGTTGTCAGAATCCGGATCCTGCCCTTGGCCTGACCCCGTTGATGCAACCGACCAGTCAGCGCACGACGGCCGTGCTCAGCAATTCCTTTGGTTTTGGCGGCAACAACGGCTGCCTGGTGATCACCAAACCGGACAGGTTTTCACAACCAGTTCCCGGACGAGTCAAACCCGGGCTGGCCATTCACGGCTGTTCCTGCCTCACCGGCGCCGGGAATACAGCGGCCACCATGTCCCTGCTTGCCCAGGGTGTACCTGTTGCCGGAATGGCGGGCCTTGACAGCATATCGGCAAACCTGCCGTCACACATGGTGCGCCGCCTGAAACGGCTGCCGCGCATGACGCTGTCACTGGCCATTGGCGCCCATAACGATTCCGCCTGCGAGGCAAAACCATCCAGTGTGTTTATGGGAACTGGCTGGGGCGCACTCTCGGAAACCTATGATTTCCTGACCCGCCTCACCGATTCCAGAGAACAGTTCCCAAGCCCCACCGACTTTGTCGGCTCCGTTCATAACGGGCCTGCCGGGCAGGCAGCGATCATGTTCGGGGCAACCGGGGCCAATATTACCATCAGTGGCGGTGATTACTCCTTTGAACAGGCACTGCTTGCTGCGGACCTCCTGATCGGAGAGGGGAAAGAAAGCTGTCTCGTCCTTGGCGCAGATGAGGGTCATCAGGTGCTATCCCCTCTGCTTGATCCCTCCATTGCCCCTGGAACCCTTTTGGCCGACGGCGGCGGCGCCTTTTGTCTGAGCAGAAAAACAGAGGGCGCGCAATGTCTGGTCCGTATTCCTTTTTATCAGCGCAGCGCAACAGAGGGGTGTATCAATTCGCTGATAGAGGCCCTGGGTGGGGTTCAGACCCTGAAAAGCAAGTATGCGCTCCTGCTGGCCGGCATCCCAGCCGCGGTTCGGGAAGAGGGTGAAGGGCAGCTGGCACGGTTCATGGAACAATCCGGATTAAAGGCTCCAGTGATCCGCTACCGCAAATTTGCCGGTGAGTTCGCTTCGGCCTCGGCCGTGGCCGCGGTCATGGCCGTTTCCTTTCTTGCCTCGGGGAAGATACCCGGACCGTTAGTGTCAGGAGATGCGCCGGCGCTGGAGAGTAACAAAAATGCCATTCTGGTGCTTGGCCTGGGGCGATATCTTTCTGCCATGGAATTCTCCCGCCCATGAGGATCCTGCTCATCTCACCCAACACCCTCATCGTTCCCTATCCGGTCTATCCCATCGGACTTGATTATGTGGCGGGGTGTGTCTCTGCAGACCATCAGGTCAAGATCGCGGACATGAATATCCTCTCCCTGGCGGCCCTGGAAGAAATTTTACAGGATTTTTTTCCGGAAATTATCGGCCTGTCCTGCCGTAACATCGACAACACAGATGCTGGTGATCCCCTGTTTTTTATCAGTGAATACCGCGAGCTGGTTGTCTGGTTGCGAGAACGCTCCAGAGCGGTGCTTGTCTGCGGTGGCAGCGGCTTCACCATTATGCCGGAGCGGGTTTTTGCTGCCCTTGGCGTGGATTACGGGATCATCGGCGAGGGGGAGAGATTCGGTCTGCTGGTGGATGGCATGCAAAAGGGCCTGGAACCGACGCAGATCCCCGGCGTGATCTCCGCTTTTTCCTCTCCCGAGACGCCCGAGCCCTGGACGGGGAAACAGATGCGTGCCTTCCAGCGCCACGCCTCCCATATAGGGTTTTATCTCAAAAAAGGGGGCATGCTGAATCTGCAGACCAAACGGGGTTGCTCCTTCAACTGCATCTATTGCCCATATCCCAATATCGAGGGAAAAAGGCACCGATTGGCCCACCCTGATGAGGTGGCCAGGACCGCTATGGATTTGCAGGAGGCCGGCGCAAAATACCTTTTTATCACTGATTCGGCCTTTAATTCGGATCTGGCCCACAGTCTGGCCGTGGCCAACGCCTTCAAAGCAGCCGGTCTTTCCATCCCTTGGGGTGGCTTTTTTGCCCCGCTCAGGCTGCCGCCTGATTATTTTACCATCATGGCCGCCGCCGGTCTCAAGCATGTGGAATTCGGTACCGAGTCAATGTCGGCGGCCATGCTGGCAACCTATCGAAAACCCTTTGGTATCGACGAGGTCTTTACCGCCCATAAGCAGGCCCAGGAAGCCGGACTGCATGTGGCCCATTACTTCCTCATGGGCGGTCCGGGGGAATCTCCAGCCACGGTCACGGAATCCCTTGATCACATCGAAAGGCTCAACAGGACGGTACTGTTCTTTTTCGTCGGTATCAGGATATATCCCGGCACCGCCCTCTATGACATTGCCCTTGATGAGGGAAAGATAACCCCTGAGACAGATATGCTGGAACCTGTCTTTTACGAGGCCAAGAGAATCGACCGCGACGCCATCAAAGCCCTTGTCACGGCAAGGGCGAATAAGCGAATCAACTGGATCCTCGGCTCGGGTGACGCAAGGAGTGCGGCCACGGTCAGGAAGATGTATGACCGGGGGTATTCCGGTCCACTCTGGGAGTTTCTTGCCGGCTAACCTCATTTCTTCAGCAGGCTCTCTGCTGGACTTTTCCGCTCCTGGCGGTATTTTTTTTGTATGAAGATCAGGAATTGCGGAGTCGGTCCCAGGCATGCCCCCAGATTGATCTTTACACTGGACTTGATGCGACAACTTGTGTTATTTGTTTGTCATAAATGGAGCAATAAGATTGGAAAAAAATGAGATAGCTGCCCAAGTGACAACGGATGGTGAATCTCCCTGGTTTTCCGGTCACTTTCCGGATAATCCGATCCTGCCGGGAATTGCCCAGTTAAAAATGGTTGCAGATATTATTGCCGCATCCAGGGAAGATGACGTCCACATGACTGGTTTGAGCCGGATCAAGTTCAGAAAGATTGTGCGACCAGGGGAACTACTTGACATTCATGCCACGATCGGCAAAGTGAAAGATCAATATGCGTTCCGGATAACCTGCAGCAATGAGGAGGTTTGTTCCGGCATGATGCTGTTTGCCCAAAAAAGATAAGATAGAGACTTCCATGAACAACGACATTACTCAGACCATCAGCCGAATCGCTGAGATTATCATCCACGAGCTTAAGCTGGAAGATGTCACCAGCCAGACCTTTGACCCCGACCTTGACCTCGTGGACGAGGTGGGCGTTGACTCCATGGATCTGGCGACCATTGCTCTGGTTCTCCGTGACGAATATGGTATCCGGATCGACGAAGACGATTATCCCAAGCTGACCACCGTGCGCATCATTGCGGAGTACATCAACACCAAGCTGACCAATGGCGAATAAGTGACCGCACTGGCAAAGGAGTATAAATTCTCCGAGATCATAGCGGACCCGGTTGTCAGGGAAAGGTGGGAAAAGGTACGCAGGTATTTTTTTCTCCGCGAATCCACCTATGACATGAGTAATCGGTGCAATCTCCGTTGCGAAGGCTGTTATTATTTTACCGGCGAAAAGCAGTTTGCCGAGGAAAACAGGGATAGGGAGGCCTGGCGGCAGCTCCTGGAAGCTGAAAAGGCTCGGGGGATAACCTTTGTCGTGCTCGCCGGGGCGGAACCGTCACTGGTGCCGGAGCTGTGTGAGGCCTGCTATCGGGTGATCCCTCTAGGCGTCATTGCCAGTAACGGAATGGAGGTTATGCCGCGGGAAATAGATTATCGGATCCATATCTCGGTCTGGGGCAATGATCGGACCAGCCTTGCCATCAGAAAGGCCCCGGATATGCTTGTTCGACAAATGGCAAACTATAAGGATGATGCGCGGGCCGTCTTTGTTTACACCTTCACCCCGGTCAACATCGACGAGGCCAGGGAAGTCACGGAACTTCTGGCCAAAGCCGGCCTGAAAATCACCTTCAACATGTTTTCCGCCCCTGTTGGCTACAGCGGGCCGCTCCGTCATACTCCGGCAACCCTTGCCAGAACGGCGCAGGTCATGACCGAACTGCTTGCCGAGTTCCCGGAAACTGTTCTTTATTCTTCCTACAATATCGTTGCCCACACCCGTCAACAGGGGCTGCATGCGCTTTTTTCCTGCTCCTATCCC
>MGTE01000074.1:20211-20352 GCA_001799275.1 Deltaproteobacteria bacterium RIFOXYD12_FULL_57_12
GATCGCGATTCGGCCTGCTGTGTGCCGGATACCGATTGTGACGACTGCCGCCATTATGCTGCGGGCAGTGCGGTGGTTACGGCCAGGATGTATCGTCACGCCACTGATCCGTTGATATTTTCCGCGTGGCTGGACTATGTT
>MGTE01000074.1:20371-22578 GCA_001799275.1 Deltaproteobacteria bacterium RIFOXYD12_FULL_57_12
GGGTCAAAGGATATGACAAGGGAGCCAATCTCTGTGATGCGCCGGTTGCTCCGCCTCCAAACAATGGGTTGTTTCCTGTATAAATTATGAAAACCGTCAGCTCCCTGCTCGATGATCACTGGTATGAGCGCTATAAAAATATTTCAAAGCTTAATATCCGAAGCTCCATCTATGACGTCACCGACCGCTGCAACTTGCGTTGTAAGGGCTGCTTCTTCTTTTCCTCGGGCGAGCATGAGGCGGCCTCCGAAGAAAAGGACATAAGCAAGTGGCACTCCTTTGTGGAAAAGGAAATGGCACGCGGGGTGAATCTGGCCATTCTTATCGGCGGCGAACCCACCCTCTGCCTGGACCGGATCGAGGCCTTTTATCGGCGGCTACCCACCTTCTGCGCCACCAATGGCCTGATCAAGGTGCCCAGAGACAGATTTCCTGACATGATGGTCGGCATTTCCCTGTGGGGCGATGCCGAGGATGAAACAACCCTGCGCGGCATTGATTCCTTCAAGATCTCCAGTGCCAACTACGAGGGTGATCCCCATGCCTATTATCTCTACACCATCACCCCCAAACAACTTGGCAAGATAGAATTAATTATCAAAAAAATTGCTGCTGTCGGCCTCAAAGTCCACATGCAGCTACTGTCGAATGACGAGGGAGTGGACGGCTTTTCCTGGCAACCGGACGAACTTGTCGCCGTGCGGGCGGAAATGGATGCGATGCTGGATGCATACCCGCGGACAGTGATTTCCTCAAAGTATTACCACAAGGTCATCACCACGGGAGAAATGCTGGGCAGACGGTTCGGCTGGATGGAATGCCCTTCAGTTACAGACGCCATCGATACGAGAAATCCCCAACCCAAGCGGCTTACCAATTTCATCCGCTGGGCATCGGACCTGAAGACCATGCACCGTTGCTGCACCTCGGAAACCCGTGACTGCTCAACCTGCAAAGATGGCGCTGCCCACATGAGCTGGGTTATGGTCAACAAACGGGCTCACATGTTGACTGCCAGGGAACTGCAGAACTGGATTGAAGTTTACGAAATGTTTGCCAAACTCTACCAGTTTATCCCCTGGTAATCAGGATCGTCAAGGATCGGCTGATGGGATTAAAAGACGCCGTCATTGTCGGCTATGATGCCATCTCCCCCCTGGGTATTGATCTGGAACGCCAATGGCAACAGGCTCTTTCCGGAAAAAGCGGTATCGGGCCGTTGACCCGTTTTCCCCTCAGCGATGATTTCCCGGTCAGGATTGCCGGTCAGGTTCCCGCCATCGACGATGCAGACTATCCCTTTCTTTCCGCCAGGCACCAAGCGGCCTGGAGTTCTCCGGTCTTCAAGTACTCCATGCTCACGGTTGCAAGGGCCCTGGAGCGAAGCCGGATAGAGATTCTTCCGGACATGGCCTCCCGGGTGGCCGTAACCTACAGCTCCGCCATTGGTGGTCTGGATGCGATTTTAGCAGCTGACAGGAGATTGCAGAGCGAAAACAAACTGCCCCACCCCTATGCGAATCCCAACTCCTGCATTAACATGATCGGCGGCAAGATCGCCATCCAGACCGGGGCCAGAGGGCCAATTACCTCCACCATCTCTGCCTGCGCCACCGGCCTGACCTCTATGATCATCGGCGCCATGTTTCTGGCCCAAGACAGAGCCGATATGGTTATCTGCGGGGCTGTTGATTTTGCCTTGGTTGAACCGATCGTGGCTGGTTTTTATACCATGAACGGTGTATATACCCCCAGAGAGGGGCGGGAAAACGATCCCCCGGCAGCAGCCAGCCGGCCATTTTCCTCCAACCGGCGAGGGTTTGTCCTCTCTGAAGGGGCAGGCGCGGTAATCCTCGCCACCAGGGAATTCGCCAAAACCCATGGCCTGCACTATAGCACCGAACTTGCCGGCTGGGGCATGACCTCGGATGCCCACCATTTTGTGGCCCCCTACTTTCATACGGTCAGACAGTGTATGTTGGATGCCATGCGCGATGCCGGCATCGGCCCCCAGGATATCGATGTCGTCAACGCCCATGCCGCCTCAACCCGGGTGGGTGATAAGGTGGAATATGATGCCTTGAAGTCGGTTTTTCAAGACAAACTGCCACCGGTTTGTGCCAATAAGTCGTTGATCGGGCACGCCATGGGCGCCTCCAGTGTTCTTGAGACCATTTTCGCCCTGCAAGGGATGCAGGAGGATATTG
>MGTE01000074.1:22656-22798 GCA_001799275.1 Deltaproteobacteria bacterium RIFOXYD12_FULL_57_12
AGGAGTTTGTTCTGAAAAATGCCTTTGGTTTCGGGGGCTGTAATAGTTGCGCGGTGTTCAGGAGAGCCAGTTGAAAAAAACAGCCTACGTCCCACCGAGACTATGAAGGCACCGTTGAACAGAAAGGTGTTTGTCGTTGGCT
>MGTE01000074.1:22804-25170 GCA_001799275.1 Deltaproteobacteria bacterium RIFOXYD12_FULL_57_12
CGGCCACACCCCTTGGTAAGACATTCGGAGCGACCTGGGAGGCAGCCCTGGCCGGCCGGGCCGGTTTTCGCAAAATCACCCGGTGTGAGGTCTTCACCCGCAGCAATGTGGTGGGCGAGATCCCGGACTGGGATCCTGGCCTTCTTGCGTACGTGAATCGGAAAGAGGCTTCTCTTTGGGATGCAGCCTATGTCTTTCTCACCATGGAGGTCTGCCGGGAGGCCCTGGCCAATGCCGGACTTACCATCGACGATGAGACTGGCCCCAGGACAGGTTGTCTGATCGGCTCGGCCCTTAATGGGACGGACGCATATCGGATTGCGATGGATAACTATGTCAACAAGGGTCCCTTAAGGGTCAGCCCCTATCTCTTGCCCAATATCTGCGCCAATCTCCCCGCAGGCAAGGCCGGCATGCTCCTGGGGTTCACCGGACCGATCTTTTCACCCCAGGGTGCCTGCGCTTCCGGCAATCATGCCATTGCCATCGGGTCCAGAATGATCAGGGACGGCGATTGTGACTTCGTCCTGGCTGGTGGCGTTGAGACCTGCCTGGTGCCGGAAATTATCCAAGGCTTTGCCAACATGCTGGCCACCATCAAGGTTGGTCCCAAGGACAGGGCCGCCGCTGATCCAACGCAGGCATCGCGTCCGTTCAGCATTGACCGCAAAGGCTTTGTTCTCTCCGAAGGCGCCGCGGTTGTGGTGCTGGCAGCCGAAGAGGCTGTACATTCTCGCGGCCTGACCGCAAAGGCGGAGGTAGCCGGCATCGGCTGGAACTCGGATGCCCACCATTTTACCCGGCCCAACCAAGTGACCATTGTCCGGGCCATCCAGGCGGCCATTGAGGATGCGGCACTCTCGCCCCGTGATATCGGCGCGATCAACGCCCACGGCACCTCGACGCCGACTGGTGACAGTGTCGAGGTGGACTGCCTCAGGGTGATTTTCGGCCGTAACCTGCCCGGAATTCCCGTGTCGGCAAACAAGTCCCAGTTGGGCCACAGCCTTGGCGCATCCGCCGCCATCGAGGCGGCGCTTGCCATAGAGGCCATGGGACAAGGAATCGTTTTACCCACGGTCAACCATATCCCGGACCCCAAGTTCAGCGACCTGGATGTGGTCCCCAATCAAGCCCGCAAACACGCGCATGAGTTTGTGCTCTCCAATTCATTTGGCTTTGGCGGCACCAACTGCTGTATTATTTTTCGAGGAATGTAATGCGACCCAAACCATTTATTCCAGAATTTTTGGACAAGCCCTCATTTGTCAGAGATAAGAACAGCGGTAAGGTCTGGCATCGCTGCGAGCAGCGCACCCTTTATGTGGACACGGACCGCTCTCAGGCTGTTTATCATGCCAATTACCTCAGATATTTTGAATTCGGCCGGGCGTCGCTCATGCGGGATGCATCGTACCCTTATAAAAAAATTGAAGAAAACGGCTACCTTTATCCCCTTATTAAGACAGAACTCAACTATTACTCGCCCCTCTTCTATGATGACCTGATTTATATCCATACCCGGCCGGCCAGGTTGGAGCTGGTCAAACTGCAGTTTGATTATCTGATCACCAAGGCTGAAAACGGCGAAATCGCCTGTGTCGGTTTTACCAAACATTGCGCCGTGACCACGAAGGGCATTCCGGTTGAGATCGATGCCCAGACTATCCGGCTCTGGCAGGAATTTCCCGCTACATGACCACCTGGCGTGCTCCTGTTGCCATTCCTGTCCAGCCCTGGTTTGCCGACCACTGCTTTAACGGCAAAGTCGTGCTGCCGGCGGTTGAAACCATGCTCCTGCTCGCGGCGGGGGTTGCCGAGTCCCATCCTGAAATTGATATCCTGGTCATGGACAATGGCCGCTTTACCAGATTTCTCGAAATTCCAGCCGGAAGTACCAGTGTGGCGGCCCTGATTGAATACCGGAAGAATGAAAATGGCTCGATCCATGCCAAACTGCTCAGCCGGCGGCAGTTCAAGGTCGTGACACGGCTGCAGGAGCATGGCGAGATACTCTTTTCCCCTGTCCAGGAAAAACGTAAACACGTCGCAGAGCTCGCCCCGGAAGCCCTGCCCGATTCTGAAACAAGGATCCCGGCGGCACAGGTGTACCGGGAACTGGTGCCTTTTGGTCCAAGCTATCATACCTTGCAGGGAACCTTGCATCTCTCCGCGCAGGGCGCATGGGGCAGGCTGAAGGCCCCTGCTCTGTGCACCCCTGATAGTGTCCGGGATATCATCGGCTCACCCTTTCCCCTGGACGGTGCCTTCCATGCGGCCTGTGTCCTGGGGCAGCGTTCAGCAGACTTTGTGCCCTTTCCCGTGGGCTTTAGCAGGCGGATCATCATAAGGCCCACGCAACCCGG
>MGTE01000074.1:25268-25439 GCA_001799275.1 Deltaproteobacteria bacterium RIFOXYD12_FULL_57_12
GCGTCACCGGGGTGCGGATGCGGGATGTGAGCGGAGGACGGATCAAACCGCCGGATTGGATGAAAGAGAGTCATAAATGATAACCTGAAGCTATCATTTATTAATTCCTCATTTTTTCTCAGCCCAGGCAAGCAGTTTCTCCAGAGAGATTCTGGTGAGCCAGCGGAGAAA
>MGTE01000075.1:0-7314 GCA_001799275.1 Deltaproteobacteria bacterium RIFOXYD12_FULL_57_12
CGATCACCAGACAGACCCTGGCCTATGCCGAGGAACTGCTGACGGCGCAATCATGAACCCAACGCCGGCTGCAACAACTGCCCTCGCCCTTTTTTCAGGCGGCCTGGACAGCATCCTGGCCTGCCGGGTGGTGGCGACCCAGGGTATTGCCGTGCGGGCCGTCAGGTTCGTCACCCCTTTCTTCGGCGATGACCTGCTGGCCCGGGAGGCTGACTATCGTGCCGAGATGCTCCGCAAATACGACATCGATGTCCATTTGATCGACGTTACCGGCCCCTTTCTGGAACTCCTGCGCCGGCCGGCCCACGGCTTTGGCAGACATTTCAACCCCTGCGTCGACTGCAAGATTTTTTTATTAGCAACCGCGCGCCGGCGGCTGGCGGATTTCAACGCCTCGTTTCTGATCACCGGCGAGGTGATCGGACAAAGGCCCATGTCGCAGCGCCGCGACACACTCCGGCTCATTGAACGGGACAGCGGTTGCAGCGAGCTCCTGGTCCGGCCGCTCTGCGCCCGGAACCTGCCAGCCAGCGCTCCGGAGAGCGCCGGCCTCATCGACCGGCACCGGCTGCTTGCGTTCAGCGGCCGCGGCCGATCCGCCCAGATTGAACTGGCAACGCGCTTCGGGATCACCGACTTTCCGAGTCCGGCTGGCGGCTGCATCCTCACCGACCCGATCCTGGCGGCCAGAATCAGCCACTATTACCAGACCCATGTAGAAATCAGGCCGGCGGATATCCGACTGCTCCTGGTCGGTCGACAGTTTGTCCTGCCCGGCGGCGGCTGGCTGGTGCTGGGCCGCGATCAGAAAGACAATGAAAAAATTCTGGCCCTCCGGCAGCCCGACGACATCGTGCTTGACTGCATTGATCGACCGGGCCCCTTCGCCATCCTCCGCTACGGCCGCGACCCGGCTGATCTTAGCGCGGCAGCCGGCCTGCTAGCGCGTTACACCAAGAAAAACCCGGCCCTGCCCCGGGAGGTCCAGGTGGAGACGACTTCGGCAGAGGAAACCACGGTGCTTGCCTGTCCGCCCATAAAAGATGCGGCAGCCAGGGCCTGGCAGCGCTGAGCTGACGGCAGCCTGGAGGGCAACATGTACCTCCTGGAAACGGGCATCGGCGTGATTATCCCGGTCTTGCTGCTCAGCATCAAACAACTCCGCACCAATCTGACCGGCATCTTTTCGGCAAACATCCTGGTGATCGCCGGTGTTTTAGTCAACCGGCTGAACGTCTGCCTCTTCAGCATGCAGGAATACAACACAACAAGGGGAGCTGAATATTTCCCGTCGGTCATGGAATTTCTGGTCACCCTCGGGATCGTTTCCCTCCAGGTTTTTCTCTTCAAGATGGCGGCCAAACATCTGCCGCTCTTTGCCAGGGCCTGAGGTTCTTCCTGGTTTCCGGCCCGCGCCGAAACAGATCAGCCGCCGATCTGGCACATGGTGCGGTTCCGGCACTGCTGGCCGTTTTCCGGCTTGGCCTGGACCGCGGCCCGCAGCGATGCCGCGATATCATCCAGATCGACCTTGATCTCGTTGCCGGAAAACAGGCACGGTTTGAGATAGCCGTCCGCCGTGATCCGCAGTCGATTGCAGGCGGCGCATTTCGGCGGCCGGTCGGCGGCAAGCGCGCCGCGCGGGTCCTTGCGGTCGTTAAGTGAAAAATGGTTGATGGTCTGCAGGGTGAGGTCGTGTTCCCGGCAGAAGTCGGCCAGCTGCTCGACCTCTGCCGCAGTGGTGGTTTCCATGAGTACCATATTAATCTTGATCGGGGCAAGCCCGGCCTCCCTGGCCGCCTGAATGCCGGCCAGCACATCGTCGAGGCAGCCGCCCCGAGTCAGGCCGGCGAACCGACCTCGATCCAGGGTGTCCAAGGAGATATTGATCCGGGTCAGGCCGGCTTGTTTCAACTGCCGGGCCAATTCCGGGGTGAGCAGCGAGCCATTGGTGGTCATATTGAGTTCGCGCAGGCCGTCGATAGCGGCCAGCCGCTCCACCAAGAAGGTGATATTCTTCCTGACCAGCGGTTCGCCGCCGGTCAGGCGAATCTTGGTGATGCCAAGCCCCACCGCGACCCGAGCGATTCGCTCGATCTCTTCATAACGCAGGATCTCGGCGTAGGGTTTGCGCGGCGCTTCGACCTCGGGCTGGCAGTAGACGCACCGATAGTTGCAGCGGTCGGTGAGCGAGATGCGCAGGTAGGTTATAAAACGGCCGAAGGAATCGATCAACATTTGTTGTTTTGTAACTACTCAGGTGGATAGTCTGTAGGCATTAAGGTGAATAGGTGAATAGGTGAATAAATCAAGATTACAATAAATTCAGAGCAGTATAACTTGCTGACGACATCCTGCTCGCGCCCGACACGTTCGTTGCTTTTTCCCTGACAGACTACAGACTAAACAACCCGAGTAGTTACGTCCTGTCAAAAAACTCAGCCGGCTGGCTCGACAACATCCTTTGCCCAGGAAAGGGCCGCGGCCGTGGCCGGGAAGCCGATGGTGCTGACCAGCAGAATGAGCGCGTGATAAATCTCGGCCGGCGTGGCACCGGCCTCCAGAGCCCGCTTGCAATGGGAATGCACCCCGCCTTCGGAACGGTTGGCGGCCGCCGCTGCCAGCTGGATAAGATGACAGGTCTTCGGGTCAATGGGCCCGGCAGTACGCAAGGTTTTCCCCATTTCCTGGTGGGCGTCCATGACCTTGCCAAAATGGGCGACCAGCCAGGTGTAATTCTCAGAGAACTGTGTCATAAGCCTTCCTCCTGCTTTGGTGGACAATAACCATGTCAAGAATCCCCTGCGGAAATGAGTCTGTCATGATAGCACCACATTCTTTTTGTTGTCAACGGACATGGCAGCAAAGCGAGTACGCCGGCAGCCGGCCGATTTTCCGATTGCCTTTTACGTCCCATCTGGTAATTTTATAGAAATCAACCTGTTACAAAACAGGCGGTTGTACAGCGCCGCGAGGAAGCTGCCCCGCCTCCCCGCTTCTAATCAACCGCGAGGCACCTTATGACCCAGCAGATCGCAGATCGTGGCAAAATCGTCACCGCCGCCGGCACGGGCATCAACCTCGCTCTGGGGGTGCTCTACACCTGGAGCATCTTCAAGGGCGCCATCAAGCAATCCATTGAGACCGGCGGCCCCGGCGCCTTTCACTGGGACCTGGCCGCGCTCAACGACCCCTATGCCGTCTGCTGCCTGGTCTTTGCCTTTAGCATGATCCTGGCGGGCCGTTGTCAGGATTCCGTCGGCCCCCGGATCACCGCACTAATCGGCGGCATCCTGGTCGGCGCCGGCTTTATCGTGATCTCCCAGACCACGTCCTATCTCGGCTGGGTACTCGGGTTCGGCGTTCTGGTGGGCGCCGGCATCGCCTTTGGCTACTCCTCGGCCACGCCGCCGGCCATGAAATGGTTTCCGCCCTCCAAAACCGGCAAAATTGCCGGCATCGTAGTTTCCGGCTTCGGACTCGCCTCGGTGTACATCGCGCCGCTTTCCCAGTATCTGCTGACCGGCTGGGGGTTGCAAAAGGCGATGCTCTTCTTCGGACTCGCCTTTTTTCTGGTGGTCAGCCTGCTTGCCACCCAACTGGTCAACCCGCCGGCCGGCTACGTGCCCAAGGGGTTCGTGTGTCGACGCGCCGATAACAAGACGAGGCAGCAGTTCGTCGATAAAAACCTCTCCCCGGCCGAAATACTCCGTACGCCGACCTTCTGGCTCCTCTGGCTGCTCTACTTCATCGGCGCCGGCGCCGGCCTGATGGTCATCGGCAGCGTGGCCGGCATGGCCAAGAAAAGCATGGGAGAGAGCGCCTTTGTCGCCGTTGCCCTGCTGGCGGTCGGTAATGCCGGCGGCCGGATCGTCGCCGGCATCTTATCCGACAAAATCGGCCGCGGCCCGACTCTGGCCACTGTTTTTGCCATCCAGGCCATCCTCATGTTCCTGGCCATCCCGATCACCGCCGCCACCTCATCCAGCGGTCTGCTCCTCGTCCTGCTCGCCACCTTAATCGGTTTCAACTACGGGGCGAACCTGGCTCTCTTCCCATCATTCACCAAGGACCTCTGGGGCTTCAAACACTTCGGGGTCAACTACGGCTTGCTCTTCACCGCCTGGGGCGTAGGCGGCTTTGTCATGAGCCGACTCTCCCAGTCGCTGCAGGCCAGCACCGGCACCTTTCATTCGTCCTTTGTCGCAGCCGGCGCGTTGCTTTTTGCCGGTACCGGACTTGCCTTCTGCATCCGCGACGAAAAAACGGCCATGCGCAAGAAAATCGCCAGGGAACTGGCCACTACTCAGGTTGGTCGTCTGTAGCAGTTGAGTCTATTAGCAACTAAAAAATGCCAGAGATTGCATGCTTCGCCCCCCTTTTTTAATCGTTTTTCGCTAACAGACTACAGTCTAACCACCTAAACAACCTAAAAATTTATGCCCACGCAACCAAGCACACAGGAGGAAACCATACAGATGAAAACAGCGAATTGGCAGTCCATGGCCCTGGCCGTTCTTTTATGCCTGAGCGTCACCGCCTGTTCAACCGGCAAAGAAGAAAAAACGGAAAAAGGCAGTATCGAAAAAATGACCGACAAGGTGGCGGAGACGGCGGAAGCAAAAATCACAACTCCGATGAACAAAGCGCGGGCAACCCAGGAGTTGGGTGATGAACGGCTGAAGGAAATCGACAAGGGCCTGCCGGACAAATAGCGGGCAACAACCACCCGGACTGCTGTCTCTCTGGCCCGGCCTTCGTGTCAGCCAGGCCAGAAGTGGCGGTGCAGGGCCTCCAGAAGAAGAAGGCCGATCAGGCTGGCGCTCATGGCTCGGTACTCCCGATTCCTTTGCCACATGGCGAACGACCAGCCAGCCCGGATATCGCGGGGCCAGACCTTCGGGTAGAGGATGGCGGTCCGGGCCGTGTACCTCTCCCACTCGACGCCGAAAACCTGCCGCAGCGCCACCTCTTCGTTGTGGATGGTCGGCCCGTACAGCACAATGGCAAAACCGAGGATAAGGAAGAATGTCAGCCGGTCGCCGATGAGCAGACAGAAGCCGAGGGCCATGAGCAGGGAGCCAACATAGAGGGGATGACGGCTCAGGGTGTAGGGCCCGCTGGTGGCCAGGGCCTCGTCCTTGCGGATAATGCCGGCCGCCCAGGAACGCAGCCCGACCCCGGCAACGACCATGAACCAGCCAAGAAGGCCAAAAAAATCGACATGGTCTGTAATGCCGTTTGGAGAAATGCCGACTATGGAATTCTTCAACAAAAGAAAAACCACCACCACCGTTGTCACACGGACGCGATTCTTCTGCAAAAAGTCATACCCCTGCTCCCGCAAGACAAACGCCATAAATTTCCTCTCCCTGTTTGTTAACCTGGCGCCTCAACCGCAATCGCGGCAGCAGCTGGCCCGTGCGGCATCCGCCGCGGCCATGCCAGAAATTGGCCCCAACATACCAGGCAACGTCCCCGCGGAAAAGTTTTTTCCGCGGCCCACCGAGCCTAACGGGATGGCCGGAGTTGCTCGCACAGGAGCAACACCGCAGCCCTGGTATTTTTCTCCTGGTTGAGGATGATCACCAGCCGGTCAAGCCGGTCACCGCGTCGCAAATAACCGGCATAGGCATAAACCCCGGTCAGGGTGCCGCTTTTCAGGAGCCGACCCGATTCCGCCGGCAGGAATTCGGCATGGGGCCGAAAGGCGGCCAGCAGATCGAGCATGGCCCGCACCGTCACCCGGTTGCGCCGGGAGAGCCCGGAGCCTTCCTCCAGAAAAAAAACATCCTCTGCAAAACCGAACTCCTGCCGGAAGAAGCCGTTCACCGCCTGCCTGGCCTTAGCCCAGGTGGCTGGATAGCCGTGGCGGCCGGCACCGCAGGCGAGAAAAAACTGGTTGGCGATAAAATTGTTGGAATATTGCAAAAGAGACGGAATCATCTCGGCCAGCTTCAGGCTGGATTGGTGCGTCCAGAACTCGGCCAACCCGGCCGGCACCGGCTCCTGCCGGATGCGGCCGGCAACCGCAATCCCTTGAGCGATCAGCATGGCCCGGAAAAGCTCACCGGCATAGCGGGCGCTCGTCGCCTCCGGGTCAGCCGCGCCGGCCGTGACGTTGAGCCGGTGATTGCCGGGCTGCAATCCCGCGGCCAACTCCGCCATGAGCGGCAGGGTCGGGGTCTGGGGCTCGGCCGACCGCACCGCGCCATCAACGGCGCGGTCGATGTTGATCGTGTTGAAATTGACCGCCAGGGCACAGTTGGCCGCGTCATAGGGATTGTCGGTCGCGCCGATACCCGGGGTCTGGCCTTCGAGCGCAAAGGCGCTGTTGTCCAGAACGATATCCCGGACCTGCGTCAGCCCTTTTTGACGCAGTTCGCCGACCACCGCGCCGATCTCCTCGGAGATCAGCATGGGATCGCCGAAGCCCTGGATAAAAAGATCGCCCGCCGGGTTCCGGTAGAAGCGGGTTGCAAACCGATGGTCGGGCCCCAGAATCCTGAGCGCGGCCAGGGCGGTAGCGATTTTGAGCGTACTGGCCGGCAGCAGTGGCTGGTCGAGGTTTCTGGCCACGACCAGAACGTGGTCCCGCTCCAGGGCAACGCCGCCGTTTGCCAGCAGGCGATCAAGGTCGGCCGGGGCAGATTCGCCCGCCCCGGCCAGCGCTGGCGTGCCCCTCGCCAGCAAGAACAGGATAACCAGGCAGAAGACAGAAGACAGAAGGCAGAAGACAGCATATTTCTCTCTGAAAGCCCTCTTTTCTCCTTTCTCCTTACTCCTCACTCCTTACTCCTTACTGCCGTTCAAATCACCGGCAGCCTGGCCATGGATGCGGTAATAGCCTCGGCCGGGTATTCGTAGTTATGGAGCTCGCCCGCGAAGAACTGCTCATAGGCGGAGAGGTCCAGATGGCCATGGCCGGAAAGGTTGAACAGAATGGTCTTGGGTTCATTTTTGTCGACCATCGCCTCGATGATCGCGGCGCGGATGGCGTGGCAGGACTCCGGCGCCGGGATGATCCCCTCCGTGCGGGCAAAGAGGACGCCCGCCTCAAAGGTCTCCAGCTGCGGCACGGCAATGGGCTCGATAATCTTCTCGCGGACCAGGGCGCTGACAATGGGCGACATGCCGTGGTAGCGAAGCCCGCCGGCATGGATGCCCGGCGGCATGAAATCGTGGCCCAGCGTGTACATGGCCATGAGCGGCGTGGTCTGGGCCACGTCTCCGAAGTCGTAGGCCATCCTGCCCTTGGTCATGGTCGGACAGGAGGCCGGCTCCACGCCCACGAAACGGACCTTGCGGCCCTCC
>MGTE01000075.1:7349-8322 GCA_001799275.1 Deltaproteobacteria bacterium RIFOXYD12_FULL_57_12
AAAGTTAGAGCCGCCGCCGCAGCAGCCGATCACCACGTCCGGATAGTCGCCGGCGATCTCCATCTGTTTCTTGGCCTCCAGGCCGACGATGGTCTGATGGTGGATCACATGGTTTAAAACCGAACCCAGGGCGTACTTGGTGTCGTCACGGGTGGCGGCGTCTTCCAGGGCCTCGGAAATGGCAATCCCCAGGGAACCGTTCGACGCCGGGTCCTGGGCCAGCACCGAACGGCCGAAATTGGTATCCGGGCTGGGGCTGGCCACCACCTGGGCGCCGTAGGTATGCATCATGGTCTTGCGGTACGGCTTCTGGTCGAAGGAGACCCGCACCATGTAAACCTTGCATTCCAGGCCGAACTTGCTGGTGGCAAAAGCCAAGGCACTGCCCCACTGGCCGGCGCCGGTTTCAGTGGCCAATCGCTTGACGCCTTCCCGCTTGTTGTAGTAGGCCTGCGCCACGGCGCTGTTCGGCTTGTGGCTGCCCACCGGCGACACGCCTTCATACTTGAAATAGATCTTCGCCTTGGTACCCAAGGCCTGCTCCAGCTTGTCGGCCCGCACCAGCGGCGACGACCTCCAGATCTTATAAATCTCCAAAACCTCCTGCGGGATATCGATCCAACGCTGGCCGCTCATCTCCTGTTCAAGAAGGGCCATGGGAAAGACCACCGACAGTTTTTCCGGCCCCATGGGCTGCTTGGTTTCGGGATCAAGCGGCGGCTGCATGCCACCCGGAATGTCGGGGCAGATGTTATACCAGCGGGTGGGCATCTCGTCTTCACGCAGCAAGATCTTTTTCTGGGCCATAATCTCTCCTTTCGCAGCAATGTTTATTGGTTCATAGGAATCGGGTTCCCGCACGTTCCACCTGCCGTTTTTTACCATATCCCCTGCTGACTGACAAACAATCGTAAATCCTCAGCAGCACCGCCTTCACGGTCAGACGCCGCCTACCGGCGGAACAGCAGCGGCG
>MGTE01000075.1:8331-9329 GCA_001799275.1 Deltaproteobacteria bacterium RIFOXYD12_FULL_57_12
ACCCGAAACGTCGCGCCCTGACCGATCACGCTCTCGACACCGATTGCGCCGCCGTGCGCCTCGATGATCTTCTTGCAGATTGCCAGGCCAAGGCCCTTGCCCCGCTCTTCCCGGCGGCCGCCGCTTTTCCCCTGATAGTACAAATCAAAAATCAGTTCCAGATCCTCGGGAGGTATCCCGTCGCCGGTATCGCTGACCGCCACAACGACCATTTTCCCCCATGCCGCCTCTTCCGGGGCGGTCCTGATGGAAATCAGGCCGCCCGGTTTGGTAAACTTGATGGCGTTGCCCACCAGATTGATCATCACCCTGGTCAACCCGTCCTTGTCGCCGGCCACCAGCGGCAGGCCGGCGGCAAAATGCCGTTCCACCCGCAGGTCATGCTGGACTCGCAGGCCTTCCAGGCTGTTCAGCGCCAGTTCGATAATCCCATGCAAATCCAGGGGTTCCATGCGGAGAGCCAGCTTGCCGGACTCGACCTTCGAAATATCAAGGAGGTTGTCAATCAGGCCGAGCAGCATCTGGGCTGTCTGCCGGCTTTCCTCAAGCCGGCCCAGCTCCGCATCGGTGATCCGGCCGACCAATTGGCGGCGCAACGCCAGCAGGCGATAAATCAACGCCAACAGGGGGCTTCGCAGATCATGGATCACCATGGCGAAAAAATCAGCCTTCAACTGGTCGAGTTTTTTTTCCGAGGAAATATCCCGGATCGTGTGCACATAGCCGGGGGCGCCGTCCTCATCCTCCTGAAAGACCGTCGTGCTCGAGGCCACCGGCAGGCGGCCGCCGGGGCCGGCGAGATACCAGGTGCCGGCGACAGCCGCCCGCTGCTCCTCAGGCCTGCCAGCCTGCTGGAACCGGGCGAAATCGACGGCCAGCAAGGCATCGGCCGGCTGGCCGGCCATCGCGGTAAAGGCGCGATTGACAAAGGTGATCCGGCCGCATTCATCGGTCACCACGATCCCCTCGGCCATATTCTGCAAAATTGTCTGCATGCG
>MGTE01000075.1:9380-10250 GCA_001799275.1 Deltaproteobacteria bacterium RIFOXYD12_FULL_57_12
CGTGGTGCGCCAGGCAAGCCGCAACGATCAGCAGGAACTACTCGGTCTCCCAGGGCTTGTTGATATAGCGGTAAACATGACCCTTGTTGATGGCGGCGATGGCAGTCTCGTTATTGACGCAGCCGGTAATCAGAACCCGGATCGTCTCCGGAAAAAGACGGTGGACCTCTTCGAGGAGATCAATGCCGTTCATGCCCGGCATCTTATAATCGGAAATTATAAGGGAAACAGGTCGTTCAGCAAGCCGCTCCAGAGCCTCCCGGCCGCTGGCGGCAAGCAGAACGTCATAACCCCTGCCGGTCAGCAGGAGTTCAAGGTTCCTGAGGATGAACCGTTCGTCATCAACGATCAGAATTGTTTCTTTAACCATCTCCGTTTCCGATCTTCCGTCTGCCGGGTTTTGCCAGCACTCTCTTCATCTTGCCAATCAATTCGTTAGGCAGAAAGGGTTTCATGACAAAGGCGCTTTCGCTGCCGGGTTTTCCCTGATGGCCCATGGCCGGACACATATAGGCCGACATGAAGAGCACCTTGCGGTCGGGATAGGTCGCGAGAAACTGCTCGGCCAGCTTGTCGCCCATCAGGCCGGGCATGACGACATCGGTCAGCAGCAGATCTATCTTTTTATTTTCCTTTATGATCTGAACGGCCTCGTCGCCGGACGAGGCAAGCAGAACCCGGTATCCCAAGGGCGCCAGGGTCTGGGCAACAAAGTCAAGCACCATTTCTTCGTCATCAACTGCCAGCACGGTCATTGCTGCCACATGTTTCATCTTTCTCCCCCCCGCGCCATAATCCAGACACCCCGTTACGCAACCCCTGTCGATCGACAACAGGGAAACCAATAAGCTTTTAGCAGACACGCGCCGT
>MGTE01000075.1:10286-11226 GCA_001799275.1 Deltaproteobacteria bacterium RIFOXYD12_FULL_57_12
CCGCTCACAGGGCATGAACAAGCATCGATAACAACAATTCCGCTCTTTAAAAACAGATCAACCAGCAGGCCGCCACCAGAGCTTCAGAACCCTGGCCGCCGGCAGTTCCCCGCCACCGAGCCCCAGCAGGGACTCCAGCAACTCCAACGGCTTGATGCCAGGCTGCCCTGGCTCGCTGTTGAGCACCAGCCTGACCTGCCGTGCATCACTCAAAGTCAGTTCGCTGACCAACGGCCTGATATCGACCTGTTTCACCTGCCCCTTCCGCTCCCGGGCCAGGAAGAATTCCCGCTGGCCGAGAAATTCCTCCAGCCGCGTTGCCAGGCCGGCCACCGACACCGAGGTCGGCAGGTCCACCTGATAACAGGTCTGGATCTGCCGCGCTGCCGACCGGGTCTGGTCGGTGAGCGACACAATCGTGAGAATTTCAAGTCCGGCGGGCAACTGACCATTCAGGTCGGCGATTGCCTCCGCAATATCCGCCAGCGGCCGGACCAGATCACCATCCAGGAATTCCGCCATGCTTTCCGTGCCCACGGGCAGGGCGGGGCTGAAGGAAATCTTCGGGGTCGGGTTAAAGCCCTGGGAAAAATGCAACTCCAGACCAGCACGCCGAAAGGCCTGAAAAAAGACCTGCAGCAATTCCAGATGACTCAGGAAACGGGCGGCGCCAAGTCTGGAGTACTCGAAGCGACAGAGGAAACGACCGGTCGACGCTGCTGGCCGGCAGCTTGCGCCGGTCACAGGCGCCGGCTGCGATTCGGGGATGTCGGTTTCACGAGCCGGCAGTTGGTAGACAACCGGCCGGAGCTGCTTAAAATCGCAGACCCCGCATTGCTGGCAGCCGTGTCGGCGGCAGTCCGGGGTATACGTTGCAGCCCAGGCGCGGTCGCGCTCGGCCAGCAGGAATTCCGTGGTAACACCGGGGTCAAGATGCTGC
>MGTE01000075.1:11251-12356 GCA_001799275.1 Deltaproteobacteria bacterium RIFOXYD12_FULL_57_12
GTCGCCGCAGATAGCTTTCCAGATCAAGCCCGCAGCTCCGGCCAGCCGCAAGCCAGGTCTCAAGGTTGAAATGTTCCGACCAGCCGTCGAGGCGGACGCCGCACCGCCAGGCCTCCTCGATCAGGCCGGCCAGCCGCCGGTCGCCGCGCGCAAACACCCCTTCCAGAAAACTCTGGCGGGGATCATGCCATTTCAGTTTGAATCCCCGGCGCGGCAGCAGCTGCTTCAAGCGATTGATCCGGGCAAAGCCATCAGCCACGGAAAGCTGCGGCTCCCACTGAAACGGCGTATGGGGTTTGGGCACAAAGGTGGCAACGCTGACATTGATCTGGCGGCCGCCGCCGCTGCCCGTGGCTAGGGCCCGCCGGGCCAGACCGACAATGGCATCCACATCGTCAGCGGTTTCCGTGGGCAGCCCGAACATGAAATAGAACTTCATGAGCTTCCAGCCCAAACCAAAGGCCGTTCGGCAGGTTTCAAGCAGGTCGGCCTCGGTGATCCCTTTATTCAGCACCTGCCGGAGACGATCGGTGCCCGCCTCCGGGGCCACGGTAAAACCGGTCTTTCTGACCCGAATAATCTGATCCATGACTTCCTTGGTCAGGGTTCCCACTCGCATGGAGGGCATGGACACCGAGACGTAGGAATCGGCAAAGACGTCCATCAGCCGGCCGAGAAGCTGCGGCAAACAGGCATAATCCCCGGAGCTGAGCGATAAAAGGGCAAGCTCTTCAAAGCCGCTGGCCGCAATCCCTGCCCTGGCGATCTCTTCGAGTCTGGCCAGCGACCGTTCCCGGACCGGCCGGTAGATCATCCCGGCCTGGCAGAATCGACAACCCCGGGTGCAACCCCGGGCGATCTCCAGGCCCAGGCGCTCATGGATGATCCTGGTCTGCGGCACCAGGGGCGGGCTCGGCACTGCGGCGTTCTCCAGGTCGGCGAGGAACCGCCGCCGGACCCGTTCGTAACCGGGCACCAGCGGCATGATCGCCTCCAGCTTGCCGGTATGGTCATAACAGGGCGCAAAAAATGCCGGCACATACACCCCGGGTACCTCTGCCAGCCGTTCCAGAAGTTCACGGCGCTGCCAACCGACCTGCTTGGC
>MGTE01000075.1:12380-36473 GCA_001799275.1 Deltaproteobacteria bacterium RIFOXYD12_FULL_57_12
GAGGATGGCCTCCTCGCCGTCGCCCAGCAGAATGGCATCCAAAAAATCCGCCACCGGCTCTGGATTAAAGCTGCCGGAGCCGCCGCCGATCACCAGTGGCTGGGAACTATCCCGGTCCTTAGCCCGCCAGGGGATGCCGCTTAGTTCAAGAATGGTCAGAATATTGGTATAGCTGAGTTCATAGGGCAGGGTAAAACCAAGCACGTCAAAATCACGCAACGGCCGGCGCGACTCAAGAGAGAACATCGAAAGCCGCTCACGGCGCAGCATGTTCTCCAGGTCAAGATCTGGCGCATACACCCTTTCGGCTAAAAGGCCAGCCGTGGTGTTGACAACATGATAGAGAACCTGTAGCCCGTAATGCGACATGCCAATCTCATACAGATCGGGAAAAATGAGTGCCAGCCGCACCTCGGTCTCTTGCCACGGCTTCCGGACCACATTGAACTCGTTGCCGAGATATCTGCTCGGTTTACGGACAAACGGAAACAACCTTTCAAAATCGTCCACAGCCACCCTGCCCTCTTGCCCATCGGTCCGTTGCCACCTGGAAAACATTGACAGCCCGGCAACCTCCGGTTACTTTTGAAGTTATAAAAATCGTAACTACTCAGGTGGATAGTCTGTAGGTGTTTAGTCTATTAGCAACCACGAAATGACAGAGCATTGTATGCGTTGCACCTTCTGCCCAATCGGTTACTCGCTAACAGACTACAGTCTAATTGTCTAAACAACCTGAGCAGTTACAATAAAACTCCCCTGGAAACTCAACAGTCAGGGAACATCATGCGACACAGCCTTTTTGTCTTACTATCCTGCCTTTTTCTGTTGATGACCGGCCCGAGTGGTGCCGCGGCCGCGGATGATCTTGTGCTTAAAAAGGTTGACTATGAGAAGGTCCAGGATACTATCGAAAAAATCCACCTCACTCTCAGCCAGCCTTCGTCGCCCAAGATTTTCGGAATCGAGGGTGAAGCTCCGCGTGTAGTCTGCGACTTTTTGAACACTAAGCTCGGCGAAGGGGTAAAATCGCAGATGGAGATCAAGGGCGGCATGATTCAACTCATCCGCCTCGGCGTCCACGGCACCCCATCCCCCATGCTCCGCGTCGTGCTTGATCTGACCCCGGGTCCCGACTACGATATCCAGCAGACCTTCTCCCAGCAGGATATGCGGTACACCATCACCGTGCAGATTCTTGAAAAAAAAACCAAGGACGACACAACGGCTTCTGGGAAGGCAAAGTCTGACTAAGAGCTTATCCACAAATAAAACTTTGGTGCTTGCATCCGGCTTTTGGCCGGATTTTGCCGCTCCTCAATCGCAAAATCCTCGACGTAGCGCTGCTACGACTGCGGTTTTGCTCAATCGTCCCGGCCAAATCCGTCTCAAAATCCGGCGCAATCCCTGAAAAGCTTATTTGTGGATAAGCTCTAAGCCGCGCTCACTCCACCACAATCTTCTGGAAGCCGGCTGGCGACTCCACCGCAAAGACATCCGCACCGAACGGCGTTTCAGGCAACAGGACATCCTTCAGATCCAGGATCAGATTGCCGTTGCTGGGTAAAGCCGCCACCGTGATCCGGGCCGGCAGCCGGCAACCGGCCGCCGACCCGGCACCGGTAGCCGCCTGGCCGTCATAGCTGACGTCCATGGTCAGCCGGCCCTGGCCATCCTGGAGAATGTGCCGTCGGACTTCGCCCGAATTCGGCTCGAAAAGAATGTAGCTCTGCGCCGAGTCCGAACCGCGGTGCAACTCAAGCCAGTACCCTTCCTCGGCCACGGCCCGCCGCACCGCGACAATGCCGGCCGAAGCGCCCGGCCAGCCGCTCAGCCAGGCAAAGGCCTCGGCCGGTTCAAAACCCGGCGGCGCATATTTCCGGAAAAGAGCCGATTGCACCGGCCCCTCATACTCCCTGGCCTCCAGCACAATCAGGCTGCGAAAACGCTGCCCGTCCGTGACAAAGACGAATAGCGGCTGGCCAAGCGGATTGACCGCGACAAATTTCAGCGAAGCGGGCGCCATGGCCTGCAGATAACCGACCAGACGGCCGGACTTGCTGCCGAGCAGATTCGAGAAGGAGACCTGGGCCTCGACTTCGGCATCGAAACAGGGGCCGCAGCGCCGCGCTTGCGCCTGCACCTCGGCAAAGGCCGCTGCCACTGCCCCGCTCTCGGTGGCGGAGAGATCGGTCATCGGCGGCAGCCGGCCGGCGCAACCGGCGATCAACAGACAACACAACAAGACACCCGGCAGCAGCGGACGGCTGCCCGGCCTGTTCTCAAACCTGTTCATTTCGGCTGCTCCAGGGCTTCAAGTTTGCGACCGACCGATTCCTTCTTTTCCTCTTCCTGGTAGAACTCCCTGGCTTTCTCATAGGCGCTGCGCGCCTTGTCAATTTTATTAAGCCGCAGATACACATCGCCCAGATGCTCATGGATGGTCGGATCCTCGCCAGTCAGGCTGATGGCGCGCTCCAACTCGGTAGCGGCCCGCGGCAGATCGCCCATCCTGAAATAGACCCAGCCCAGGCTGTCCCGGATGAAGCCATCATCCGGGCTGAGCTCCACTGCCCGCCTGATGTAAACCAGGGCCTCGGGTAGATTTACGTTGCTGTCAGCCCAGGTGTAGCCGATATAGTTAAGGGCGGCGCTGTTATTCTGGTCAATCCTGAGAACCTCCTGCATCTTGACTAAAGCGGCCGCCGGCTCACCGATTTTTTCAAAAAAAATACCATACTCGTATAACAACTCGGCGCTGTCGGGAAAAACCCCCCGGGCTGCGTCAAACACTGCCCGGCCAGCGGCAACCTGCTCGAGTTCTCGATAATAGGTGGCCAGGACGACATAGAAGGTGATTCGCCTGGTCTCCTCGTGTTCATTCTTCTTTCTGAGCAGGTCAATGGCGCCGGCCGTATCTTTCTCCTCCCATAAAATCCTGGCCAGGGTCAGGACGCCGTCCTCATACTCCTCGGCCTGGGGCGGGATGGTGGCCAGCAGTTCCTTGGCCCGAGGCACATCGCCCTGCTGATGATAGGCCAGCGCCAGCATGTACCGCACCAGCCCCTGTTCCACGCCGGATTCCGCCCCAAGCAACGCGGTGAAGATGGTTATCGCCTGGTCATACTGCTTGCGGCCCAGCAGGATACGGCCGATGGTCAGATCGAGCCGATGGGGATCGGTCAGCGTTCCGCGAAAGGCCTGCAACTCGGTCAAGGCCTCGGCGGTGCGCTCGGCAACGAGATAGACGTTGATCAACCGCACGCTGGCCAATTCATTGGTTTCGTCTTCCTCGAGAAGCCGCCGGTACAGCGCGATGGCGCCGTCAAAATTCCGCTGTTCCTCATAAAAATCGGCGATCTCAAAAACCAGGGCCGCCGACCAGTTGATCTGCAAGGCCTTCTGATAAGCAGCCACGGCCTGGTCGTAATGCTTCAGTTCCCGGTTGAGCCGGGCCAGGTTGTAATACCCCATGTAGGAGTTCTGGTTCAACTTGATAACCCGCTCCAGGGTCTCCTCGGCCCGGTCAAGCTGTCGATTCTGGGCGAAAATGGAACCAAGCATCAGCAGGGTCTGTTCGTCCTCTTTAACCGCCAGCGCTTCGGTGAATAACCTGATGGCGGCTTCCGTCTTTCCCTGGCTTGCATAAATCCTGGCCAGCAGAGAACGCGCCTCGACATCATCCGGCCGGTCGGCAAGATAATTCCCCAGCCATTCAGCCGCCTCCTGATCCCTGTTCATCTTGATCAACAGGACAGCGACGGTGCGGCGCACCTCAACCTGCCGTTCATCGCAGAGCAGCAGCTTCTGGAAGGCCTCCAGTGCCTCATCGTACCGCTCGTCGTACTCCGCGGTCTTTCCCCAGAGGAAATAAAAATAGGCGCAGGCGGCGTCGACCTCGCCGGCGGCCTCATCGACCCGGACATTCTCGGGAGCCGGAGTCACCGGCGACTCAGCGGCAGACTTGCCAACACCAGCGCAGGCTGAACACAGAAAGACCAGACCGATCGCCAACCAGAACCTCCCGGTTTCGTTCCAGCGCCGCCCTTGCAGACAAAAGCCATTCATAACTTTCCTCACAGCTCCGGTTGAATGCCGCATGCTTTTCTCAAGTACATCCATCCCGGCAATTTTTTCTTAAAGCTTATTTCTACGTTGTCACATTGTGGAATTCAGAAGACATACAAGGAGACAGAACACATCGAATAATTTGGTCAGAAGCATGTTTTTCATTTCTCCTTGCTGAATTCTGACTCCTGCATCCTGGATTCATTCCAAATATGACAAAATAGAATTATCCGTAAATAAGCTCCTGATCGGAGGCAGGGCCGCAGCCCCCTCCTTCTGGCGCCACCATTGCCAGCCGACGGTTGACCAGTTCCAGCACCGTCCGCTGCACCGCATCGATGGAAAGCGATGCATCGACGCGTTCGATACAGGCGGCGCGCAGGCGATCAAACACGGCGGCAACCCGCTGCAGGCCTTCCTCCTGTTCAAAATCATTCAAGGCCTCGCCCCGGCCGCACCGGATCCGGTCAACCCCCGTAGCGGGCGACGCCACCAGCAGCAGAACCAAATCCGGCACCGGCGCGAACTGCTCATTCATCCGGATAATCTCGTCCGGATCAAATCCGGCAGCCCCCTGGTAGGCGGCAGTGGAGAAATAGTAGCGATCGGTGAGGACCACCCGGCCGTCCCGCAAGGCAGGCCCGATCACCTCCTCGACATGCTGGCGACGATCCGCCATGAAGAGTTCCAGTTCCGCCTCGCGGCTCATGGACTGGCGGTCGGCAAACAGTTCCCGGAGCCGCCGGCCGAACGGTCCGTCAGTGGGTTCGCGGGTCTGCACCACCTTATACCCCCGGCGTTGCAGTTCCTCTGCCAGCAGACGAAGCTGGGTGGACTTACCAGTGCCGTCGATCCCCTCAAAGGCGATCAACACCCCCCGCTGTCTCTTTTCCGGCTCAGCCGCCATACAAGAATTCATTCCGCGCCCTGCCGGCTGTTTCTGTTCCGGGCGATGGCCACCGCCATGGCAAAGGCCGCGGCCAGGCTCGTCGGCCGCGCCAACCCTCGGCCGGCAATATCATAGGCCGTGCCATGATCCACCGATGTCCTGACCAAAGGCAGTCCCAGCGTTACATTGACGCCATCCTCGAAATGCAGCAGCTTGAAGGGGATAAGCCCCTGGTCGTGATACATGCAGACCACTGCATCAAATTCGCCGGTCGCGGCCCGGTGAAACACGGTATCCGGTGGCCACGGCCCGCTGAGAACCCAGCCGGCCGCGGCCGCTTCCTCGATGGCCGGGCCGATCACAACCTGTTCCTCAACTCCGAAGATGCCGCCTTCGCCGGCATGGGGATTAAGGCCGGCCACGGCGATCCGCGGTGAGCTAATTCCGAAATCCTTCTGCAGCGACCGGCCGGCCAAGCGGATGACCCGGACGAGATCCGAACGGGAAAGGCTGGCCGGCACCGCGGCCAGCGGCACATGAATAGTGGCGAGAACCACCCGTAGCCGGCCGCCTGCCATCATCATACCATAATCAGGAGCATCGCATAAATCGGCCAGCATCTCGGTATGGCCCGGGAAGGAATAGCCGGCCAGCCGCAGGGCCGACTTGGCAATCGGCGCCGTGACCAGGGCGCTCAACCGGCCCTGCTGCGTCAGCCGTACCGCCGCCTCGATATACCCGGCCATGGCCCGGCCGGTCGCCGCAGACGGTTTGCCCCACTCGAGCGACGCCGCCGGCAGCTGGGAAAGGGCAAGCACCGGAACCCGACCGGGCCGGGGAACCGGCAGGGGTTCCTCGGCGCGCCAGGGGACAATCTCGACATCCAGGGCCAGTTCCCGGGCGCAACGGGCCAGCACGCCGGTATCGCCCAGCACCACGGCCGTCGCCTCGGTCATGTTCCCGGCGGTCGCGAAAAATTTCAGAATAACCTCCGGCCCGATGCCCACCGGACAGCCCATGGTTATGCCGATGCAGCACGACAAAGCACAGTCCCCGGCCGATGGTTTCTTCATATCACGTCCCGTAACAGAGGTCAAAAGCGTTTTTGACAAGTTCAACACGGGCCGGGCCGGGCGCCAGTTTCCTGGCCGGCTCGAACAGAACCCCGACCACGTCGAAGCGGGCGGGCCGGTCCTGCAGATCATGGCGGGCGGTATATTCCAGGGCAACCTTGGACAACTGGCGCTGCTTCCTGTCGGTGACCGCCTCGTAGGATCGATCAAAGGTAGTGCCGACCCTGCTCTTCACCTCGATAAAGACCAAGGTGCCACCATCATCGGCAATGACATCAATCTCACCAAGCCGGGTCCGATAGTTGCGGGCCAGGATCCGGTAGCCGAGCCTCTGCAGATAGGCCACGGCCAGATCTTCACCCTGCTTGCCCAGGGCAAGCCGCTGCTCAGTCATCTGCAGCCGCCTCGCCGCAGACCACCCCCTTGAACGTCCGCCGATGAATGGCGCACGGCCCATGTTCCCGGAGCGCCCGGCGGTGCTCGGCTGTGGGATACCCCTTATTAACGGAAAAATTATAGAGCGGAAACTGCTGATGAAAGGACGCCATCAACTCATCGCGGAACACCTTGGCGACAATGGAGGCGGCGGCGATCGAAGCGCTTCTTGATTCCCCTTTGATCAGGGTCTGCTGCGGGATGGCGATCGGGACCTTGAATTTCCCGTCAACCAGAAGAAAGTCGGGCGGGCGGCGCAGGCAGGCCACCGCCCGTTTCATAGCCAGAAGAGAGGCTTGCAGGATATTGATTGCATCGATCTCCGCTGCGGTTACCACACCGATGCCCACTTCCGCACGTATCCGTGCCAGCTCCTGACGGAGCCGAACACGGACGGCCGGTGCAAGCTGTTTGGAATCCACATACTCCCGGTAATTGCAATCCTCGGGCAGAACGACACAGGCAGCGACCACCGGGCCGGCCAGCGGACCGCGGCCGGCCTCGTCCAGCCCGGCAATCACGGCGTGCCCCTGCCGGCGCAGCTGTCTTTCAAAAGAAAAAGAGTCGGCTTCAGGGTCAGGCCAAAGTTTCGGCAACACCACCCTGGAGTGCCGCATAACCTCTCTCTACCTGAGGCCCTTTTCTTTAATGCGGGCCGCTTTGCCCCGCAGATCCCTGAGGTAGTAAAGTTTTGCCCGCCGGACCTTGCCGCGGGTAACGACTTCGACCTTTTCCAGGCGGGGCGAATGGGTGGGGAATGTCTTCTCAACGCCCACCCCGTGCGAAATCTTGCGCACGGTAAAAGACGCGTCCATTTTCCCTTTCTTGAGGCTGGTCACAACCCCCTCGAAAATCTGCACCCTTTCCTTGTTGCCCTCGACGATCCTGATATGTACCTTGACCGTATCGCCAACCCGGTAGGCCGGCATGTCAAAACGCATCTGCTCACTGTCAATCTGATCGATAATTGTGCTCATAAAAACTTTCGTTCTCGAAGGCCGCGGCTGTCAATCCTGCGCACCGCCGTTCGAAGGATGCCTCCATCTCATCCGGTATTGTTAGCCTCATAGTTGAATGGCTTTCTTTATCCATTCTTCATTCTTCATTGCGGCAAAGCCGCACCATAGTACTCCAATTTCCACACAAAGCAACGCGTTTCCCGTTGCCCGCCGCCAGCAACCACTGCCGGTCCGGCACTTCTCTCTCCTAACCCCGATAAACGGGATAAGTACCTTAGAAATAATTTTCTGCCAAAAACGCGCAGAATATTATTTCTAAGGTACTAAGAGAGACACTTCCCTGCATGTCCGTCGCCGTCTGTATCGCACCGCCGGTTGCCCAACAGCCGATCAAGCACGATGGCCGCGGCCGAGCGCACGGAAAGATGGTTGTAATCCCCGCAGCCGGCAATGGGCGGCAGACTCGCATCCACGCCGGCAAACACCTCCGGCGCCAGCCCCCAGCCCGTACCGAACAGGATGAGTACCCGCTCGCCGGCCAGAATCTTCGCCCTTGCCTGCCCATAGGACAGCTCCCGGTCCTGACCTCTGGCGCAGGTCGAAATCACCAGCGGCCGCACCTGCCACTTCTCAGTCAGCTGGTCGTAGAGCTCGGCTAGCGTGCTGCATAAACGCACCAGGGAAAGGGCCTCGCGCCGCTTGCCGTTATAGGTGGCGCCGTAACCGGTCAGCCAGTGATCGATAATCTCCTGCGCCAGCCGCTGCTGATCTTCGTACGGGGTGACGATGTAGAGACTGTCCACCCCGAAGGTCCTGGCCGCCCTGGCGATATCATGCAGGTCAAGGTTGGTGACCGCCGACCCGATGGTCTCGCCATTCTTGTTCATGACCGGGTAGTGGACCAAGGCCAAATCCACCCCGAATCCGGCCGCCTTCTGCTGCATCGTTGTCGCCTTCAAAGATTAGCTACTCCGTCAACCGCCCGCCTTGCCCGAAACTGCGGCAACAGG
This sequence comes from Deltaproteobacteria bacterium RIFOXYD12_FULL_57_12, assembly GCA_001799275.1. Classification (GTDB taxonomy): domain Bacteria; phylum Desulfobacterota; class Desulfobulbia; order Desulfobulbales; family BM004; genus YD12-FULL-57-12. Next base: position 20,815 of record MGTE01000075.1, read on the forward strand.
GTGGCCGATTATTTCGCCGATGGCGGCCAGCATGCCTTTTTTCCGCAGGGCTGCCATCTCTTTCTCACTGAAGGACACCCCGGCCAACAGATCCGGCCGCCGGGTCATGGTCGCCTGCACCGCAGCGACAAACCGCCATTCGGCAATCGCCTCGTGGTCCCCGTTGACCAGCACCGCCGGCACCTCATGCCCGGCGAAAACCCGCGGCCGCGTATACTGCGGATTCTTCAGCAGACAGCGGCTGAAGGTGTCCTGGGCCGCGGACTCGGCGCACCCAAGAACCCCGGGCAGCAGGCGGGTGATGGAATCTACCAGCACCAGGGCCGCCAGTTCGCCGCCGGTCAGGATATAATCGCCGATGGAAATTTCCTCATCAACGTAATGGTCCCGAATCCGCTCATCGACCCCTTCGTAACGACCGCAGATCAGAACCAGGTGCTCCACGGCCGCCAACTCGAGCGCGACCTGCTGGGTGTACGGTCGTCCCTGGGGGGAGAGCAGAACCACCCGGCCGCCCGGCGCCTGTTCCCGGACATGCTGCAGGGCCGCGGCAATCGGCTCCGGTTTCATGACCATGCCCTCGCCGCCGCCGAATGGCCGGTCATCGGTCATCGCATGCCGGTCAACGGCAAAATCACGGATATTATGGACCGCGATCTCTATCTTTCCATCCTGGATGGCCCGCCGGATAATCCCTTCCTGCAACGGCGACTCCAGGAGCGGCGGGAAGATGGTCAGAATATCAAAACGCATACGCCACCACGCCTTCCTGAACTTCGCACGGTCCGGCCGCCTGATAAGAGATTATCCGAAATCAAGCTCTTAATCGTTCAGGTCAAGCAGCCCGGGCGGCGGGGAAACGATCAGGGTCCGCTTTGCATCGTCCTGCCAGCGAACAAAACCCGCCCGAATCGGAATCAGATATTCATGGCCCTGGCCGGTTACCACCAGGACATCATGGGCGCTTGTCTCAAAAAGGGAGGAAACCTCGCCCAGTTCCCTGCCGTCGTCGCAAACGACAAGCGCGCCTTGCATTTCATGCCAGTAATACTCATCCGGGCCGAGTGGGGGAAACTCCTCCTTCAGCACCCAGAGTTCATGCCCGACCAGCGCCGCCGCCTCATTCCTGGCCGCAACCCCTGCGAGTTGCAGAAAGGCCGCCCTGCCCTGCGCCCTGGCCCCCTCTACCTCATAAGCACGCGCCGCCCGGGAGGCCGGATCAACCAGAGTTATCTTGCTGTACGCCCTGATATTCTCAGGATCCCGCGAGTAAACCTGTATCTTCAGTTCACCGCGTATGCCCTGGGGCTTGACCACCCGGCCGACCAGCACCGAGCCGGCCATTGACGCCGCCGTACTCCGATCGGAACATTCGGCCGTGCCGTCCATCCTACTCGACGATTTCCAGGCGAACCCGCTTATCGACCATGCCGGCCGCCGCCGTCAGCAGCGTGCGCATGGCCCGGGCCGTCCTGCCCTGTTTACCGATCACCTTGCCAAGATCCTCCTTGGCAACCGCCAGCTCGATGACAACCACATCATCCTGTTCCACCTCGCTAATCCGGACGGCGTCGGGCTGATCAACCAGGGCAGTGGCGATATGGGCAACCAGTTCTTTCATGGCGGCAGACCTATTCCGCCGCAGGAGTGGCGGCAGCGTGCTTGCTGATCAAACTCTTGACCGTGCGGGTAGGCTGTGCCCCTTTCGACAGCCAGTATTGCAACTTTTCATCGTTGAAGGCCACCGCAATCGGATCCTTCAGCGGGTCGTAGGTGCCGATCACCTCAAGAAACCGACCGTCCCTTTTGGCCTCGACATCGGCCACGATGATCCGGTAATACGGCATTTTTTTCCTACCTAGTCTTGTCAAACGAATCTTTATAGCCATGCCCTGCTGTTCCTCCTCAAGTATATTATGCGATAGCGCACCGTTCTGCCGGCCGGCGGGCACCGCAACATGCTTCCGTGCCGCCTGTGATTTTTCAAGTTACCTGGCCATTCCCTTTGGCAATTTCCGTCTTTTCTTGCCACCCACGATTCCCGGATGACCGCGAAATTTCTTCATCATCTTGAGCATCTGCGTGTAGCTTTTCAACACCTTGTTGACATCCTGCACATCGGTGCCGCTGCCTCTGGCAATCCGCAACCGACGGCTGGCGTCGATGATATGGTAATTCTGCCGCTCCCGGCTGGTCATCGAATTGATGATTGCCTCGACCCGCACCAGTTCCCGCTCATCCGGCTTGGGGGCATCCTTCAACTGTTTCAGCTTGCTGAACCCCGGGATCATGCCCATGATCTGTTCCAGGGAACCCATTTTCTTTATCTGCTGGATCTGATCACGAAAATCCTCAAGGGAAAAAGTGTTCTTTCGAATCTTCTGGGCAAGCTCTTCCGCCTGCTTCTGATCAACAACCGCCTCTGCCCGCTCAATCAAGGAGAGGACGTCGCCCATGCCCAAAATACGGGAGGCCTGCCGATCGGGGTGAAAAACCTCCAGGGCATCCAGGTCTTCGCCCACGCCCACGAACTTGATGGGCCGATTGGTGATGCTCTTGATGGAAAGGGCGGCGCCGCCCCGGGCATCGCCTTCCATCTTGGTGAGGATCACACCGGTGAGATCAAGGTCCGCGTTGAACTTTTCCGCCACCGTAACCGCATCCTGCCCGGTCATCGCATCGGCCACGAACAGGATCTCGGCTGGCTGTACCGCCGCTTTAATCCGGCGCAACTCCTCCATCAGCGTAGCATCGACATGCAGGCGGCCGGCCGTGTCAACGAGCAAGGTGTCGAAGCGGCCGCCAGCCGCCGCCAATACCGCGGCCCGACAGATCGCCACCGGATCTTCGCTGGCCTGGGAGGGATGCACCGGCACCCCGATCCGCTCGCCCAGCACCTGCAATTGGTGGATGGCGGCCGGTCGATAGACGTCCGCCGGCACCAGATAGGGCCGCCGGCCTTTCTTCAGCAACTGTTTGGCGATCTTGGCGGCGGTCGTGGTCTTGCCGGAACCCTGCAGGCCGGCGAGCATGATCACCACCGGCTGACGGCCGTCGAGCTTCAGGGTCTCGGTCTGGCCACCGAGCAGGGCCACCAGTTCGTCATGCACGATCCGGATGACCTGCTGGCCTGGCGACAGACTGCCGACAACCTCCTGGCCGACCGCGCGCTCCGCCACGGTCTTGACAAAATCCTTGACGACCTTGAAGCTGACATCGGCTTCCAGCAAGGCTTGTCGCACCTCGCGCAGGGCATCCTGAATATTTTCCTCGGAGAGCGTGCCATGGCCCCGAAGATCCTTAAATACCTTCTGCAGCCGATCTGTAAGATTCTCAAACATGCCGCTTTATCCCGTATGTATTGCCGTTCCCGTTGGACAACCGGTCAGTCCCGGGAATAACCTCAATCAATAATCTGCATGGTGGCGCGCCGGCAAGCCGAACGGGCCGAGTCCACCGCCCTGAAAAACGGAGAAAAATAACTGGATATGAGAAGAATGTCAAGCCTCATCAACAACAGGCCATTCCCGAGCGCCGGGTACAATTGTCATCCCGCCAGTTTCCGCAGACAGTCGGCAAGGGCGGTTGGCGTGTCAAACTGCAGGCCCTGGTACAAATAACCCTTGGGCACAATTTTTTTAAGAAGCCCGGTTAAAACGGTCTTGGGCCCGACCTCGATAAAAATCCGCGTTTCCCTGGCCAGCAACTCGTTGATGATCTCGAACCAACGAACCCGACTGGCAATCTGCCGAGCCATGATGCCGCGGATGGCGGCCGGCTCCTGTTCCTCGGCCGCGGTGACATTGAAAAAAACCGGCAGTGTCGGCGACTGAAACACCACCTTGGCCATGGCCTGTTCAAAGTCTGGAACCGCCTCGGCGACCAACGGGCTGTGGTTGGCGACGCTCACCTGGAGCGGGATCGCCTTGCCGCCTTGCGCCGCGACCAGGGCCGCCGCCTCGGCCAGCGCCGCAAAATCGCCGGAAATGACAACTTGTTTCTCCGAGTTGTGGTTGGCCGCCGTCACCGTGCCGTTGCCTGTCAGGCGGTCCAGAATCCCGAGCACCTCTTCCAGGGTAAGGCCGAGCACGGCCTGCATGCCGCCGGGATGCTTCAACCCTTCCCGCTCCATGAGCCGCCCTCTTTCCGTGACCAGCCGCAGGGTGTCTTCCGGGGTCAGCACCCCGGCCGCGCACAGGGCACTGTATTCGCCGAGGCTGTGGCCGACAACAAAATCGGGCGCAATCCCGGCCTGTCGCAGGGCCTGCCAGCAGATAAGATTGATCACGGTGATGGCCGGCTGCAGATGCACTGCCCGGGTAAGTTCCTCGAGCGGCCCGTCCAGACAGAGAGAACGCACCGGAAAGCCGGTCACCTTTTCGGCCAGCTCCATCAATGCCTCGGCCGCCGGGTCGGTGGCCAGAAATTCCTTGCCCATTCCGACAAACTGCGATCCCTGCCCGGGAAACAGCACCGCAATTTTTCCCGCAGAACTACTCATGAACCTTACTCCTTGTTTAAAAATAAGGTTGCTTAGACTGTAGCCTGTTAGGCTGATAGCTAAAAAACTAAACAACCTGCTAATAGCCTACAGCCTAAACTCCTACAGCCTCTCCTTTCCCGACTCCAGAAACGAGATAAGCAGAAACAATCCCACGCCGACGGTGATGGCGGAATCCGCCACGTTGAAGGCCGGCCAGTGGTACCCCTTAATAAAAAAATCCAGAAAATCAACCACGGCGCCGAAGCGCAGCCGGTCAATCAGATTGCCTAAGGCGCCGCCGGCAATCATGCCGATCGCCACGCCGTACAGCCGGCCGCAGGCACGAAAATGGTGATAGGCAAAGACCATGACCACCAGGGCGAACACGGCCACCGCCACGAAAAAAATCTGCCGCCAGCGGCCATACTCACCGGCTAAAAAACCAAAGGCGGCGCCGGTGTTGGCGACCAGCACCAGATTGAAGAAGCCGGGAATAACCGCCCTGGCCTCGCCACTGGCACGGAAGGCGTCCAGCACCCAGAACTTGGTCAGCTGGTCGGCCGCCACCACCAGGAGCATGGGCCCGATCAGTTCAAGATACGCCGCCGGTCGTTTCATGCTGCCTGGAGCCTGCAATGTCTGAAAATCCTCCTGCATAAAGAGTGCTGAAACCCGCCCAAAGCCGGTTTCAACGGCTAGCAGCGACCGCGGTCGCGCACCGGCCGCAAATCTGCGGATGATCGCTATCCTGGCCGACGGTTGTCGAGCGCATCCAGCAGCGCTCGCACTTCTCGCCGGCCGCGGCCCGGACCGTCACCTGCAACTCTGGAAATTCCTCGCTACGGAAGGCGCCCGGCCCTGCATCTTCCACCGCCACCAGTTCGGAAACAATGGCAATGGCCTTCAGCGTCTCCCACTTGTCCGCCAGAAAATCCGCCAGCTCGCCGCTTACCGCAACCCGCACCTCGGCCTCCAGGGGATGACCGATAATCTTGTCCTGCCGGGCCAGTTCCAGGGTCTTGGTAATCTCGGCCCGCACCGCCAGCAGTTTCTTCCATCTGGCATCGAGTTCCGGATCAAGCAGTTCATCAACCTCGGCGGGGAAAAGCCCCAGGAAGACGCTGGACTCGCGCCCGGCCCCGGCCGGCAGATACTCCCAGGCCTCGGCCGCGGTAAAGCTCAGCACCGGCGCCATCAGCCGCAGAAGTCCCTCGAGAATCTCGGCGAGCACGGTCTGCGCCCCGCGGCGCTCGCGGGAATCGGTCGGCGCGGTGTAGAGCCGGTCCTTGATGACATCCAGGTAAAAGGCGCTCATCGTCACCCCGCAGAACTGATGCAACGCATGAAAGATCGTATGAAACTCAAACTGCTCGTACGCCTTGAACGCCTTGCGCTTCAAGGACTCAAACTGATGCAGGGCCCAACGATCCAACTCCTCCAGATCACCGTACGCTACCTTATGCCGCGCCGGATCAAAGTCGGCCAGGTTGCCGAGCAGGTAACGGATCGTGTTGCGAACCTTGCGGTAGGCATCGGAGAGCTGCCGCAGAATCTCGTCGGAGATCTTGATATCGTCCCGGTAATCCTCGCTCGCCACCCACAGCCGCAGAATCTCGGCCCCGTACTTCTTGATCACCTCTTCCGGGGCAATGACATTGCCAATGCTCTTGGACATCTTCTTGCCCTGGCCATCCACCACGAACCCATGGGTCAGCACCCCGTGATAGGGTGGCAGGCCCCGGGTGCCGACCGCGGCCAGGAGCGAACTCTGGAACCAACCCCGGTGCTGGTCGCTGCCTTCCAGATAGAGATCGGCCGGGGCGCGCAGATCAACGCGCTCTTCAAGAACGGCCGCGAAACTCACCCCGGAATCAAACCAGACATCCAGGATGTCCGTCTCCTTTGCAAACTCCGCGGACCCGCATTTTTTACAGCGCGTCTCAGCACCCAAAAAATCAGCCGCCTCATGCTTGAACCAGGCGTCGGCGCCCTCCTGCAGGAACAGCGCGTCAATCCGGGCCACCACCTCTGCATCCCGAAGGACCTCGCCGCATTTTTTACAGGTGAAGACGGTAAGCGGCACGCCCCAGGTCCGCTGCCGCGACAGACACCAGTCCGGCCGCGCCTCGACCATGCCGTAAATTCGCTCCATCCCCCACTTCGGGGTCCAGGCCACCTCCTTGATCGCGGCCAGGGCCTTCCGGCGTAGGCCATTCTCCTCCATGGAGATGAACCACTGCTCGGTGGCCCGGAAGATGACCGGTTTCTTGCAGCGCCAGCAATGCGGATAACTGTGGCTGAGCGCTGCCTCCTTCACCAGCAGCCCGCTCGCGGCCAGGTCCTTGTTGATCACCGGGTTGGCATCCAGGATGAACATGCCGGCATAGGGCCCGGCCTCGTCGGTAAAACGGCCGCCGTCATCCACGGGCGACAGAACAGGCAGATTGTGCTGCAGGCCGCTCTGGTAGTCTTCCCGGCCATGGCCCGGCGCGGTATGCACGCAGCCGGTGCCGGTGTCCAGGGTCACATAGGAGGCAAGGATGATGAGGGATTCGCGCGCCAGAAAGGGATGGCGGCATTTACGGCCGGCCAGTTGGCCGGCGGCAAAGGTGGCGATGATTTCATAATCGGTGCGGCCAAACGCGGCAAAGGCCTGCTCGACCAGGCCTTCGGCCATGATCCAGACCTCGTTGTCCACTGCCACCGCCGCATAGGCAAAGTCCGGATGCAGGGCCACGGCCAGGTTGGCCGGCAGGGTCCAGGGGGTGGTGGTCCAGATCACCACAAATGCCGACCGTCCGCTCAAACCGGGCACGAGATCATCGAGAGCATCCGCCATTGGAAACTTGACATAAATCGAGGGCGAACGGTGGTCATAGTATTCCACCTCGGCCTCGGCCAGGGCGGTCCGGCAGGAAGAACACCAGTAAACCGGCTTCTTGCTTTTGACCACGCTGCCCGCCAGCAGGAACCGGTTGAACTCCCGGGCAATGGCTGCCTCATAGCCATAGCTGATGGTCAGATAGGGGTTGTCCCAGTCGCCCAGCACCCCGAGCCGCCGGAATTCCCGGCGCTGGATGTCGATCCATTTTTCCGCGTAACGCCGGCAGGCGGCCCGCACCGCCAGGATGCCGATTTCCCGTTTCTTAGGGCCGAGTTCCTTGTCGACATTGTGCTCGATCGGCAGGCCGTGGCAATCCCAACCCGGCACATAGGGGCAATGATAGCCGGCCATGCGCCGGGATTTCAGGATAATGTCCTTCAGCACCTTGTTAAAGGCGGTGCCCAGGTGGATATGACCGTTGGCGTAAGGCGGGCCGTCATGCAGGATATAGAGAGGCCGGCCGGCAGTGCTCGCCTGTACCTGGCCGTAGAGGTCCGCCTTGTCCCAGCTTTCCAGAAGCAGCGGCTCGTTCTGGGCAAGATTGGCCTTCATCTTGAACTCGGTCTGGGGCAGATTCAATGTTGCCCGATAATCCATACACATCTCCTTCGTAACGTATCTTGCCAAGCTGCTGATCTTTGCAAAAAGTCTGAATTGCCGCCACCGATGCCAATGGGAAATGACAAACACGGCGCCTGGGGCGGCTCGTACGGCAACAGGCCAGAAATGTGAAGCATAATCGCCTGTGGCCGATGAAATAGGGTACAATACCAGGTACGATGCAAGTTGCAAGGGTAAATTGTAAATGTCCAGCAGTACCGCAATAGCGAATACCTTTCTGTTTGACATCCGGGGGATGGCCCCCTTATAGTTGTTTGCGGCATCAACATGCAATGCCCGCACAGGAGCAGCCCATTGTCTCGATTTCGTCATTGTTCATCCAAATCAGTTACAGCAACGCCATGTCGTCGGGAGGGATTTTCATGCCCATGGTCATAGCCATGGCCGGCAAGGGGGGAACCGGCAAAACCACCCTTTCGGCCCTGCTGATTCACTATCTGCTGACGAACCGCCGCACCCCGGTCCTGGCGGTCGACGCCGATGCCAATGCCAATCTCAATGAACTTCTGAACCTGAAGGTCGACTTGACCCTCGGTCAAATCCGCAAGGAACTGAAGAATGATATCCCGGTCCATATCACCCGGGACCAGTTCATGGAGATGAAGGTCCATCAGGCTCTGATCGAGGAAAACGGCTTCGACCTGCTGGTCATGGGCCAGCCCGACGGGCCCGGCTGCTACTGCGCCGCCAACCAGCATCTGGCCATGACCATGGACAAGCTGGCGGCAAATTATCGGTATATCCTGGTGGATAATGAAGCGGGCATGGAACATCTGAGCCGGATGAACCTGCGGCGCATCGACCTGCTGCTGATCGTCTCCGACCCCTCAGCGCGCGGCATCCTTACTGCCCGCCGGATTGCGGAGCTCACCGGCCCGCTCGCCATGGAGGTAAAGAATAAATATCTGATCGTCAACCGGCTGCCGGAGCCGACCCCGGCCGAACTCATGGCCAGAATCGAGGAAACAGTGGCAGCGGCTGACCTGCCCCTGGCCGGCACCCTGCCCGACAGCGCGGTGCTGACCGGCCAGGAACTGCGCGGCGAATCATACCTAACGCTGCCGGCCGACACACCGGTGGTTCAAGCGGCCTTCCGGATATTCGACAAAATCATCAAGTAGGCTGGACTTACGAACTTATGAATAAGACAATGGTCGACCTGGTCAAGGCCACAAAAATCTATCCCCCTGATGTGGCCGCCCTTGAGGATTTCTCGCTCACGGTGGACAAGGGGGAGATGGTTTTTTTAACCGGCATGAGCGGCGCCGGCAAATCAACGGTCCTGAAACTGATCAGCGGCATCGAACCGCCGACCAAGGGCCTGGTGGAGGTGGCGGGCAAGGACCTTACCAAAATGAAGGCCAAGGAAATCCCCGCCTTCCGACAGCAGATCGGCATGGCCCACCAGGACTTCAAGTTGCTGCCCGACCGGACAGTGGCCCAGAATATCGGCATGGCCATGGAGGTTTCCTATGAAAATTTCCGGGCCATCCGCAACCGGGTCAACGAGCTCTTGCAGATGCTCAAACTGGAGCACAAGCACGACACCCAGACGGAGAAGCTTTCCCGGGGCGAGCAGCAGCGGGTCGCCATCGCCCGGGCCGTGGCCAACTATCCGGTCTTAATCCTGGCCGACGAGCCAACCGGCAACCTGGATCCCGTCACCACGGAACTGGTCATGAAGCTCTTCAAACAGTACAACGACGCCGGCAGCACCATCATCATCGCCACCCACGACGAGCACATCTTTCAGAATACCACCCACCGGGTTCTGGAGCTTGCCAACGGCCGGCTAATCGCCACGCGCCCCACCCTTCAACCATAAACGGGGAAGACGGTTTTATGAAGTTCATATCCCATGTCCTGACCCAGACCGGCCGGAATCTGCAAAAAACCTGGCCCACCCAGTTCATGACCCTGTTGACTGTGAGCCTGTCGGTTCTGATCTTTGCCTTTTTCTTTCTGATCTATACCAATGTCATGAAGGCCAGCGAAAAACTCGGCGACAATCTGCGCCTGACCATCTACCTGGAAGACGAACCCGTACCGGAGATGCAGGAGCAACTCAAGAAAAAGATAAACGATTTCAACCCGGTGGAAAAGGTTCTCTTTGTCTCGCGGGCCGAGGCCTTCCAGCGGCTGGCCGAACAACTCGGCGACGACCGCGATATCCTGACCGACATGAATCCGGCGTTCCTGCCGCCCTCCATCGAGGTCTATCCGGAAAAGGACCTGAACAGCCTCGCCCGGATCAAGGTCTTCTCCGACTATCTGGCCACCTTGCCCGGGGCGACCAAGGTGCAGTACGGCCATGGCTGGGTGGAACGCTTCCACTACTTCACCAAGCTGATCCAACTCATCGTCGTGCTGAGCGGCGTCCTCTTGATTCTGACCTCGACCTTCATGGTGGCCTACACCATCCGGCTGGCCGTGATCAACCGGCAGGCGGAGCTGGAGATCCTCAGGCTGCTCGGCGCGACCAACAGCTATATCCAGATGCCATTTGTCATTGAAGGGCTGCTGCAGGGCCTGCTGGGCTCGGCCCTGGGCATTCTGTCGCTGCATCTTCTCTACCGCTGGATCGCCAAACTGTTCAGCGGCCCGACTTTTTTAAACCTGTTCGAGTTCACTTTTTTCGCCCCGACGACAATCGGTTTAATCGTTGCGGCCGGCATTCTGCTCTGCACGGTCGGCAGCCTCAGCGCCATGCGGAAATTCCTGCGTATCTGAAATGGACACCCTGGACAGCCAACATTGCACCGTTGCTCGTTACGGCCGACCACACCCCGGCGCAACCCGCCGGACTCACGGCCGTCCACGGCTGGTTCTGTCGCTGCTTCTCGTCTGCCTGCTCATAGCGGCTGGGTTCGGCTCCATTGCCGGTGCCGCCGAAGAGTCGGCTTGGCCGGTCAACCGGCCCGGCAGCCGGCTTGGTGACCAGAACGAACGAATCCAGCGGCTGCAGGAAAGCATCATCGAACAAAAACTCAAGGTCCTTGACACCAAAAAAAAGGAACGGGGGGTCCTCACCGAACTGGAGTCGATCAACCAGCGTCTCCTGGACCAACGCTCCACACTCACGAACCTGAACAAGGGCTACCAGGACCAAGAAAATCTCCTCAATGAAAAACAGCGGGCCCTCATCCGCACCACGGCCGAGAAGGAATTCCTGAAGCCCCATGTGGAAAAAAGGCTGGCCGCCTTTTACCGCTCCGGCACCGTCACCCTGCTCAATGTGCTCTTTTCCGCCAACACCCTCCCCGAGCTCTTAAGCTTTCAAGAGAATTTCCTGAACCTGCTGCAGTATGACCGCAAGGCCATTGCCGGCTATATCAACACGATCAACGGTCTGGAACAGGCCAAAAAGGAACACGGCCGCGAAAAGGCCCGGCTCCTGGAACTCATGTCCGAGGTCACCCAGCAGGAGCGGCAGCTTGCCAGCACCCACAAGGAAAAGCAGAATCTGCTGAAACGGATCAGCACGGAAAAAAACCTCTACCAGCAGGCAGCGGCGGAAATCGAAGACGCGGCCAACGATCTGACGGAATCCCTGAAAAAACTCAAAAACAAAAAAACCGCCCCGGCTGCTGACGAAATCGCCGATTCCCCAGCCCCCCCCGCCGCGCCCTCGCCAACCGATCAGAAGCAGAAGGCAGTTCCGGCACCCGATCAGAAGCAGAAGGCCGCCCCGGCCGCCGGCCAGAAGACCAACCCGTCATTTGCCGCCCAGAAAGGCAGACTCGAACCACCGGTGACCGGCTCTGTGATTACCAACTTCGGGCAGAACACCGGTAAATTCGGCATCGATGCCATTGCCAGGGGCATCGACATCAAAACCCCGGCCGGCACCCAGATCCGGGCCGTGTATGACGGCCGGGTCATCAACGCCGGCACCATGCAGGGCTATGGCAACATCCTGATCATCGACCATGGCCAGCAGTATTACACCATCGTCTCAAGGGCGGCGGAGTTTTACAAAAAGGAAGGCGAAAAGGTCGCTAAGGGAGAGGTGGTCGGCGTTTCCGGGGCCGACGACGCGATTCTCGGCCCCGGCCTTCATTTCGAAATCCGCCGAGGTCCGACCCCGGAGGATCCCTTGAACTGGCTCGACAAAAGCAAACTCGGCGCCATGACGATCGAGCCGGCCGAGAAGTTGAAACAGCGGCGCGGCAATTAAGGCTGACAGAAAGAGAATCCACGGAGTCAATTATCTTGCCTCAATGCCCTTCAGTAACGTACCATGATTCATGGTCATAATAACGACCCACAGACTTTGGCACGCAAAACCCAGCGTCCCGTGCGGTTAATTGTTGCAGGAAATTGTTGAGACATCGTGGTTCCTCGCAAGACGCCAAAACGAAGGCATAGCAGCGCTATGTCGAGTTTTCGGCAACGCGGCGAGGGGCCGCGAGGGCCAACAATTGCTAGAAAGAATTAACCAAACGGGACACTAGGATGACGATTCGGAAAATTGGAGTGGATACCATGCGAAAACAACTTACGGCAATTATCGAGCGCGAAGGGAGCGGATATGTGTCGCTCTGCCCGGAACTTGATATCGCCAGTCAGGGCGAAACAATCGAAGAAGCCCGTGAAAATCTTCGGGAGGCGCTGGAACTCTTTTTCGAAACGGCCTCAAGCAATGAGATTCAGACGCGCCTGCACGAGGAAGTGTATGTGACTCGATTGGAGGTTGCCGTTGGGTAAGCTCCGTGTCCTCTCCGGGATACAGGTCTGCGCCATCCTGGCGCGCCACGGATTCCTGGAAGTTCGGCAGCGCGGCAGCCATATCGTGATGCAGAAGCAAATCCCTGGCACAACGGTCACCGTGCCAGTTCCAAACCATGCCGAACTGCGGATTGGCACACTCCAATCCATCATCCGGCAATCTGGCATTCCAAGGAATGAGTTCGAATCATAACGGACTAACCAGCTTGGGCAGTTAAGTAAATCCTTGCCTCCATGAAGGTCACTGCCCGCCCCGTCAGCATCACCCGATCGCCCTTCATCTCGCAGGTGATATTGCCGCCGCGTCTGGAAACCTGCCGGGCGCGCAGAAGCGACTTGCCGAGCCTCTTTGCCCAGTAGGGCGCCAGTTCACAATGCGCCGAGCCGGTAACCGGGTCTTCGGGAATCCCATAGGCGGGCGCAAAGAAACGGCTGACAAAATCAACCTCCTCACCAGGCGCGGTGATAATAACACCGCGCGCCTCAAGTGTAGCCAGCAAGGAGAAATCCGGCAAAATGGCGCGCACAACCGCCTCGCTCTCGAGCACGGCCAGGTAATCGTCGGCCCGCAGCACCTCGACCGGCAGACGGCCGAGTCCTTTCAGCAATGCATCGGGCAGGGCACAGGACTTGGGCGGCATGGCGGGAAAGTCCATGGCCAACTGGTCGCCCTGCCGCGCTACGACAAGATCGCCGCTGCGCGTCTCAAAGGTGATGGCCTGCCCGGAATAGCCAAGAACCTCAAAAATCACATGGGCCGCAGCCAGAGTCGCGTGGCCGCAGAGATCGATCTCACTGACCGGCGTGAACCAGCGCAGGCCAAACCCCTTTGCCGAGGGCACAAAGAAGGCGGTCTCGGAGAGATTATTTTCCGCGGCAATGGCCTGCAGCAGGCGGTCGTCCAGCCAGGCATCCAAGGGGCAGACGGCGGCGGGATTGCCTTCGAATACCCGACTTGCAAAGGCATCTACCTGGTATTGGCTGATGATCATGGCGAGCTGGCTCCCTGCTAACATCCGGCGCCGCACCGGAAAAACCGGTTTTCGCGTTTCACGCCGGCAAACTTCTTTTCATGCGACCCTGCCAACTCCGTCACAAATCGAGCGGACTTTTCGGCTCTTTCACAGTCATGACCGGTACACAGCTGGTGTAGATCATGGTCGTTTTCAAACTGGCGTGGCCCAACAGTTTTTGGATGGTCCGGATATCGTAATTGGCCTGTAAGGGACTCGGAAAATACTAATATACCTGGATCGCGCCCGGATTGGGGTCAGATTTGGCTGGGCCGATTGAGCAAAACCGTAGGCGTAGCAGCGCTACGACGAGGATTTTGCGATTGAGGCGCGGCCGAAGGTGGCCCTAAGACGGGATGCGTTATGGTAAATTAGTATTTTCCGAGTCCCTAAGAGGTGGGTAGCGAAAGAGTGGCGGAAGGTGTGGGCCGTAACGCGCTTGGGTATTTTTGCCCTGCGGACGGCGGCATAAAGCGCTTCCGGCAGGTCGGATTCATGAAGATGATAGCGCCTTCTTTTGCCGGTCTCCGCCACCACCGTCAGCGACTTCTGCGGAAAAAACCATTGATTGATCAACTCCTTCGGCGCCTTGGGATATTTCTTTTCCACCGCATCATCCAGAAACACCCCGTCGTATCCCCCCGCCAGATCCTTGTCATGCAGTTCCGTCACCACCGTTATCTGCGCCTTCAACTCCGGGGTGATGGTTAGTGGAATCGGCAAGGTCCGGTCCTTTTTCCCCTTGCCATGGATGGTAAGCATGCCGGCATCGAAATTAAAATCCCGCACCCTGATCTGCAGCCCCTCGAACAACCGCAGCCCGCAACCGAACAAGAGGCTCACCAGCAAATTGTGGGGATAGGACAGCTTTAAAATCGCATCGATCTCCGGCCGGGAGAGCACCACCGGAATGTACAGCGATTTCTTCGCCCGCGGCACATCGCGCAGTTCACCGAACTCTCTTTTCAATCCGTGACGATAGAGAAACAGAAGGGCATTGAAGGCCTGGTTTTGGGTCGAGGCGGCAACCTTGCTCTTTACCGCCAGATAGGTGAGATATTCCTTGACCTCGACGGTCGTCAGATCCCGGGGCGCTTTGTTCTTCAGAAAACGCTGAAACTTCCGCGCCCAGAGTGCATAAGGGACTCGGAAATTACCAATATACCATAACGCATCCCGTCTTCGGGCCATCTTTGACTGTGCCTCAATCACAAAATCCTCGACGTAGCGCTGCTACGCCTGCGGTTTTGTGCCGCGAAGCAAATACTCTTGGGGTGCTCAATCGGCCCAGCCAAATCTGACCCCAATCCGGGCGCGATCCAGGTACATTAGTAATTTCCGAGTCCCTAAGTTTGCAGGGTCTTCCTGGAATAGTGACGTAGTTTTATCTCTCCAGCCATCGCCGCCAAAGTTGCCAGCACCGCATCCCACTCGGGAGAATTGGTGGTGACCACATACCCATCCTCGGAAAAGTGCGATCTATTGACAGCAAATCTTCCCGGTGGCATTGCCGATTGCTTTGCAGCGGGCGGAACCGCCGAAACAGCCGGTTTTGCGACCGCATACCCAGTTTTTCCTTCTGCCTGTTTCGTTGGTTTAATTTGCGGAGAGCCTGCTTGGGCTGGGTATGCACCGGCTACTGCCTTGCCTTCAGCCACACCCTTCGACGGAGATTTGCGCTCACTCCTTTGCATCTCGAAGTAGAGCGAAACAGCATGGGCGGCACACTTGAGCTGCGCCTCAGACTGTTTCTTGGCCCGCAGCTTGTCCATGAAGAGGCGCACCCGCTCGGCCAAGTCTTCCGGCATCGGATATTTGTCGCAGAAATCGAGATAAAAACGCAGCCATTTTTTATACTCCGCATACCTGGCAGCGTCGATTCCTCGTGATTGGAGGTGGGCAATGTACCGAAGGAAAACAGCATTCGGAA
>MGTE01000076.1:0-3720 GCA_001799275.1 Deltaproteobacteria bacterium RIFOXYD12_FULL_57_12
AGTGGTAAGCGTCCGAGCCTGCTTCTTTGTAGTAATAGGGTGCAGTTGGTTTCGACATAGTGTTCACCTTGTCCTTGTTGATTTTTTTTGCCGGTTGCCCCTTTTCCCAGGTAACCCAACGGTTAATATCGACTTCTGCAGTATATACGAAGCCGGGTTACAGCCTCTTGTGGTAGGCTGTCAGGGTAAATACGTAAAAGGGTTACAGGGAGGTGGAGCGATATGGAAAAAGCGAGGGTTGGTTATGCCCGGCAGATGGCACGGAAGGTATTGAGTGATACAAAGATTTCGGGGTTGCCGGTTGACCTGAAAATCATTCTTGCGAAAAAGGGGTACGAATATATCGAAGTCGATACCTTTCTTGACTCCGTTGACGCGCTTATTTTAAAGAGCGATGGCATTTATTACGCGGCGGTGAACGCAAAACATCACCCCCACCGGCAGCGGTTTTCATTGGCCCATGAATTCGGTCATATCTTGCTTAACCACAATCCGAGCTATTACAATCCGGGCATTACTCTGGACAATCCCCCGACCTCCACAAAACACATTTCTGCTGAAGCAATGTTTGAGACCGAGGCCAATTCATTCGCCGGTGAATTGTTGGTTCCTCTGGAAACGCTGAAGAAGGAATTCAAGAAGACAACTGATATCGGTGAGCTTTCCAGGACGTTTTATGTCAGCACGGCGGTAATGAGTATAGCGATCAGTAATCATATGACACAGCTATACAAGTAAATCTTTTTCGCCTCTCTCTTTAAGGGCGGCCTGAATTGATTTCAAGAAAGAAGGGTCAATAGTCGGAGTGTTTTCCGGCTTGGCGTTTTTCTTCGCAATTGTCTGCAAAACAGCATCCATGGCATGACCCAGCCCATCGCCTCTCTCTTTTGAGTCGGTTTTCAGAGAAGATCGGGCCATTACGCTTACATTGCCCGTCGATTTCGCCGAAAGGAGCAAAGAGGCTGTTACCGTTGTTCTTATATCCGACAATGTCAGCCTGAAAATCTGCATGATGTCTACAAGGTCGGTCACCAGCATCGATACCGGGTTGACTTGGCCGCTCTCGATTTTTTCAATGTAGGCATGGGGCTTTTTCAGAAGCTTTGCAATATCCGATTGGGTCAGGCCGCACTTATCGCGTAACGTTTGCAGGTGGCGACCAAATGGAAGTTCTACCTTGTGGATTTTTTTGCTGGCTTCAAGGAGGGCCCTTTCATGGGAAGCCCTCTTTACCGTATCGAGAAAGCAGAGTCTGTCTTCATCGGACAATGAAGCCGTTTGGGTCGGGTTTAGTTCATTGCCGCCGGGGGAAAGTTCCCCCGCCGCCGCCATGCTCTGCAACTTTCGTTCAAAGGCTGCCAGGTTCAATTTTTTAATTGTCTCAGTTTGCCGCTTCTTCACTGGCGTTCCCGTAGAGGTAAGATGTTAGTACGAGTTTTAGTTCCTCGTCTTCCATGGAATCAAGCAGATCAATGTACTGTTTTTTTAACTTTGCAAGGGCTCTGAGATTGGCAACTTTCACAGCCCCTTCTTTTTTGTTGAGTTGCTCGCCGATTTCTTTGTGGGTGCGCCCGCAGGCCCTTTCCATAAGTATTTGTTGGTCGGTGGGGCTCAGCCGTTGCATGGCTTTATTGAGTATTTCCGTCGCCAGTAAATTTTGTTCGCTTTGCGGGCAATCTGTTTCCTGCCAGATGTTTTCCGCAGCTTCTAAGCCTTGCTCTTCTTGTTCTTCAATGCTTTGAAAAGGAAACTGCGTCTTTTTCTCCCGCATGAGATCAAAGGCGCAATTTTTGACGATTCTGAACAGCCACGACTTGAAACTTGCTGATCTGTTGATGTCAAATTGCTGAATATTCTTTATGGACTTATAAAACGCCTCATTAGCCGCCACCTTTGCATCTTCATAAGGCAAGCCTGTCTTTTGGGCCGCTTCAATCAAAAAGCCGGCGTATCTATCAACAAAAACGCCGTGGTATTTTTCGTTGTTTGCCTTTAGTCCACAAACAAGATCGTGATCGTCAGTACTTGTCATGGAAATCCAGTATAAAAGTAGCGTCCTCTATTTATGATACAAAATGAGGTAACATTTTGAATGTGCTCCGGGGGGGGCATTTTAACGAAGCTGGTTTTAAGATAACTTATTTCGAGCAGGTTACATCCTCTGGGAATTCTTCTGAGTTTGTCAGGTAGCGCATTTTCTTTTTTCAAAGAGGCTAATGCGTTCATGGCAAGTTACCGAATTCCATCCGCTAGCCCGATGAGTCACAGAATAAGTGTGCCTGACCATTTGTTATCAGATCACTGTATTGCCTGTCAATCGAAAACTCCCCAAAATGGATGAAACTCCGCTATTGACTGCGTTGACAAACCATCTCCGTAATCGTATCGAGGGCGAGGGGTGGATCTTTTTTTCCGTCGGCCATTGTTGACTGCCGGCTTCATTCGCTGGCGCGAACACATAAAAATTGGGGTAGAGTGGTGGTCCATCGGGCCGGCATTGAAAAACCTGCGGCCGATGTGACAGCCTGGATGGAGTTTGCCAGCTATCCTCCCGATGAGATCGCGGCTCGATTTCATCATCGACTGGTCTCGATACACCTCTTTGCAAATGGCAATGGCCGTCATGCCCGGCTCATGGCGGACCTGCTTCTGGTTCAGATCCTCAACCGTCCTCGTTTTACCTGGGGCCGGGAGAACCTGGTTCAAGCAGGGAACTGCCGGCAACGCTACATCGAGGCGCTGCAAGCTGCGGATCAGCGTAATTACGACCCATTGCTGGCATTCGTTCGCTCGTAAAGAATCCGGTCCATCCCTTACAGGGCCTGATTCTCAATCTCCTTAATCTCCAGTTCCTTCCCCTCCGAGATCACCACCGTCACCTTCTTGGTGGCGCCCACCTCGACCACCGGTGTGGTCTGTTTGGCCAGGTCGAGATAGAGTTCGTGCAGGGTTTTCGCGCCCTCGGCCAGGCCGCCTCCAGCGGCGGATTTGGCGATCTGGTTCGTTTCCACGATGGCGGTCGTGCCGAGCGGCGAGCTGGTCTGGGTCGTGGCCGTGGCCTGCAGGGCGTTGCCGGCGCCGCCGAAGATGCCGGCGATCACGGCCCTGGCCGTGGCCGCCCCCATTTTTGAGACCACCCGGCCTGCAAGTCCCACCTTGTTGTCCGAATCAGTCACAAACCCCTTGATCGTCGTGTCGATCACCGCCTCCCCCTTCGGGCCGATGCAGGAAAGCGATACCAGCCGGACATCGGCCCGTTCCTTGTTGAGCCGGCCGACCGCCTCGGCGATCACGAAACAGCCGCGCAGGTTCGCCTTCACCTCATTGGGCAACACCGCCGGGGCCTGGATGCGCAACAGGAGCGGCTCCGGATTGTTCTTGCCGTCACCGGCCGTCGAGGCGTCGAAACCGGTCAGCAGCCTGGCCTCCATGAAAGAAGGCGGCAGATAGACCGTCCGCTTTTCTTTTTTTTTATCCGCTGCCGCTTGCGCTGCTGGGGCCGGAGTGTCGACCGCCTTATTGGAAAGTCTGCCGATGGTGCCGATCAAGACCTCTTCTTTGGGCGGTGGGGGCGGTTGGCTGACAGGCGGAGAGGGAAACCTGGCGGCCGTGGAATCGTTCAACGGTGGGGGCGGAAATCGATTCTCCGCCTGGCGGGATAGCTGGTCGGCGGTAGGGATGTCCGGCATGGCGGACTCGTGGCCCGAACCGGTATCATGA
>MGTE01000076.1:3816-4174 GCA_001799275.1 Deltaproteobacteria bacterium RIFOXYD12_FULL_57_12
GATTTCCCTGGCTTTTTCAACGGCAACGGGATGATCGGTCTTTTTTGAACGGCTGGCGTTGTAACCGATGATGACCGTCAGCAGTAGAACCGCTCCGGTCAGGGACCAGATGCAGATCTTCTTCCGGGTCGGGGTGAGGTTGTTGAACCGTTCCCTGATGCTCACGATTCCTCCCCCCTCTGCTCGACCACGAAAATCCGGGTGGCTTCCCCTGGTTTGAGGTTGTGCTGTTCAATGGCCACGGCGATGATCCGCTCTCCCATCTCCGGCGTCAGAAACATTTTCTCATCCAACTGCAGCGTTGACCCGGCCGCCGTTGCCCGGACCGAGTATTCCTTGAGCCGCAGGCCGACCCCAT
>MGTE01000076.1:4214-4311 GCA_001799275.1 Deltaproteobacteria bacterium RIFOXYD12_FULL_57_12
CGACAGGTTCACGGGTATAGCGGCTGGCGTGACCCGGTAACTCTCGGCAAAGTCCCCGGCAGAAACCTCGCGGATCAGTTGCAACACCTTTTTCTCG
>MGTE01000076.1:4337-5004 GCA_001799275.1 Deltaproteobacteria bacterium RIFOXYD12_FULL_57_12
GTTCTCCTTGAGGCGGTCGGTGACTGCCGGCGCCAGTCGCAGGGTCACGGCCGGAATGTGTTCCGGGGTGGCGATGAGCGAATAGACCGCGTTGTTGCAGATGACATAGAGTTCGGTGGGGGTAGTGGCATAGGACAGCTCCTCCCCCTGCTTGCTGATCTTGAACTTCACAAAGGCGCTGTTGCCGGCGAAATGGCCATCCACGCCCTTTTCCTCGGAAAAGATCAGATCGTTGACCGTGCCGGGACAGACGATCCGGTTGATGTCGGAACTGGAGAGGGTGACTGCGGTGGTGAGTTCTGGCGGGATGAGGCCGCTTGCGGGAAGCTCGCCGGCATGAGCCGGTATCGCGGCAAGTGTAAACAGCAGGATGGCCACCATTTTGTTACTCATCGATTCCTCCTCCGGTCTTTTTGGCCATGCCTTGTTCCTGCCCTTTCTCCATGAAGGACAGGAGGGAAAACCTGCCGTCATCGAGGCGATAGTGTATCTCGTAGGTCTTGTCGGCGGTGTCGATCAGCCGGTCGTCGGCGAACTGCTTTCGCTCACCAGTGACCTCCAGCCGGTTGCCGGCAGCATCCGAGGTCAGACTGCGCAAGTAAAAAACATTGCTGACATGCGACTCCTCGATCCGGCCGGCCAGTGTGTACCAGGTCTTGGCCGCCTT
>MGTE01000076.1:5071-6240 GCA_001799275.1 Deltaproteobacteria bacterium RIFOXYD12_FULL_57_12
TAGGTGGCGGCAAGCGAGCATATCCGCCGGCCCATGTCCCGGATATACTGATCCGAGGGTTTGCCTTGCACGAATTCGACGGGGCCGGTCAGCTTCGGCGGGATGAGAATAACCCGCTGGTATCGGATCGCCCGGAAAACCAGGAGGGAATTAACCACCACCGCCAGGCACAGGACAACGATCACAAACTTCAGCAGCCGGTTCTCGGTGAACAGGTTGCTGCTCTTTTGCAGGAAGATACTCATGCGCATGGCAGCTATTCGATGAAATCCTTTTCGAAGTAGCCAGGATAGTTGCGCATCCGGACCAGGCAGGCCATGTAGAGCAGATGGCAGAGGAAGCCCCGCGGCTTTTTCCGCTTGATCCGGCTGTAGAGATACGGACCAACCGGCAGCAGGAGCCAGAACACGGTGCCGTACAGCAGGGCCAGGACCAGGAAGCCCAGGAACAGGGCGAGTTCGTCGCTTTCGTACCAGAGGATCTGGAACGGCGCGGACAGATACTGCGGAAACGGTCTGCGCAGGTTGTCATCCATTAACCGATCAAGGCTCCCAGCGAGGTGACGACATTGTCCGCCTTGAGCAGGAAGGCCCCGCCCAAGATGGTGGCCGCGGCGGGCAGCAGCATCTGGCGGATCGCCAGGATCGCCGCTGCCACCATGGAGCCGACCCCGGCGGCGAAGCCGATGGGGCCTTTCAGGATGTCGTTCACGCCCACGTCGTAGATGTCGTAGGCAAAGCTGCCGGCAGCCGGCGAGGTGAAGGCTTCGGCGTTGCCGGCCGCAAGTAGACAGGTGGAGCCGAGAACGATCAGCGCGGCGATTTTTTTCCTGTGCCGGATACCGGCCGGGAAAATCGGTTGCATCAGCGCGGCAAAGGTACGTGGTTTTTTTGTGAATGGTGTCATTTTGTTCTCCTTTGCTTGGATGAAGTGGTTTCTTTCTCCCCGGCAGCCCGCAGGAGGTTTTCAATTCGCTCCAGATCCGCCCCGGCAACCGGCGTCCCATTGATCCAGTAGTTCGGGGTGGAGGTCACCCTGAGCAGGGTCGCAATCCGCAGGTGTTCGGCCAGCAGTCCGTTGTCGACAAAAGAGGGCAGCGGCCGGTTGTCATGGACACCGGCCATCACCTCTTCATAAGCCCGGACCTGGTCAACGGCCGAGAGAATGTA
>MGTE01000077.1:0-6840 GCA_001799275.1 Deltaproteobacteria bacterium RIFOXYD12_FULL_57_12
TATGACGGCAGCGGATTTGGTTTCACCAAAACCGTCGGCGCCGAGGTCACCCCCAGTGAGATATTGCCGGATTTAACCCAACTTTTACTTCTGGATATTCTCTGCAAAATTACGGGCCAAGAAACCGAAATGTTCCTTAAAACGAACCATCTTCCTGCCCCGTTAGGGCCGAGCAGCCAGAAAGGGGACGTTGCGACGCAAGCGGCGGCCGAGATGGCAAAGCCGCTTGTCCCAGCAGGTCAGAACAACCAAAAAGAAATTCAAGGGTTATCGCACTTCCAACCGAACGGCTTCAGCAACAGAAGCAACGCTGCGGTAAAATATAACTTCAAGATACTTCACAAGGAGGGCGCGGTCTGTGTCAGCACCGATCAGAAGCTCAGTCCAGAAGACCGTTATTTATTAACATTTCAGCAATATGCGTCGTCTGCAGCATCAAATATCCCGGTTGGCCCTGCGTATAGAGGGCTTGTCTATGGAAAGCAGCTTTCGGCCCCAGGATCGTCATGTTTGCCAAAACGACACTTAGCGCCGGATGCCCTGACAGTGGAGGCTTTGATAACAAATGAAAACAAAGAGATGGTGGGTACTGTTGCTGGTGACATCTGAAGCCTGTTGGTGGGGGCGCGTCCCTGAACTGGCCTTCGAGTCATCCTGCAAACTCAGCAGAGAATCCCACGCGGAAGAAACGGAAAAAAAGAGGCATTGGGGGGCATGGCAATAATCGCAAAAGAGAACGTAAAACCAACAACCTGTACGCCATCATGGCATCATTAGATTCATTATTTTACCACAAACTTAAGGAGTAGTACCATGAAAAGATACCTTGTTGTTGCCTTGTTACCGTTATTCGTAAACAGCGCCTGTACGTCGTCATTGAATGGAGTGGCAAGCGGCAAAAAAACCTTGGGAGGCGAACCGGTGGGGTACTATCGCACCATCAGTGAACAGGGGGTTGCGCCCAAACGCCTCCGGGCCGAGCAGATTGCGAAAGCCAGCGTTGAAGAAATTATAATGGAATTCCATCAAGACGGGTATAGGTCGACCTATGAGGGTGTTGATTTCGACGGCGTTGTCCAGCCAACGAGCGACGGCGCCATCATACAGTTGACGTGGACATCTCCTCGGGCCATGTTCCCTCCTGGAGGGTATAACCTCAACACAATACAGGCGATTGCTCATAACCAGCGGGAAGGTGTCGCCTTCGTTGCGCAGGTTGCAAACGGAATATCAAACGTAATTAATAGGTTGGAGAAGGAGGGGCTTCAGAATCGTTACCATATCCAGGCTAACTACAGTGGCAGTGCCGACGGCCTTCCCATTAGAGGGCGGTTGGCGTATCGTGGAGAGTTTGGAGAAGTTTCCATGCCGGCAGACAGAACGACCTTGAACGGCAGGCCCTATGGGTTTATTATTAAAAAAAACCAACCGCTTGACAACGAGCACCTTGCAGCACTTCGCGCTTTTGGCCTGAAAACCTATTTGTATGGTAAGGTTGCTGGAACCCGCATTGAAGACTACTATACCATTACCACAATGAACAAGATCGGCGGGAACCATCGGTCTGCCCAAGTGACCATTAAAATTTGTGATAACTAATGCTGGCGAGGATACACAGTCGTAGGTGTACCGTCAAACCATCAAACCGAATCGAGCGGACGCGCGCTCCCCGCACGCGCCGCTCATTCGGCGCGGCTCTGCCCACAAATTCAAGCCACTGTGCTTGCCGGAGGTTGCCGACTAATATGATGAGTAGTCCTGCTATATTTTTTTTGCCATTGCTTTTCCTGTTAGTTTTCGGATGTGCCACTTCTATAGACACAGGAGATCGAAATATATCTGCACAGCAAAAAACTGTGGAGCGACCTCAACAATTTAAACCAACGTTTGAATCGGTTGAACAAAAATACGGTAGTAGTTCTTATTTCGTTTTTTCAAGCAGCACTGAAAAAGAAGAAATGAAAATAAACAGAGGGATGGCGGTCGCAATTTTTTCAGAAAAAAATAAATGCATCTTATTGACAAATACGCACATTGTTGCTGGGTCAGATACTGTATTGATAAGTAGGTGGTCTGGAGAATCACAACAACGTA
The DNA here is from genome assembly GCA_001799275.1 of Deltaproteobacteria bacterium RIFOXYD12_FULL_57_12. GTDB lineage: Bacteria > Desulfobacterota > Desulfobulbia > Desulfobulbales > BM004 > YD12-FULL-57-12. The sequence continues at coordinate 2,095 of MGTE01000077.1, forward strand.
ATAGTGAGTCGATTCATGACGAAAGTCTAAATGCCAAGATATTAGCCGAGAGCCCGAATGTTGATGTCGCACTGTTAGAGGTTAATAAGCTTGGAGGCTGCAATGTGAGCAAGATCATTAATACTGACCCCAAATTAGGGACTTCAATAACATTATATGGACAACCTGTACCAGGCATGGGTGCTATGAGCAGAGGAATTATCTCTGGGTTTTGGGGGACAGAACAAGGGCGTTTAATCATCAGTGATGCGTTGACTACCAATGGTTTTTCTGGCGGTGGTGTTTTTGATCAAGATCAGAATATGCTCGGCTTAGTGACTGGGAAAACTAGAGATGAGAAAAGGGGGTTTGCATTCATTGTCCCAGCCACTCGCATTACACCTATACTATGGGATAATAATATTCCGGCCCAAACTTTTGAAAGCCAAGAGTCTCCGTCTCCCGAACAAATCATCCGCTCAGATTGACTTGTCTCAGCAGTTTTTTCATCAGTTTTTCCAGGTTTTTTATTAACCGCAACTGCCTCGATATCGGGCCTCTTCCTGCGACCTATCCACTTCCTCAACGCTAATACCTGGCAGCAAGAAATCCATCCTTCACTTGAGTTTGGGCCACAAGAATGGTATTTATCATTTCTTTAGGCAGGGTAGTCAATTGGGTTCTGAATGAATTTACGAAGGGCAGCCAATTTTCAATTTTCGCCTTTTTCCCGCCTGAAACCGTTTTTGTCTGCGCCCAACTTTTGTTAGTTTCAGCCAGCATATCAAACTGTTGAGGTAGGTTGAAAAAAATGGACACCAATGTTTTGATCTTGAGCTGAACAAAACGGAGGTGTCAACAGTCTGTGGGTGTTTAGTCTATTGGTGGCTGGAAATTAAAAGATTAGGCCTGCTTTGGTCCCGCGGATTCGATCCTTTTTTTACCTAACAGACTACAGGCTAACAGTCTAAGCAACCCGAGTAGTCGCCTATTTTTTGTTGTCTTGCCGTTCCGCGTCTCTTTGTTGACAAATTTTGTCACTTGATTCACCTGATTGTCCGGTAAAATACCGTTGTTGACCTGGGAGCGTCAGCAGGTCAATTTTTTTTTGCTCAACAACCACCTGTATTTTATGAAAATTTTTTCTTGCCAGAATGGAATGTCAGTGGTAATGAGTCTACAGGCATCGTAATTGCTGCTAATGAACTGCTTGAGGAGTACTGATTTTCTGAAGGGAAAAAACCGAGGGTAACTTCATTAAAGAGGAGGTGCAGGCGGCGAGAATTTCTTTCGGGGTTGGTGCGGCAGGGTAGGGCGGCGCCTTAACATGCTTAATTATAGGAAACCACTTTAAGAAGGAGGAGACAAAGATGCTGAAAATGATGAGGAAGGAAGAAGGACAAAAAGGTTTTACGCTTATCGAGTTGATGATCGTTGTGGCCATTATCGGCATCCTGGCCGCCGTGGCCGTACCGGCGTACATGAAGTACATCCAGCGTTCACGGGTTACTTCCATGGTCATGCCGTCGCTGCATTCCGTTGAGGTCAATGTGGCCGAGCATTTTGCGGTGGAAGGCACCATGTCTTCTATATCGACCACCACTGTTATTAACAAGTTGTGGAAGGATGCTGATAAAACCTATCTCACCGGTCAAACAGTTACCACCTCTGGCGTTATTAAATTTACCATATACGCCCCCGCTGCCACGCAGAAACTGAACGGGGTTAACGCGAATATGCTCACCGCCCATCCGTCAAGAGGCGGCACGGACAAGATAACCAAGTGGGCGCTGTCCGGCAGCTTGAAGACCAATGTCGGTCTCAAGGAGTAATCATTACTCTCTGTCTGACAAAATTTCCTGAATTGACAAACAGCCGCATACCGGAAGGATGCGGCTGTTTGTTTTCAAGTTTATGATACGGATACAGAGATCACTGCATATTTTGCCAGGTCCTGCCTTTGTTGTGGTCCTCTTTCTTGTTGTTGCCAGTTACATCAACACTCTCTATTCTCCACTCGTTCTCGACGATATCCAGTCCTTTGTCGAGGAACCGAATGTCTATCTCAAGACCATTTCTTTCGAGGAAATCGCCAGCGTCGTCCAGAACAGGTTCGGCATGGCCCGGTTTGTACCGATGCTATCCTTTGCCCTGAACCATTATTTCGGTAATGGCAGTGTTGTTTATTTTCATCTGACCAATATCGCTATTCATCTATTGGCGGTCTGGGCGCTTTATGTTTTTCTTAATGCACTGCTGCGTACCGAAATCGGCAGGAACTCGCTGGGCTTTCTCAAGGAATCCGGCCGTTATGCCCTCTTTGTCTGCGCATTGTGGGCACTCAACCCGCTGCAGACTAATGCGGTCACCTATCTGGTCCAACGCATGACCTCGCTGGCCGCTTTATTCTATCTTCTGTCCCTTGCCTGCTATCTTCACGGCCGACTGGCTAACGGTACCAGGCAACGGGTCATGTTTTTTCTTGCTGCCATGCTGGCCGCTGTCCTTGCCTTTTTGTCCAAGGAGAATAGCGCCACCCTGCCGCTTGCCATTTTGCTGGCGGAATGTGTTTTTATTTCCCCGGGCCTAGCCGGCAGAGTTCTGAACCGTTTGCGTTGGTACCACTGGAGTCTGCTTGTGCTGATTATCCTGGTGCTGCTGCCTCTTGGCCAGCAGCCATGGCAGGTGATGACCGCGGGGTATGACATGCGCGAGTTTACGCTTGCCGAGAGATTGCTTACCCAATTGCGAGTGGTGGTCTTCTATATCACTCTGCTGGCCTTGCCACTGCCGGGGCGTCTGAATCTGGATCATGATTTCACCATTTCAACCGGCCTGCTGTCACCTCCATCCACTCTCTTGGCAGGTTTGTTTCTGCTTTTTCTGCTAAGTGTCGCGATCCTGCTTCGAAAGCGGTCTCCCCTGATCAGTCTGGGCATTTTTTGGTTTTTTTTGAACCTGGTAGTTGAATCCAGTGTCATTCCGCTTGAGCTTGTTTTTGAGCACCGTCTTTATTTGCCCTCGGTTGGTTTCTTCATGGCGCTGGTGGCCGCGCTTGATTGGCTTGCTTTTCGGCTGAGTCCTCAGCGGTCACCAGATGGCCAGAAGATTTACTTTCTGCTCATGGTCATCCTTGCAGCCGCGTCCTCATTGTTGACCACCCTGCGCAATGAAGATTGGCGTGACTCCCTGTCACTCTATGAGGATTGTTATAATAAAGCTCCCAACAAGGCGCGGACCAGCACAAACCTTGGCATGGTTTTGTCCCAGGCAGGAAGAACCGAAGAGTCGCGAGTTGCCTTGGAACGGGCCATGGGCCTTGCGAAATTAAATGATGAGACAGTTATCACCACGGCGAATAATCTCCTGCACGGCTATGTCATGGAGGGAAAATATGATGAGGCGATTGCCAGGGGTGACGAGTATTTTTCAAAGATTACTCGTGATAAGAATTTCTCCGGTTTTGATAAATTCATGCGGAACTGGGGCTACGCGTATCAGATGACCGGGCATTATGCAGAGGCCCTTGACACCTATGTGACCGGCCTTCTGCAAACAAACAACTCCCTTTTTCTGGTGAAGGCGATTGAGCATCTTTTCGTCGAGGCCAGCAAGAGTGAACAGGGGCGTCATGAACTGGGATTAAGCGGCGAACAGATCGATGTGTCGTTGCAAATGGTCAATGTCTTGCTGCGGCTGCGGCATTATGACCTTGCGGGAAAATATCTCGATCAGGCCCGGCAACTGGATGCCGGGCATACATTGGTGGAACGTTATGAGAAACGATTAGCAGATGAACTGGAACGCAACAAGATTGCCAGGGAACAGTACGATATCGCCAATGACGAAACCTACCGAAACAACAATTGGTTCCGTATTTATATGGCGTTGGCTCGGTTTGTTCGTTCCTATTACCAGCCTCTTCAGGGGAGGCCGTTATTGTGGTTGATTACGCAGGCCAGGGCCATTGCACCCGATGATCCTTTTGTAATTCTTTGGTTGGCGCATTGGGAAATAGAACATGACAGATATCAGGAGGCAGGCCAATTGCTTATTGATGCCTCTGCCTCACAGCCGGATTTTGTTCCATTTCTGGAGGAACTGGGTCGCTTCTATCTGTCTTTCGGAAAGCCGGAACTGGCAGCGGGGATATATAAGCGACTTCTTGAGTTGTATCCGGGGCATCCCAAATGGGCTGGTTGTGAAGAGGTCATCCGCGGCGAGGAGCAGAAAGAAAAGGGTGCGCCTCTGGCAGGCGAAAACCAGACGGATACGCGCTAAGGCGCGGCAGTTGGCCTGTCTGGCGAGCGTGAATATTCCATCAGGAGCCTGTTGTGCAGCGCCTTTGCTGTTTCTACAGGTTCTTCCTGTTGCCCAGTGTAGTTTTTCAGGAAATTATCAAGATAGCTCACAGCAAGGGACGGATTCAGGGCGTATCGGGAATAGAAAACTCCAAGAAAAAGGTCTGCCAGTTGATCATCAGGCACAGCGGATCTGGTGAGGAGGCAGATTTTTTCCAGAAGATCGGCGGGGATCACCTGGTTATCCGCTTTGAATTGATGCATGCGCATCAGCCGCAGGTACGTGAAATATCTTTCCAAGAGGCGACGTTCCGGCTCATACTGGCCGGGCCAGTGTCCGGCGGGCAGCCAGGCGAGATAGGACTGGATGGCTGGCAGGTTGGCCAGCAGTATTTCTTCTCTGCCGGTTGGCGCGGGGGCTTCTACTACCTGCCAGATAATACCGCGCGGCAGGCTGGCAAGTTTT
>MGTE01000077.1:6869-20288 GCA_001799275.1 Deltaproteobacteria bacterium RIFOXYD12_FULL_57_12
TTTGTAAGCCGATTTTATTTCCCCATCTTGTGGCGAGAAAAGCGCGGTATTGCGCCAGGGTCGTGAGCGGCCAGGCAATGGTGCAGATATCTTTTCGCATGCCTTCCACCTCCTGCAGATAGAACGTGGAGAAGATATGGGAATCTGCTGAAAGAAGAAGGAGACTGTTCTCCGTGCAGCCGGTCAGGATATCCCGGCCGGTCTGCAGTTCGATGTCCAACGGCGCTGTGTTAACTTGTCTTTCGCCGTTCAAGAGTGTACCGAGAAGGAAAATCATCGTGCTGAGTGCAAGCAGGCTGTGCATCCGTGAGCCAACCAGGTGCATATCCTTCAACAGTAGGTCAAGGCCGAGGATGGCGAGCAGGGTTGCAATCATGCTAGGCATGAGAAACATGCGGGCCAGGATGTCCAGCTCAAAATTTTCCGGGGTTGGATAATCCACCATCAGGAAAAAGCTGAGTGATGAAAAAAAGCAGAGCAGGATAAAGGAATGCAGCAGGTTGCAACGGGAAAGCATGCTACGGACTATCTGGTAACAGCAGAGCATGCCGATAAAAATGGTCAGCCCCTTCTCGGAGAAAATGCCGGTGACCAGATATCTGTTGAGCCAGAACCAGGGATACGGTGCGGTCGCGTTTTCTTTTCCGGTCAGCGAAAAGGTGCCGTAGAGCTTTCGCAGGAATAGATCGGTCAGATCCTGAAAGCTGTGGATGGAGATGCCCATCGCGCTTACTGGTGGCTCGAAAAGCCGGGTGCTGATTACCGGTTGCAGATAGAACGAAAATCCGAGAACGGTAAACAGGCCGAGCCAGGCCAGTTCCTGCAGTCGTCTGCGGGAATCCAGGCGCAGCCAGTAATACCCGTAGACCAGGAAGAAGCCGGGAAAGAGGAAGATGATCGTATGGTGGTTGGCCGCGCCCAGACCAACAACCAGACCAAGCAGGCGGGCGGCCTGGGTGAGCCTTTCTTTATGGATGGTGTAAAAAACCAAATAAATGCCCGCGGCACAGATGAGCAGGTGCAGGCCAAAGACCTCGGCCGTGGTCAGCCAGCGCATGCTGATCGGCGAAAAGATGAAGAAGCTGCCAGCCATGACCAAAGCGGCCGGCTGGATGCCCACGTGCCGCAGGCCGCGGTAGAGCAGGACAAAGGCGGTCAGGGAACAGATGGTGGCGAAGAGGTTGTAGGTATAGATGACGTTGGCGAACGGTGAGATGAGCGAGAAAAGTTTGCCAAGGGTGATATAGAGGGGATAGCCGGGCGGGTGGGCGATGCCCCAGTTGTAGCTGGCGCCGATCAGTTCAGCGGAATCAGCGCCGCCGAGATGGTCGGTGGTGAACAGGAGATAGGTCGCTAAGACCACCAGGCCGAATGTGGCCGGCAGGAGGCGGAAAAACAGTTCGACGAGTTTCTGCTGTCTTTCAGGCTCAATATGTTGGACGCTGGCCATGTTTCAGTATAACCGTTTGTTTCTTCAGAGTCTTTTGGTATGATCAGTAGCGATTGTAACCCTTCCAAGTAACTTCGACCTAAATGGCTGAAATTACGTGTTTCAGGTTTTTAAAGAGAATATCGAATATCGAACAAGGAATTTCGAATCATGAAGTTTTTTTCGGGTTGTGGTTGTCGATATTTGTCTTTGCCAGGTCTCGGCGGTTCGAACTATACGAACGGCAAAATCAATCACTCATTCCTCAACATCGAACTCTCTGTTTCCCTTCGACATTCATTATTCCTTGTTCGATATTCGATATTCTCTTCTGCCTTTTCCAAGGCAAGAATTTGCGAAAAGTTACTTTATGATAAATCGGCACCTGCGGCGTGGAGCGCTCACTGAGAATTTTCACATGAAGGCCCTGGTAATCATCCCGACCTATAACGAAGCGGCAAACATCGCGGCTGTTATCCCGCAGGTTCTGGCTGCGGCCACCTGCCTGGAGGTGCTTGTGGTCGACGACAATTCGCCCGATGGCACCGGCCGGATCGTTGATCAGCTAGCCGTTAGCAACCCTCGGATTCATGTGCTCCACCGCCCGGCCAAACTCGGTTTGGGAACCGCATATATTGCAGGTTTTCAGTACGCGGTCAACCGGAAATACGATTTTGTCCTTGAGATGGATGCTGATCTGTCCCATGATCCGAAGTGCCTGCCGGATTTTCTCAGCGCCATGAATTCGGCCGACGTGGTGATCGGCTCCCGCTATCTCAACGGGGTCAACGTGGTCAACTGGCCCATGCATCGCCTGCTGCTCAGCTTCCTGGCCAACTGGTACGCCCGCTTGATCACCGGCCTGCCACTGCGGGATTTGACCAGCGGCTTCAAGTGTTTCCGTTGCGCGGTCCTTGAGGCCGTTGATCTGAGTCGGGTCACCTCCGAGGGCTATGCCTTTCAGATCGAGATGAATTATCTCTGCTGGCGCCGGAAATTCACCATCCGTGAGATTCCCATCGTGTTTACCGACCGAACCCAAGGGAAGACTAAAATGGATCGCCGGGTGATCTTCGAGGCAGTCTGGATCGTCTGGCAGTTGAAGCTTCTGTCCTGGCTTGGCAGAATTTGATGAACAGGCTGTGGATTATGTCCAGGTTTTCGCCTCTTGGTGAACGGCTACGATTCACCCTGCTCACGCCGGGCCGGATTTTTCTACTCGTCTTTTTTCTGGTCTGCATCAGCTACAGCAACACATTGCAGGCGCCGCCCGTTCTCGACGACATCACGGCCTTTGTTGAAAATCCGGCCCTGGAGATCAGCGACCTTTCCGTGGCATCCCTGCGGCAGATCGCGGCCGGCCGCTTTGGTGTAGCCCGTTTTCTTCCCCAGGTTTCCTTTGCCATGAACAGGCTCCTAGCCCATGGCAGCATTGTTCCCTTTCATCTGACCAATATTGCCATCCACCTCGGCTCTGTTCTTGCCCTGTTCTTCTTCCTGCGTGCCTTGCTGCGCACCGAAATCGGCCGTCGCAGCCTGTCCGGCAGCATGTCTCCGGAGTTGTTCGTGGTCTTCGCCTGCACACTCTGGGCCCTGCACCCGGTGCAGACCAATGCGGTCAGCTATCTGGTCCAGCGGATGACCGCCCTGGCCGCCCTTTTCTATCTTGTCTCTCTGACCTGCTACCTGGAAGCCCGCCTTGCAGCAGCGAAACGCAGATTTCTTTTCATGATCGGCTGTGCCGTGGCCGCAATCGCCGCCTTTTTTTCCAAGGAGAACAGCGCGACCCTGCCGCTTGCGATTCTCCTGGTGGAATGGCTGTTCCTCTCCCCCGATCGTTTTCGCAATATTGCCCGCGCTGCTTCTTGGCGCCATTGGCTGCTGCTGGCGATCGCCCTTGTTGTGCTGCTGCCACTGGCGCATCAACCTTTGATGACCCTTATCAACGGCTATGCCCTCCGTGATTTCACCTTAACGGAAAGGCTGCTCACCGAGGCCCGTGTGCTGGTCTTCTATCTGTCGCTTCTGCTGCTGCCCCTGCCAAACCGATTGAATCTGGACCATGACTTCTCCATATCAACCTCGTTGCTGACGCCGCCGACCACCATCCTGTCGATTATCCTGCTGGCCGGATTGTTTATCTGGGGGATTCGATTGCGCCGACGCCAGCCTTTGCTGGCATTTGGTATCATCTGGTTTTTCCTCCAGTTGGCCATTGAATCCACTATTGTGCCGCTCGAACTGGTATTTGAGCATCGTCTGTATCTGCCCTCGGTCGGCATCATGGTAGCGGCAGCCAGCATCATTGATCAAGCCGCGGGGAGATGGCTGAACCGAGAGGAACAGGAATCGGGCAAAATCATGATGCTCGTGCTGGTCATTCTGGCGGCGACATTTTCGGTGCTGACCAGTATCAGAAACAACGCCTGGCAGGACCGTCTGGCCATCAGTCAGGATTGCGCCGAGAAATCGCCGAAAAAGGCGCGGGCCATTGCCAATTACGGTCAGGCCCTAGCCGAGCAGGGCCAGTATCCGGAGGCCCTTGCCGTCCTCGAACAGGCCCTGGCCTTGAGCCGTCCGCATCAGGAAGAGTATGTGAACGCCGCCGCCAATATTCTCATGAGTCTGTCGGAGCAGGGGCGCTTTGCCGAGGCGGCTGCCCGGGGAGAACGCTACTGGGATGGTATCTCCGCCCAAATGAATCTGATGAACCTGCCCAGGTTCATGGCGGCCTGGGGCAATAGCTGCCGGGAGAACGGGCAATTTGAAGACGCCTTCAGGATTTATGTGGTTGGCCTGCATTTCATGCCAAAGACAGATTTTCTGGAAGATTTTTTGCTGGAGTTATTGACGGTTACCGAGCATAATGAACAGGCGCGCGCGCAACTGCGCCTGGATTCCGGGCAGGCTGGAATTTTTCTACGCATGGCTGCGGTCATGGCCGGCGTCCGGGAATATCAGCGCGCCGATTATTATTTGGAGAAAAATTTTGAGTTAGCCCCGGACAGCCGGGCAGGGTCGGCACTGCGGCAAAAGCTGCAGCAGGTTAAGGAGTTGAATCTGGCAGCAGCGGCATGTGTGCTTGAGAAGGATCCGGTATACATTGCCAATGCCCTGTTCCGGTGTTCTATGGCAACGGTGGTTTTTATCGAGAAATATGACCCGCTGCTGAACGGATGGCCACTTCACGCCCTGCTTAACCGGGCAGAGGCCCTTGCCTCGGGGCATCCCTTTGTCGGTCTCTTTCAGGCCAGGTGGCAGGCCAGGCAGAATGGCACGGCGGCAGGGGTTGAACAACTTATCGGTCTTCTGCAGCGCCAGCCAGATTTTTTGCCTGCGTTGGATCAGCTTGGCAGATACTACCTGGATTTGGGAGATCGGCAAAAGGCCGCGACGGTTTTCCAGCAGGTCCTTTTGCAACACCCTGGCCATGCTAATTGGCTGCTTTACGAGAATGCAGCGCTTCTGTCGCTCAAGGATGAAAAGGCGCCTTTGTTGAAGGATACCCAGATCAGATGGCAGTATTTTCTCGGGCTTAACTGATCACAAACAAGGTAAAAGGAACTACGCGAAGTACTCGTCCCGCGTCTGTAAGCGGTTACAGGGTGCCGTAGATTCGCGTGTCAATCGTCGGCAGTTTCGTATGCCGACCACGAGGCCTGTTCGCTATACATCAGGTATGCGGGCAGGCCGATGCCAAAGGAGATGCGGTGCCCTGTGGCCGCTTACTCTCGGGGAGAAGATTTTGTGAACGAATCCGTGACCGTCTTGTTGCCCGCCTACAATGAGGAGGAGAACATCGGGAAAACGATAAAGGTGCTCAACGCCTCCTATCCCGATTTCGAGATTCTGGTTGTTGATGACGGCTCCACCGATCGGACCGCGGAAATCGCCAAGGGGGCTGGCGCCAGGGTCTTCTCCCACCCATACAACATCGGCAACGGCGCGGCTGTCAAGACCGGCCTCAGAAACGCCAGCGGCGAATGGGTGGTGCTGATGGATGCAGATGGCCAGCATGATCCTGCCGATGTGGCCAGACTGCTGGAATATCGGGGCGGGTTCGACATGGTGGTGGGGGCAAGGGATAAGGGTTCGGACACCAAACTGCACCGTGATCTGGCCAATCGGGTTTTTAACAGCCTGGCCACCTATGTCACCAAGTTCAAGGTCCGCGACCTGACCTCAGGCTTCCGCCTGGTTCGGACAGCAACGGCCCGGAAGTTCATCTATCTCCTGCCCAACACCTTTTCCTATCCTTCCACGATCACCCTGGCCTATCTGCGAAGCGGTAGAAGTGTGAAATATGTGTCGATCCAGACCAAGGCCCGGAAGGGAAAGAGCAAGATAAAACTCGCCCGGGACGGGGTCCGGTTTCTGCTGATCATTACCAAGATCGCCACGCTGTTCTCGCCGTTTCGGGTGTTTCTGCCGGTGAGTTTTTTGTTTTTTGTGGTCGGTCTGTTTTATTACCTTTACACTTTCATCACCCAGCATCGGTTCACCAACATGACGGCTCTGCTACTCACAACCTCAGTGCTTATTTTCATGATGGGACTTATTTCGGAGCAGATCAGCCAGATGCGTTATGAACATACGGATACCCATTTCGACTCATGAGCGCCGGCAGGATTCAGGTTGTCGTAAACGGTTCGGTAATCAACGGTTAGAGTGGTAATCATGTCCAGAGGATACCAGTATGGTTTTTCGAGCAGGGGTATCGCCATGTATGATATCCCAGCCCGGGAGAGAAAGGCCCGGACAATGGTTGCTATCCTGGAGGAGTTTCTGCCCAACCCCCTACATGAACTGGATCTGTTGGACATCGGCGCTTCAACTGGGATCATCGATAATTATCTGAGTCGTTATTTCGGGCAAGTCGTCGGAATTGATATCGATACCCAGGCCATTGCGCATGCGCAAAAAACATTCCATCGGGGCAACCTGAAATTCCAGACCGGTGATGCCCTTGATCTTCCATTTGCGGAGGAGCGATTTGATGTCGTGATCTGTGCTCATGTATATGAGCATGTTCCCGATGCGCGACGGATGTTCGTCGAGATTTTACGGGTTCTGAAGCCTGCCGGAGTTTGTTATTTCGCCGGAGGCAATCGTTTGATGCTCAACGAACCTCACTACCATCTCCCTCTCCTCTCGGTTGTCCCACGCCCCCTGGCTCATATTTATATGAGACTGGCGGGAAAGGGCACCCATTATTACGAACGACATCTGAGCTATTGGGGGTTGAAGTCCCTGGTGAAACAGTTTGCCAGATTCGATTACACGGTGGCCACCGTATCGGAACCGCAAAAATATTACACGGATTACATGATAACCCCGCACGGCATAAAACAGAAAATCGCCTTGGCTGTCTTATGTTATTTTTATTGGGCAAGCCCGGGATATATCTGGTTGTTGCAGAAAACAGCGGAAAGATAACAGTCTCCCTCTGGGGCTTGTAACGATTTTTCGTCCTGTAATTTATCCGGGTCATGCCAGGCAATGGACAACGAGATATTAGTCGTAACCAGAAATTTCCCGCCACTTGTCGGCGGTATGGAAAGGCTCATGGGCCGAGTGGTGGAGGTGTTGCAACGCGAGTATCTCTGTAACCTGGTTGGACCGGTCGGTTGCGGCGCCCATATTGAGCCTCCCGGCCGGGCATGGGAATGCCCACCGGCCCCGGTGTCCGCCTTCCTGTTTTGTGCGCTGGCCAAGTCGGCCATGAACGTTGCCGGCCGGAATTATCGTTTTTGCCTGGCCGGGAGTGGGGTCACCGCTCCGATTGCCGCGTTTGTCAGGGTTTTCCGTAAGATTCCCGCCATTTCTTTCGTGCACGGGCTGGATCTTATCGCCGACAGTTGCCTATACCAGGCGGTCTTTATCCCGGCCCTGAGGAAAATGGACATCGTGATCGCCAACAGCCGGAACACGGCTCGCCTTGCAGTTGCCAAGGGAATCGCGCCGGACCGGATCGAAGTGCTTTGTCCGGGCGTGGCCATTCCCTGTTTGACTCCGCAGGCACGGAATGATTTCCTGATCAGTTATAATCTGGTCGGGAAAAAAATACTTCTGTCGGTCGGCCGTCTGGTGGCCCGCAAGGGGTTGGTCGAATTTCTCCGTCATTCCTTCCCGCAAGTCCTGAGGGAAAACCCCGATACGGTCCTAGTGGTTATCGGGGCGGAGCCTGAAAAATCGATAAGAAAAGATCGGGATGTACGGCGGGAAATTGAAGGCGTAATTCGCGAAGCTGGGTTCTCTGATAACGTCCGGCTCTTGGGGGCGGTTGCCGAGGAAACGCTCGGGGCCGCCTATCAGGCGGCAGATTTATTCGTATTTCCGGCCCGGGAGATTACTGGTGATGTGGAAGGGTTCGGGATGGTGGCCACGGAAGCGGCATCCTATGGTCTGCCGACCGTGGCCTTTGCTGTCGGTGGAGTTGCGGATGCGGTCAAACATGGGCAATCCGGTTTTCTTGTGCCAGGGGAAGACTATCGGCAATTTTCAGAAGTGACGATTCGGTTTTTGAAAACGGGGCTTAATGGAGTCGCTCCAGAGCGGTGCCGGGAGTTCGCCGAATCTTTTTCTTGGGATAAATTCGGGGTCAGGTTGCTGGAAATTATTTCCCGCCTCTGTCCACCGGATCCGAGATGAACGCAGAAGATTTGAGGGCGTTATTTGAAAAACTTCCTGTTGGCCAGGGCCAGTTTCAGGAAGGAAACAACCGTCCTGTTTTCCGAGCGGATGCACACATAAGAATAGACGGCCTTGAAGAGAAATCTGAACACCCGGTTGGGAGGTATGCGGAGGAGATATTTCAGGAGAGGGGTAAGACTGGGAAACAACACCATGGTCTGAAAAAATGAATGGAGATTGACGATGAAATTACGGTCGACATTTTTCAGCACTGTATCGTTAAAAAAGGAGAGCGGCACATCGTCATAGGTGAAATTTTTGTCAAGGTATCCATGGGCAACGCTGTATTCGGAAAGCTTTGTCTCTGGATAGGGCGTATAAATCGAACACCAGGGGAAATCAGGTTTTATTTCCAGGTTTAAGCGAAGGGTCTCCATCATCTCTGCCGGTGTTTCGGTGGGGAAACCGATTATGTTATAAGTTCTGAATCTGATACCGTATTTTTTGAGAAGCCCGGCTGCCTGCATGATCTGCTTGTTCGGGTAGCCTCTCCGAAGAAGATCTCGCCGGATCCTTTCGGATCCTGATTCGATGCCAAAGGCGATCATGTGGCAGTTTGTTTCCTTCAGCAGCCGGGCTAACTCCTCGTTGATGTGTTCAGGGCGGATGAGGCAGTTGTACGGCATATCGAAGCGGGCTCGATACCTGGTCAGCAGGTCGGTCAGCCACCCAAGATCAGTCCCGAGAGTATCGGCCCCCAGAAAGACCGCCGTGGTGTTGGGATATTGTGATATGACCGCTTCGACCTCGTCGAGAATCCTTTCCGGACTGAAAGAACGGACATATTTCCCCTTGCCTTTGTAAATTTTTCTCTGATTGCTGTTATGGCAATAGGTGCAGGAGAATGGACAACCGCGGGTCATGAAAACGGTTGGATAGGTGTCGGCAGCAATTACCGGAATGTCCCGGTAGATTGAATAATCCGGAAAAGGGAGGCTGTCCAGCGGGTCAAGTAACGGCCGCATCTCGTTATGAAAGATCTCGCCATTTTTCTTCCAGGAAATATTAGGAATATCAAAGGAAGACAGCCCGGCGTCAAGGGCATTGAGCAGTTCAGCGGTTGGCCATTCCCCCTCACCGCGGCAAATAAAATCAACATTCGGATTGCGAAGTATATCGGGAAAAAGGGTCGGATGAATTCCGCCCAAGAGTATCCTGGCGCCAGGGAACTCCTCCTTTATCGATGAAGCAATGGCAAGGATTTCCCGGTGCATTCCGGTAAGGCAGGGAAACCCGATAATATCCGGGGCGAACTCTCTGATGTGTTTGGATATGGTTTCCGGACGATTTGCGGCTAAAACACTGTACTGGTGCCCGACCGACTTGAGGGTGCCGCAGATATAATAAAGGCCGGCATAGGCAAACTGCTGTGGTTGAAGAAAAAGAATGCGCGCCATGACGTTGGTTGGATCTCCGACTTTCGCCCAAATGGAAGGGCCGGGATGAACCCTGCCGATTTGTTAACTGTTGCCCGATGCCATTTTTAATATTTTTTTCAAGCCACCAAACAAACCCCCGCATTAAAGAGCTTTTGGCAAAGGCTGTCAAGCGTCAGTTCCCATATCTGCCGAAGGCGGGCCGGCCGGTCAGTATCTCCTTCGGGATAAGCCGGATGGACCTTTCTCTTGGTACGCTGAGGTGTGTTCTGTTGTGTCGGCCCGTCAGTAGTTCGTGCCGTGGAAGAATTAGTACAATTTCCTGAGGATTATGTTATAACGTGGCGCATTGCCTTAACATTACAGGGGAAGAATTACTCTATGCAAAAGGTCCGCGGGTGTCCGATCTGTGAAAGAGAGATCGCCTTGGCCCAGAGATCCGCTCATGGCCCGATTTTCATGTGCCGGGGTTGTGGGTCCAAGTTCCTCGAGGCCCGGCAGGAGATAGCCTATGATCGCGACTATTATCATTCTTGGTTTGGGGAAACACAGCAGGATATTGAAAGAATCAAACGGGTTAATTTCCAAGATCTCCTCGCGAGGCATGTCGGCTCCTTAAAGGGAAAGAAGCTTCTGGATGTCGGTTGTGCAACCGGATTTTTATTGAAAGAGGCCCAAGAATTGGGTGCTGAAGTCTCTGGGGTCGATGTCAATGAATGGGCAGTCACGCAGGCAAGAGAAAAACTGCCGGGTGCCAGAATATTTGCAGGGACCTTGGCGGAAGCGATCAGGGGTGGTTTCTTCGCGCCCGCGAGTTTTGATGTTATTGTCGGCACTGATGTCATTGAGCATGTTACTGATGTGAAGGCACTTTTTCGGGAGATGGTGCAAATCATGCTTCCTGGCGGCCAAGGGATCTTTACACTTCCTGATGTGGAGTCACTGTCAAGCCGACTTATGGGTGGCTATTGGTTTCAGTACAAGCTTGAACATGTAACCTTTTTGACCAGGAGCGCACTCGCCCTGCTGGCAGATGAGCTTGATTTTACTGTGGAGCGCATCACCCCCCATAAAAAAAAGCTCACGCTGGAGTTTATTGGTAATGTTCTCCAGTATCACAACCGTGGCGTACTCCATCTGCTCGGCTGTTGGGTGGGGAAGTTAGCCCGCTTGTTAAGGGTGTCGAAGGTTGTTTTTTCAATAGGGACCGGAGAGATGCTTGTCCAGATAAAAAAACTCAACCCTTAAGTGCCTCCCCCGGAAAGGAAAGAGGCAGAGGTATAGATTGTTGCCGACAATAGAACGCGGTCTGAGAATGCCCATCGAAGCAACATGACAGAAAATATCAAACAACTCCTCATGGTGGCATTTTTATTGGTGCCTTCATTCTTCCTGCGTTGGGAATATGTGAATAACACCAAAATCATTGAGCCCCTTCGGGCGGATGCCTATGCGTATACCATGGTTGCCAAGAATTTGGCATTTGATCATGTGTTTACGAGCAAGCCGGATCATCATGGAAAGCCAAGTCACGATGGGCGGCCGCCCGGCTATCCTTTTTTTTTGGCGCTGATATTTTTTCTTACCGGTTCTCTGCAGGCGTTCTATTATTCTACCCTGCTTGTCCAGTGTTTTATCGGGGCCAGTACCGTGGTGCTGGTGTACATTCTGGCCGGCTTCCTGCTCCCCCGCCCCTGGGCCTTTCTTGCCGCCTTGCTGACCGCCCTTTCGCCGCACATGATTGCCATGAGCGCCTATATACTGTCAGAAAGCCTATTTACCTTTCTTTTACTCCTGGCGGTGGTGTTGATCGTCTGGGCGTGTAAGAAGGTCTCTGCCTGGCGTTTCCTGTTAGCTGGAGGTGTTCTGGGCCTGGCTGTTTTTGTCCGGCCAACGCTGGCTATCTTCCCTCTGCTGTGCGCGCCGATTATTTTCTTCTTCAAAAAAGACGAGAGAAAAAGTCAGGTTTGGGTGGCTCTTGCTTTGTTTCTGTTTGCCTCGTACTCATTGCCGGCATCGTGGTCAATATGGCGTACTGCCTCTTTGGGCTTTGATACTGTGCAGGCAAGTCAGTTTAAAACAGCGCTGGTAGCCGGTTTTTATCCAGGTATCACATACAAGGATCTCCCGGGGATGCCTTACCGGGAGGATCCCGGTTTTCAGCAAAAGATGGCCAAAGATTACCCCGACCTTGCCAGGCATCTTGTGAAAATCATACAAGAGGATCCGGGGCGCTATCTCGGTTGGTGGCTGGTTGGCAAGCCAGTCATGTTCTGGTCCTGGAAGGTGTTCTTCAGTGATGGCATTAATTTCTATCCGATTGAATATTCGTGGTTTGATATCAATCCAGTGATGAAGATGCTGAGAACAGTCATGTTGGGGATTCATCCCGTGTTGGTAATTCTGGCATTCATTGGTGTCGTGTTTTTTTGCCGGGGGCAGTTTCGAGAACCCACGGCAATGGTTGCCTACCTCCTGTGTTTTATTCTGGTTGCGCACTTTACGTTGATGTTCATGGCGCTTGCCCCTTTCCCTCGCTATGCATTACCACTTGGTCCGGAATTGTACGTAATGAGCGTTTTTTCCCTTTGGAAGATGACCACTTTTGTCAAAGAAAGGCGTTCAAGCCTGGTGCCATGAAGGATCAATCCGCCCGCAGGCCCAGACTGCTTTTTCTTAATCCGCCGGCACCGCTGGTGGTGATTCGCGACTATTACTGCAGCAAAACCAGCCGCTCCAACTATCTTTTTCCACCTGTTGATTTTGTTATGCAGAGTGGCCTGCTCGGCACTGATTATCAGCTTTATTTTTTAGATGCGGTGCGGGACCGCTTGTCTGAGGCGGCAACTCTCGCCAGGGTGAAGGAGATTCGGCCGGATGTTGTCTTTTTTCTGGCCGGGGCAGTGAATTATCCCGGCGATCTGCAATTTGTGGCTGGATTAGCGGAACCAGGCCGGATTTTCATCGGTAGCGGCGATATTTTCCTTTCTGATCCCATAAGCTGGTTGACGCGGTATCCATTCCTGAACGCCGTGGCGTTGAATTTTACCAATCACGATGTGTGTTATTATCTACAAGGGCAATATGAGCGGATCAGGCGCATGGCCTATCGGACCCAAGCCGGCGATCTGGTTGCGGTCGTGGATGAGGCAGCCAATTCCCGCATCAATGTCGGCACCCCGTGTCACGCCCTTTTTGTTGATCCCCGATACCGGTTCCCGTTCGCCAAGAGCGGTAAGTTCACTGTTTTTCTGACCGATTTCGGCTGTCCCTTTCACTGCAGCTTTTGCGTCATGTCTTCCCTGCCATACGGCTATCGGCCCAATGATGAGGCCCTGGCCGAACTCCATGCTCTCAACCGCCTTGGAATCAAGGAACTTTTCTGGATTAATCAAACTTTCGGTGTTAAAAGAAGGGGCACACTTGAACTGTTGTCGGATATGGCTGCCTTTTCCTCCTTGTTTTCCTGGACCACCTTCTGCCGGCCCGACCTGCTTGATGAACAACTGGTGAGCAGCATGAAAAAGGCGGGTTGTCACACTATTATCATGGGAGTGGAGAGCGGAGACGATGAAATATTGCGGCGTTATCACAAGGAGTACACCCGGGAACAGATAGCCGCCGCCTTTGCCCTTTGCCGTCGGCACCGGATAAGGACGGTGGGCACCTTTATCCTGGGATTACCGGGTGAGACCCGGGAGACAATTAAGGCCACCGGCCGTCTGGCCCGAGAGATCGGCTGCGATTTCGCTTCGTTCCATGTCGCCGTGCCCCGGGCTGCCACTAAATTGCGGCAGGAGGCGGTGCAGGCGGGAAAAATTGACAGCGAAGACTACACTATGGATCAGGCCGGCAGTTATGTTGTTTTGACGCCGGATGGTATGGAACAGAAGGAACTTCTTGCCCTAAAGAAAAAAATTG
>MGTE01000077.1:20299-45160 GCA_001799275.1 Deltaproteobacteria bacterium RIFOXYD12_FULL_57_12
TTTTTATGAATGGACCAATATGGCCTATCAGAGTTTTTTTCTTGTTTTCAGTACGATTACTGCCAGGTGGAAATCGCGATGAACAGAACATTCCCCTTTGAATCTCGTGGCGTTCTTAGAAACAGCAATACGGCATGAAGATAACGACGTTACGGATTCTTGATTTATGGGTGGGTCGGCCTATTTGTTGGTTTCTGACCATCCTTTATAAGTTGAAACGTTTCTTTATCAAAAAGGAACAGCCGGAGAATCCCCGGAAGATCCTGTTTATTAAATTATTCGGCGCCGGCAGTATCGTCCTCGCTATCCCGACCATAAAGGCGGCCCGGAAATTCTTTCCAGAGGCGCGGATTTTTTTTCTCACCTTTCGTGGCAACGAAGTGGTTCTGACCTTAACCGGACTGGTTGCGGAGCGGGATATCTTCACCGTGCGGGAAGATACGCTGGCGCATCTGATAGGGGATGTTTCCCGTTGTCTCCGAGCTTTGATCCGGGAACGAATCGATGTCGTCATCGATCTCGAATTTTTTTCCCGTTTCACCGCGATATTGAGTTTTGCGCTGCGTTCACGATACCGGATCGGTTTCTACGGATTCTACACAGAAGGGCTGAAGCGGGGAAGTTTTATAAATTATTCGATCAATTACAATCACACCCTGCACACCTCCCAGGCCTTTTTCACCCTGTTAAAACCGCTGGGCATCACCGAAAAGGACTATGGCCGGAGTCTGCCACAGGTTCCGGCTTCGGTTGGATATCGGGAGAAGATCGAGAACTTGTTGCAGGGGGTCAACCGACTGTGCAACTGTCAACAGATCCGGAAGTGGATCATGCTCAATCCGAATACCTCGGAGTTGATCTCCTTGCGGAGATGGCCGGGGAATTATTATGTGCGTCTGGCGGAGCTACTGCTTGAGAAATTCGATGACTGTGGGGTAATCTTTATTGGCAGCAAGGCGGAGGCTCCGTACGTCAATTCCCTTGCCGCACCGTTTGCCGGCACCCGGCATGCGGGCAGGGTAATCGACCTCGCTGGCCGAACGTCCATCGGCGGGCTTCTCGATCTGTTTCACTTTGCCGACCTGTTCATCACCAATGACAGCGGTCCGGCCCACCTCGCCGCCCTGACCTCCATCCCGATCATTGCCCTTTTCGGACCGGAAACCCCGGAACTCTATGCCCCGCTTGCGGAGCGGGTCGAGTGCATCTACCTTGGCCTGGACTGTCAACCGTGCGTAACTATCTATAATGGGAAGCACTCTTACTGTAAAGACAACCGATGCCTCCAACAGATCGAACCGGATCGGGTGTTCAGCCTGGCGCTTTCGTTCTTAGGGGGGAGTGAACACGACCAAGGCTAATTTTTTTTCAGCACCATAATGCGGTCATGGTGCAGTTCATCGGTAGCCTCGATCATGAATCCCCTTAAGCCGGCACTGACATCCTCCCGGTCAAACACCTTGCTGAACCGGTCAGCCATCAACCCTTCCACCTCCGCGTCAGTAAAGCTATGGGGATGTTCAAGCCCGCGATCAATTTTTTCGGTGAACACCTCGATTACCAGGACAAAAAAACCGCTTTTTTTCAAGACCCGATGGATTTCGGTCACTGTTTTCAAGGGATCGCTGACATGGTCCAAGACATTGGTGCAGAAGACCACGTCAAAAAAATCATCAACAAAGGGCGTTTCCTCTCCTGAACCCTTTTGGATTTTCATGGAGCCCGGGTAGGCATATATCGTCTTGTACTCCTCGGCTAGGGGGTCGATGCCGTGGCGGTCTCCCTCCAGATAATGTAAAACCGAACTTATTCCACACCCCAGATCAAACACCTTACTCTCCGGGCCGATGCCGCAGATATCTTTTATTTCGCTCAAGTAGCGGTGCTGCTCCCAGAAAACGGACGCCTTCTCCGGGTTGGCCTGGAATTCCTTTACCCATTTCTTCTGGAAAATGAGTTCTGCATCATGCTTGTCCAGTACCTTGTCCACCACCCGGTCCGCCCCGAGTTTCTTGAGAAATCTTCTTATAGGACGTGGGGTTATCATGATCAATGTACTGACAAGTCTTTTTATCATAGTCATCTTCCGATTTTTTGTGAGGTTGTCTTCTGTCTTTTTGCAAAATCGCCTGGCAAGCTCCTCCTTGATCAGATCGAATCCCAGCAGGGATCCCAGGGCAAACCAGAAAGAGGTCAGAATGATCCTGTCCGCCAGGGCTATTGCCAGCGACTGGCCCAAGGGCTGGCCTGCTTCCATGAGCAGCAACCCCAGCGCACCTTCCTTGATACCCAGCCCCGAAGGCAGGGGAGAAAAATAACTGAGTGTAATCGTAATTGATACTATTTTTAATACAGTGAAATATCCCGGGTAAAAGTCGAAGATCCCGAAGAGAAGATAGTAATAGAAAATAAAGAGCCCGGCGTTGAGGGTGTTACATAATAACACCGCAGGGATAACTCGTTTGGCCTCTACCAGGTAACCCAGCAGGTTCTTACCGGCTGCGGCGATTTTTTCTTTTTTCAGCAGGAGCAGTCCGGCCGCCGTTAAGGGCAGCAGCAGGAAAAGCCACGGCATCTCCTGGGCCAGTCGAACGCCGTAAAGAAGCCCCAGGATTAACCATAAGCCGACAAACAACAGTTCCGAGATCAGGAAGGCCCCCAGTGCCTGATAAAACGGGAGTTGTTTGTTCCTCGAAAAGAGACTGCCTGCAACATAGCCGGTCCCGGTCAGGAGGATCCGGTTGAATGCGGCGGCCACGCTTACCAGGCGAAAGGCCTCGAAGAACTTTATTCTGCGGTTGACCAGTAGATAGAAGTTCAAACCCTGGAGAAGGGTAATGCCGGTCAGAGCGAATATAATCCCTATCTGGTTCATAGTCTATTTGATGGCAACGAGGATATGGCCCAGACTTTCCCGCTCGTTGTGGGCGATTTTGTCTAACAGGAGAAAAGTTTCCTGAACTAGGAAGCAGAGAGACAATTTGAGCGCCAGGTCGAAAAAACATTTTGGTTTGCCGAACAATTTGTAGAAGATGCAACTGAGTTGCTGGCCAATGACCGCCCACACTCCGGTGGTCGCCTTGATGTACACGACCTCGAATCCGGAACTTCGCGCTAGGGTCTCCAGACCGTACGGAGTAAAACGAAAATAGTCAAAAGGTTCGCCGTGCAGTTCCCAGACCATGGGGGCGGTCAGGATCAGATGGCCTCCTTTCTTCAACACCCGGTACATCTCCAGAACCGCCTGCTTCGGGTCGGGCAGATGCTCCAGGACTTGGGTACATAGTATGGTTTCCACGCTTTCGGTCAGGACGGGCAAGTCCAACGCGCTTCCGCAGGCGTCGACAGCGGAGTCGTTTCCCCGAGACAGATCTATGCCGAGATATTCATCCACAATCCCGTCAAACAAAATCCGGTACGGTTTTTTGCCGCAGCCGACATCCAGCAGCCGGCCCCGGGCAAATTGCCTTGCCGAAAGCAACAGGGAGAGTATCCCCTGTTTCTCGATCCTTTCCGGGTCAAACCAGGGCACCTTGCCGCGTAGCAGTGCCTGCTTGCTCACCTGGCCGTACCTTTCACGCAATTCACTAAGATTTAGTATTCCCATGTTACACTTCCCGGAGAAAACGGGTGATATGGGCAACAATCTCCTGCCACCTGTATTGACGACTGATATCCAGACATCGTTGCGAGAGGGTTGTCAGTCTCTCCGGACACGTCAACGTGGTCAACAGCAGTTCCGCCAGTTCGTCGCTGTTCGCCGGTGCAAATTGTGGCACCCCAACATCCGGACAGGCGGTTGAGCTTATCGTTGGCGTGCCGCAAGCAATGGCTTCCAGTAGTACCAGTGGGAAGCCCTCGTACAACGAAGGCAGAACAAAAATGTCGGCCTCGTTATAAAGCCGGGGCAGATTGCTGTGCGGCACCTTTCCTTTAAAGTCAACCGGCACTCCTAATTTTGCGGCGAGATTCATCAATCGCGTTGCTTCCCGTCCGCCGCCGGCGATGATCAGTTTTGCATTAACTTTGTTCTGTACCTGACTGACGGCGCGGATGAGAGTTTCCAGTCCCTTGCGGGCGTCCAGCCGACCTACGTATAAGATCCGTTTTTCCTTCTCTCGTTCGAAATTCCGTTCCGTTTCAATCGGGCAAAAAAAATCAGTGTTCACTCCGTTGGGGATAACGACAGTATTTCTCCCTGGAACATTCAATGCCGCAATCTGTTGGCGCATTGCCTCCGTGAGCACAATCACGCCGTCAGCCTTTTGCAGCAGATTTCGGTCGAAAAAAACATATGCCAGGTTGCAACAGGCCTCGGCATATTTTTTTGCCTGAAGACAGGCGGAATACTCGCCCAATCGTGTGCCGTGAAAATGCACGACCAGAGGCCGTTCCAGCTTGCAGAAAAGAGGGGTGGCGTGTGAGTAGATCACATCGTAATCCTTTTGCATCCCAGCTACCAGACGGGATGCAAAATAACTGAACGAGGGGATCTTGGTGAGAAAACTGTTGCCAAATATCGGCGCGTAGATTGTCTTCACCCCGCTCTTTATGTAATCGTCTGCTCCGGCCACCTTGGCTGAAGGCGCAATAATAGTGAGTTCCACCCCGTTTTCCGGCAGGAATTTTTCCAGAGCCTGGCAGACCATGCTCATGCCGGCCCACGAATAGGGCGGATGCTCCCTGGTAACCATCAAGACGCGCATAAATTAAACCTTGTTGCTCCTTGGGCCGTAATGTTAGCGGAATTTTAATTTTTTCAGGGCGATGCCGCTCATTTTCAGGAGGAGCAGGCCGTGCCGCCATCGTTCGATCTTGATTTCGCCATAGGTCCGTTCCCGGTAACGGATCGGCATTTCAATAATTTTCAAGTTCTGTTTTACTGCTCCAAAGAGTAGATCAAAATCGCCGAACGGGTCAAAGTCACCGAAAAAAGATCGATTCGCGGCGATTTTTTCATAATCCTTTTTGAAAAGAACCTTGGTCCCGCACAGGGTATCCTTGATCCGTTGGTCCAGAAGCCAGGTGAAGAGCATGCTGAAGAAGTTGTTGGCGAGTTTGTTCAGAAACCGCATCGCATCCTTTTCCATGGGATAGACCATGCGGGTGCCGTTGATGAATTCGCCGTGTCCTTCGCTCAGGGCCAGATAAAATTTGGGTAGATCCTCTGGTGGCACGGTAAGATCGGCATCAAGGATCATCAGAATGTCTCCGGTGGCGGCGGCAAAGCCCTTGCGTACAGCATCGCCTTTGCCCAGTTTCAACATCCGTCCGTGGCCCGCCCCCTCCGCAGAACCGGGCTGGATCTGATGAATGAGCCTGATGTCTTTGCGGTCCTTGAACTCTGCAATAACCTTTTCGATTTCTTCCACAGTGCCGTCGGTGGAATTGCCGTCTACAAAGATGATTTCCGTATGCCTTCCCATGGACGGGAGTCGTTCCACGGCTGACCGTATATTGCCCTTCTCGTTTCGGCAGGGAATCACCACACTGACCGAATAATCTCGGGCTGGGGTTGTTTTTTCCTGGCGGGGTCTTGCCACCAGATAGATGCCGAGGCAAAGTTTGTGGACAAAAGGGAGCCTGGCAAGATATTTGTTAACAACCAGGGAGAGGAGTGGGATTTTTTTCGGCAGAAGAAGCTGATATCCTTTGTTGACGACTTCAAGGCCGTTTAAGAGGAGCAGATTTTCAATGTCGGCCAGCGACAGCCAGTTCTGGTAGTCCTGAGGCATCTTCAGACCAAGTCTTTCTCCGAGCCGAAGGATGGGTTCCCAAAGGGCATTGAAATACGTGATGATCACCCGCGATTGAGGATCGGTTACCTGCTGGAAATTTCGGAATGCCTTCCAGATATCGGTGAATTCACCAATGCAATCGGACAGGACCACATAATCAAAAACACCTTTGATTTGTAGTTTCTCTGCATCGTCGATCACAAAGTCGAGATTTGGAAAGAGTCGGGCTGGGAATTTTTCTTTTGCCCTGGCGATCATTTCCGGCGAAAAATCAATGCCTGTCCCTTTGGCCGGTTTAAGTCCGGCCAGGAGATCGCCGGTGCTGCAACCGATCTCGAGAATTGACCGTCCCGGGGGGATGTAAAAGGATAATAGTGACTGCAATTCATCGTAGTAATACTGGTTTTTTCTCCTCCAGTTATCACGCTCCGGCGCCAACCGGTCAATAAGTTCTTTTTTCTGGATCTTGGATCGCAATGGTCTTGTCCTTGGCGCGGCGAGGTTCTCGGACCTCTCACCGGGATGGTTGATTTGTTATTTTTCTGTTTCTAAAGAGTCTCTTTTGTAAATTGAAATCGTCGGTCTGGCAATCATATAGTCGATTGAGGTGAAATAGGAGCCCATGTCCAGCCCGGTAATCGAGACGTTGTTAGAAAACGTGTTTATTAGGGTATACCCAGATGGCCTGTTAGACCAGATATGCAGTTTGTTGTAAGGCAACAGCGAGGGGTGTTGAGTTCCTAATCGTTTTGTGTTGGAGAGGATGTCTTCATTTACTACGATATAATCGAACGGTAGGCTGAGGAATTGATCAATGTCCTCCCGATGCATGTTGAAATAACACCACTTTTGTCGCCAAGTCTGGGGTGGGTTGGTAAAGTCATCCCCGTCGTAGCATTTAAAGGCCCCGATCGTCGCATCCGGTTCGACGTTTTCAGTGATCCAGACAGTGGCGGTGTCGCGTGGATCCGGGCCTCTGAGAACATTGGAGTACGCAAGATCCAAGGCCACGGCCCAGAAGACTGCGACAACAATCGCGCCGATGGCAAAGATCTTGAGGATTTGTTTTTTTGTTGCCAAGTCTCTCAGCATGCTGACAACGAGGATGGCGAGTCCCGGTAACAGGGGAAGCGTATAGCGGGTTACCACCCATGAGGTTTTGGACAATAAAAGGAAATAGGGCAGGATCACAGCAAGTAATAGAAGATTTTCAGCTCTTCTTTTCCAGAGGGAGTAGATCACGGCGGCTAGCATTAACCCATAAAAAGGATAGCCCACGGCCTGGATGAGAATTCGCCCGCCATACTGAAACCAGTTCGGCCCCCGGTTGACAGCATCCAGAAAGACGCCGGACTGGAAATGCCACTGTATCTGCAGACCCGATACGAATTCCTGGTAATAAAGAACTGTGTACGGGCTGGCACCGAGATATCCGAGACAGCTCGTGCCGGCAATGATCAATAAATGGAAGGTCGCTTTCTTGAGAGTCTTTGGCCGGTCGCGCTTGAAATCATTGTTAAGGATGAGACCAATGGCCACGGCGTAACCGAAATAGAGAACCAGGGCCGGGAAGCGGGTTGCCACGGTGACACCGAGCAACAGACCGCCTAGGACGAGATTGGTCGAAAGCGTTCTCTGTTTTTTCAGAATTCTTGCCATGATGAGAAAATTCGCAGCGAACTCCAAGGCAAACAGCTCGTCCGGCCTGACTCGCTGCGCCCAGAATACATGGGCCGGCAGAACAGCCAGAACCAGGGCGGCCAGGAGTCCTGTCGCTGGCGAGAAGAGGGTGCGGCCAGTTGCATAGACCAGATAGATAGTTAACAGAGCGTAGATAAGCCCGAACGTTCTGCCGACGAGAATGGTGTTGAAGAGCAGTTGCCCCCCGAATTGTTCAGTCAGAAACGCCCCGAGCCAGTTGATCAACTGGAGGGTGGAAAAATAAAACGTGCCGCCGTAGACGAAGTTGTTGGGAATTATGTCGCCATGTTGCATCATCATCGCCCAACTCAACAGGTAGATTTCGTCCGGGTGATACGAGTAGTCTGGATGAAGACCGTTGGGCATTCCCCAGTCCAGTCCGTTCAGGCGGAGGAGAAGGCCGAGCAGGAGAATGCTCAGTAGGATTGCCGGGGTAAGATAGTTCGGGGTCTGGTGGTCTGCTTTCACAACATGGTCCTTTGGCCAGGAATGGAATATTCCGGCCACCGGCAGGTTACGGTCAGTGGTTGGGTTGGCATTGTCGCAACCGGATCGGCAGGAAAAGAATGTCCGTGTACTGTTTGTTTTTTATGAGTTGATCGATGGATGCCATGGTAACCGGTTCGGATATCCTTTGTTTTTGCAGGGTATGGGCAGTGTAGTCGGCATCCTTGAAAAATGTGAATATCTCCTGGGGTGAGGTGGCGAATTGGGCTAGTGAGGATTCATCCATCTCGACAAAAAATGAGGGGGAGAAACGCGCGATGGTTTGAGCGGCCCCGGCGAGTACCCGCATCTCGGCACCCTGTACATCGATCTTGACCAGAGATACGGTTGGCCAGTTCCGTTTCGCCAAAAGGGTGTCGATGGAGATGGTTGTCACTTCCAGCCCTCGGAGGCCAAGTCGGTGGTCTCCGGGATGCAAAGGATTCAAGGCGAGCCTGGCCGTACCGTCAGAACAATCGGCAGCCATTGATAACGGTTCGATTATTCCTCCCTGTTGTTTTTTCTTTACGGTATTAAGCAGAAGAGAGTAGTTTTTCGGTTCCGGTTCGAGGGCGATGACTTTTCCTCCGGCTGATACCCAGTGGCAGAAGTGGATCGAAAAAAAACCGATATTGGCACCGACGTCAATGATCCAGGAGCCCGGGCTTACCAGTTTTTGAAGATGGATGATGGCGCCAGCCTCAAGGTGTCGTTTGTACATGAAATAGGCATGTTTAAACAGGAACTGCCCCAAGGGGGTGGTAATAAGGCCGGACGCAAGAGCCCAGCGGTAACATGACATGAGGCCTTGTTGAATCGACTGCTTAATGTCTGTTAACAGCATTTGCTTGGTCAACTGAGGGGATTACACGGCGATCGAGAATTGGTTTGGTTACCGAGGGCAATTGAATCATCTTTCCTATGATATCAGAAAGTTGTTGATAAACATATGAATATTTCAAGACATAATGATGAAATCCACCGGAATCTCCGTGCCTGGGGAAACAAACCTGTTCTGAGGGAAATATATCGGTCGTTTCATCGCCTGATCTCGGAGCAACTCGTCCATGGACCGGATAGCCGGACCGTCGAACTTGGTTCCGGGATCGGCAATATCAAGGAGGTTATCCCGAATTGCATCAGAACCGATCTGTTTCCTAATCCATGGATAGATCGGGTGGAGAACGCATACAACCTTTCATTTCAGGATGATACGGTCGCTAATGTCATTCTTTTTGATATGTTTCATCATTTGAGATATCCGGGCACCGCTTTAAGAGAAGTCTGTCGGGTGTTGATCCCTGGCGGCCGTCTGATTGTTTTCGATCCCTGCATGAGTCTCCTTGGATGGATTATTTATGGTCTTTTTCATCATGAATCCCTCGGGTTGTTGACGGATATCAGGATGTTCGCCCCGCCGAGATGGTCTCACCAGGATGACATCTATTATGCGGCTCAGGGCAACGCCTCAAGAATTTTCAGAGATAAGAGTCAGCTATCCTTCTGCCTGCCCGATATGCTGTTGATCAGGAAGCAGCGAATCTCGGCAATCTCTTATGTCGCCTCGGGTGGGTATTCCAAACCGCAACTGTACCCTGATGCCCTTTATCCAGCTATGCAGCTTGTTGACCGAATATGTGACTTTGTGCCGTGTTTGTTCGCAACCCGACTTCTCGTGGTTATGGAAAAAAAGCAGGGGGCATGAGAAAATTCCCCTTCATCGATGCGCTCCGTGGATTGGCGATTCTGGGCGTGGTCTACGTGCACGCCGGACTGTGGGGCGAACCCGCCTCGTCGTGGTTAATCAGATTCGCCGTGAACGGCCGTCGCGGGGTGCAGCTTTTTTTTGTAGTCAGCGCGCTAACACTTTTCCTGTCGATGGATAACCGCAGGAAAAGGGAAAAAAATCCTATTCGAAATTTTTTCATAAGACGTTTTTTTCGCATTGCTCCCCTGTTTTATTGCGGGATCATCGCCTACACATTGATTGATGGGTTCTCCCCCCGATATGGGGCGCCAGACGGTATCGAGTGGTGGTATCTGCCGCTGACCGCATTATTTATAAACGGGTGGAGTCCAGAGACCATCACCTCCGTAGTACCCGGAGGGTGGGCTATTGCGGTTGAGATGACGTTTTATCTGGTTTTTCCGCTCCTGTATCGACGGTTGCACAGTATCGGGGCCACTCTTTGTTTTGTCGGGGCCGCTCTGGTTTTTGATTTTGTTTTGTCGTCTGCGCTACTTCCGTTGCTATCCCAGCAGTATCCGGCGGGCCAACAGACATTGGTGGATGATTTCTTTTATCTGTGGTTTTTTGCGCAACTCCCGACTTTTGGTATGGGTGTTCTCGCTTATCATATTTTCAGGCGGCAGCAAGTTTGCGTGGATAGCAGGAAGGGCCTTGTTCTTATTTTTTTTTCCCTCTACCTCTTTGTTCTTTTGCTTAAACTGAACCCTTACGAGAATATTTTTTATGCCGGGGTGTTTGCTGTTTTTTCTTTGGCCCTGCATCAGTATCCTGCCATCCTCTTTGTTAATCCGTTGACGCAATGGCTCGGCCGTTTGAGTTTCAGCATTTACATAACCCATTTTGCAATATTAAAACTCTTACACGCCATTTTTGTTGATGGATTCGTCTTCCAAGGCGATTTCGGTTCTCTGGCCGCTTTTCTGCTGGTTTTACTGCTCTCGGTGGGTGTATCAGTCCTGACCTATCGTTTCATAGAACAACCGGGCATTTCCCTGGGCCATCGGCTTATCGAGAAGTTGGAACGCTATTCTCCAGCGGCTTCCTAGTCAGCGGATATGTGGGAGAGGCTCCCGCCAGCGAGGTCTCAGTCTTCCAACAACGATCCTGGCCTGATTATGGGGCTGCCGAATTATTCCTTGATCGCGTCTACCGCCCGATTGAGTTGTCGTTGATTGCCTGTGGTTGTCGGTTCAGCAAAGAGGGGAAGCTGCATGGTCTCTTGATCCCCCTGCAGTTGGGCGAGGGTAATGCCCAGGATCCGAACCGGTTTATTCCTGACCGCTGTTTTTTCATAAGCCGCTCAATGTGGCGGCGGATTTCACCAGCGTCATCCGTCGCCTTCGGTAGCGTAACAGATCGGCTGATTTGCTTATTGCTCGGCTGATCTGTCGGAAGTCGGCGGGTTGTTTTACGAGAAATCCTGTGTATTCGTTTGAGAATCGGGGGCGGATGGCAACTTCCAGGTTGTCCAGCCGCTGCGGGCGGTGATGCCGGGGGCGGGATCAAATGGCTGCTTGGCAGTGCAGGCGATGTAGGAATGGGCGATGGCCTCGGGGCCATAAAAATCAGTGAGCCGGGCAAGGCCGCGGAGGTCATGGCCGCCGGGGCGCTCGGTGAGTTTGCATTCGATGGCGGTCAGCCGGTTGTCCGACTCTATCAACAGATCGACCTCATTGCCACTCTGGTCGCGCCGATACCAGAGAGCGGTTGCCGACTGATAGCCCAGGAGGAAGGCGGCAAGGCCGGTGTCCGTGAAATAGAGCTTGGGGAATTTTGCCAGGCGTTTTCCGTGGGATTTGTGATACGGTTCGAGGTGAAAAAGCTGGTTGTGCCGGTCAGTCTCGGGCTCGTTGGCACTACCACCGGAAACGAGGCGGCAACTTGAAGTTGTTCTATTTGTTTTTTCATTTAAATTCAAGTTGTTGACAATTTTGAGTTTAAAAAGCGAAATTTTCAAGCTGGCAGCTTTTCTTTCTTTTGCGTAGCGGCTCAACCCTTCAACAAGCTCCCCGGCCGGATGATGGAGCAGCCGAATTTTTCCTTGATCGCGTCCATTGCCTGATTCAGTTGTCGTTGTTTGCCCGGAGCGGTCGGTTCGGCAAAGAGGGGAAGCTGCATGGTTTCCAGATCGCCCTGTAGTTGGGCCAACGTAATGCCCAGAAGCCGGACCGGTTTTTCCCCGACTTCGGTTTTCTTCAATAGTAGACCAATGTGGCGGCGGATTTCACCGGCGTCGTCTGTTGCCTCCGGTAGCGTTATAGATCGACTGATCTGTTTGAAGTCGGCGTATTTGACCTTGAGGGTGAGGGCTCGGCCGCGCCTGCCGTATTGCCGCAGCCGCTGTGCGACCCGTTCGGCCAGGGCCAGCAGTTCTTTATGGATGATGGCGGGATCGGTCAGATCGGTGCTGAAGGTTTCCTCGTGGCCAATGGATTTGATCTCCTGCTCGGGCTCAACCGGCCGACAGTCCATGCCGCGGGCTGCCTGATAGAGATAACTGCCCAGTTTGCCGAATTTGCTCGTCAGGAGCTCCGGGGTCAGTCGGCAGCAATCGCCGATGGTGTTTACGCCGAGCAGGGCCAGGGACTTCCGGGTTGTCGGCCCTACCCCCCAGAGTTTCTCTACAGGCAGAGGCGCGAGAAAGGCGGATTCGGTGCCGGGATCGACCACGGTCAGCCCATCGGGTTTGTGCAGATCCGAGGCGATTTTCGCCACCAGCTTGGACGCCGCCACCCCGGCGGAAACAGTGAGTCCGGTTTCAGTACGTACTTCGGCCTTGATCCGGCGGGCGATTTCCGCGGCGGTTCCGAACAGATTGCGGCAGGCGGTGACATCGAGAAAGGCCTCGTCCAGGGATAAGGGCTCCACCAGCGGCGTGTAGCGCGCAAAGATGGCGAAGATGCTGTCCGAGACCTCGCGATAGCGTGCCATGCGCGGCGGCAGAAACGCGCCGTCCGGGCAGCGGCGCATGGCTTCGGCCATGGGCATGGCCGAGCGGATGCCGAATTCCCTGGCTTCGTAGGAGGCGGCCGAGACCACGCCTCGGTTGCGACTGCCGCCGACAATCACCGGTTTGCCACGGAGTGCCGGGTTGTCCAGCATTTCCACAGAGGCGTAGAAGGCGTCCATGTCAAGATGGATGATGTGGCGATACGGCGGGGTGTGGCTGCTGGTCGTGGAAGTCATTGCGGCTGGCTCTGGCGCTGGAGCGGCTGTTGTGGCTCCGGTAGGGCGGGCGAGAGAAAGAGACAATGGGTGGCCGGTGCCAGGATTCTGCATCGGCCGCCGGTTGTCAGGCGATTACTTCAAAGCCGATGGCGCTGATGGCCGTCTTGATTTCCCCGGCCGGCACCTCCCTGGTTTGATCATAGGTCACCTTGCCGGTGGCAAGATCGATCTTTACGTTGCTGATGCCGGCGATGGCGGTCAGGGCCTTGGTGACCGAGGCCACGCAGTGCTGGCAGGACATCCCTTTTACATTGATAGCGGGCATTGGTTCTCCTCTGGTTTATTTTGTTAGCGGTTGTCGGTTGCGCTGAGATTAATACTCTATCTCTCCTGTCTGGATTGTCAAATCGAAAGCTCTGGCCACGAGGTGTAGCTTGGCCTTGGCTGGATCTCAATTCTCCCCGATTCTGGTTTTAATTTTTTTTTAAAAAATTGACCTGAGTCAAGGAGACCTTCTTTGGGTTTCGCTATTCTGCTGCCATGCAAAATGGAATACCGGTTGCGCCTTTGGCTGGCCGGTGAGTGGATAATTTCTGTTGCAGGTCATGGAATCTGCAGCGATTTTTTTAAAAAAACCAAGGAGGAAGAGAAATGTTTTGTTATCAGTGTGAACAGGTGGCTAAGGATGGGGCGTGCAGAAAAATCGGCGTGTGTGGCAAGCAGCCGGATGTTGCTGCCCTGCAAGATCTGCTGATCCATGCCTTGCAGGGTTTGTCTCTCTATGCCGTGGAGGGCCGCAAGGTCGGCGTCATCGATCCTGAGGTCGATCTTTTTACCTGCGAGGGGGTTTTCTCGACCCTGACCAATGTCAACTTCGATGCCGAGCGCTTTGCCGGTCTCATCGACCATTGCGTGGTCCTGCGTGAGCAGCTCAAGCAGAAGGTCAAGGCAGCGGGCGGACGTACTGATTTCGCCGAGCCCGAGGTCTCCTTTGTGCCGGCCGCATCCATGGCGGAACTGGTCGTCCAGGGCGAGGCCCAGACCCTGATGGATGAAAAGTCCACCGAGAATAAGGACATTGTTTCCCTGAAACATATTCTGTTGTTCGGGCTCAAGGGTGTGGCCGCCTATGCCGACCATGCCAAGATCATGGGCCAGGAGGATGCGGCGGTCTACGCCTTTATCCAGGAGGCCCTGACCGCCATGCTGCGTACCGACATGGGAGTGGACGCTTGGGTCGGAATGGTTTTGAAGTGCGGCGAGATCAACCTGCGGGCCATGGAACTGCTCGATGCGGGCAATACCGGTACCTATGGTCATCCGGTGCCTACCAGCGTGCCGCTCGGTGCGAAAAAAGGCAAGGCCATTCTGGTCTCGGGCCATGACCTCAAGGACCTGGAACTGGTCCTCAAGCAGACCGTGGGTAAAGGAATTTTTGTCTATACCCACGGCGAGATGCTGCCCTGCCACGGCTATCCGGAACTGAAGAAATATCCGCATTTTTACGGCCATTACGGCACGGCCTGGCAGAACCAGGGCAAGGAATTCGCCGAGTTCCCAGGCGCCATCGTCATGACCACCAACTGCATCCAGAAACCGAAAGAGACTTACAGCGCCAACCTTTTCACCACCGGTCTGGTGGGCTGGCCGGGCGTTGCCCATATCAAGGATAAGGATTTTACCCCGGTTATTGAGCGGGCGCTGGCCTTGGCCGGTTTTGCAGCTGATACCGACCGCGGCTCGGTCATGGTGGGGTTTGCCCGGAACACGGTACTCTCTGTCGCCGACAAGGTAATTGCCGCGGTCAAGAATAAGGACATCCGTCATTTTTTCCTGGTGGCTGGCTGCGACGGCGCCAAGCCGGGTCGCAACTACTACACCGAGTTCGTGGAGAAGGTACCCAAGGACTGTATGGTGCTGACACTGGCCTGCGGCAAGTTTCGCTTCTTTGACCAGCAACTTGGCGATATCGGCGGCATTCCGCGCCTCCTGGATGTGGGCCAGTGCAACGACGCCTACTCGGCGATCCAGATTGCGGTGGCGCTGGCCCGCGCCTTTGACTGCGGGGTCAACGATTTGCCGCTTTCCATGGTGCTTTCCTGGTATGAGCAGAAGGCGGTGGCAATCCTGCTGACCCTTTTCTCCCTGGGTATTAAGGACATCCGCCTCGGACCGAGCCTGCCGGCCTTCATCACCCCCAATGTTTTGGACGTACTGGTGAAGAATTTCGCGGTTAAGCCGATTGGAGCCAGCCCGGAGGAAGATCTTCGAACCATTCTCGGCGACAACTGGGCCATGCCGGCCAAGGCGGCTGCTGGCTGCGGTCACTGCGGCTGCGCAGCCTGAGCGGCTGAAACCTTTTTTCTACCATTTCAGTCGGTGGTAATGTAGCATAAAACCGTGTCGTATCCGTGGGGCCGGCCTTGTTGCCGGCTCTACGGGCGACTCGTTAACAGAGAAAAAATACAGAGGAGAATTGCCATGCAATGCCCGGGTCAGGACAGTCGTTATTGGGACGGCGCGGCGGTTTTCGAGACCAAGTGCCCGAAGTGCGGCGGCGAAGTCGAATTCTTTAAGGATGACAGCACTCGCAAATGCACGCAGTGCGGCCATCGGCTGCTGAATCCGAAGATTGATTTCGGCTGTGCTGCTTACTGCCCCTATGCCGAGCAGTGCCTGGGGTCGCTGCCGCCCGAACTCCTGGCCAAGAAAAAGGCCCTGCTTCTCGAACGGGTCCCCGTTGAGATGAAAAAATATTTTGGCGACGACTTTAAGCGGATCGGCCATGCCAGCCGGGTGGCCCGCTACGCCGGCGAGATCGGCGAGGCCGAGCAGGCCAATCCGGCCGTGGTCCTTGCTGCTGCCTATCTGCACGATATCGGCATTAAGGAGGCGGAAAGAAAATACAACAGCACCCTGCCCAGGTACCAGCACGAGGAGGGGCCGCCCGTGGCCCGGCAGATCCTGACCGCTTTGGCCGCCGAACCTGGTTTGATCGAGGAGGTCTGCGACATCATCGGCCACCACCATCACCCCCGGTCAGAGGAGACTGTCAATTTCAAGGCGATCTATGATGCCGACCTGATTGTCAACCTGGAGGAGAAGCAGAAGGAATCGCCCTCCAGCCCCGAACATTTGGCAGGGATTGTGGAGAAGTCCTTTCTGACCGAAAGCGGCCGCCGGTTAGCCCGCAAGGTGCTTCTGGGATAGCGTTTCGCAGGAATTATCAAAACATCAAGCAGGGCGAAACCGCAGTGACCGGGTCGCCTCATGGAGAGATAGCATGCGTATACAGAGGAAGATTATCAAGATCAACGAGGAACTCTGCGACGGCTGCGGGCAGTGTGTGCCGGGTTGCGCCGAGGGCGCTTTGCGGATCGTTGAAGGCAAGGCCAGGCTGGTGGCCGAGAAATACTGCGACGGCCTGGGCGCCTGTCTTGGCGAGTGTCCGACCGGCGCCTTGACCATTGTCGAGCGAACGGCCGAGGATTTTGACGAACAGGCGGTGGAGGCGTATTTGCAGGCGAAAAAGGTGGCGGCTGAGTCGGTTGCTACACCCTGCGGATGTCCTTCGGCACAGTTGCAGAATTTTGCCATAGCCACCCCGTGCGAGACTGCCAACCGTCCGGTCTTTGCTCCTGGCCCGGTCGGCAACGATTCGGCCCTGAACCATTGGCCGGTGCAGATCCGACTGGTGCCGCCGACCGCACCGTTTCTGAAAGGCGCCGATCTCCTGGTGGCGGCGGACTGCACGCCGGCGGCCTATCCACATTTTCACCGAGATTTTTTAAAGAACCGGGCGTTGATGCTCGGCTGCCCGAAATTCGACGACCCGCAGGGCTACATTGATAAATTTACCGAAGTTTTCAAGACGGCAGGGATTAAAAGCATTACCCTGGCGATCATGGAGGTGCCCTGCTGCGCCGGCATGCAGGGGATCGTCAAGGAGGCCCTTGCCCGGTCCGGCTGCCGGATCCCGGTGGAGGCTGTAGTGGTCGGCGCCCGGGGCGGCATTTTGCGTAGGGAAAAGTGGTAGATGGAGATCAAGGGTAAAAAAGCCCTGATACTGGGCGCAGCGAAAGGGCTCGGCAAAGCCATCGCCTTGGAACTGGCTGCGGCCGGGGCCACGGTGCTCTGCACCTATTATGATTGGCCCGAGGACGCGGCTCAGATGCAGGAGGAGCTTGCCGGGTTCGGTGCAACGCATTCCGCAATGCGGGTCGATCTGCGGGAATCCGAGCAGGTTGCCGACCTTTTTGACCGGGTCCGGGAACGGTTCGGTTCTCTTGATATTCTGATCAATAATATCGAACGGGGCGGCATGCCCGTAGTGCATGGCGCTTATGACCGGCCAGCCAACCGAGTTCAGTGGGACCTGGAACTGGCCACGACGCTCAAGGCCAAATGGCTGGTATTCCACGCTGCCCTGCCACTGTTGAAGAAGGCACCCGAGGCGGCAGTGGTCACCCTGTCGTCAATAGCTGGCGTTGTCGGCCGCAGTGGTCCGGCCGCCCTGCTGTTCAACGACGGCTATGCCGCGGCCAACCGGGCGGTTTCCGCCTTTACCGAGACATGGGCCAGGGAGGCGGCGCCCACGGTGCGGGTCAATGAATTGATGCTTGGCCTGGTGGAAACACGGCACGCGGAAAACACTCGGGGTTGGGATCTGCTGGGCGCGGAGGAAAAGGGGAAATTACTCGATCACACCCTGTTGCGGCGGACCGGCAGGCTGGAGGAGGTGGTGCGGGCGGTGCTATTTTTAGTACGCGATGCGACCTTCATGACCGGCAGCGTGGTCCGGATGGATGGTGGTTATGTTCTGGGCGGCGACCATGTGCCGGACATGCCGGTCGGGGTTTTGTAAGGGGTCGAATTACTGTAACCGTTCACCGTGTAAGCGAAATACATGCCGTAACCATCGAGCTGTAAGTGTTCAGCAGTGCCTCAGATGCGCGTGTCAATCGTCGGCAGTTTCGTATGCCGACAACGAGGCCTGCGAGCTATAGCCCGCCTATGTAAGCAGGCCGATGATCCCCCGAAAAGAAGGGGGATAAACTCCGCAGATGTGGTGCTGCTGAACACTTACGAATTACTCCAGAACCCAGTCCGGGATATGGTTCAGAATATAGGTCTCGACCAGAGGCTGCACCTTTTCCTTCTTCTGGGTCTTGTAGTCCGGCGCGGCGGCCGCGATGGTTTCGGCGGCGTCGAACCAGCAGAGTTCCCGGTTGCTCTTGTCGTAGACCGTAAAGATCCGCCGCTCGGGTTCGTGGATATGTTCTTCTTCCTGGATGGCACCAACAAGCTGCAGTGCAGTTTCAAAGGGTAGGAATTTTGCGTCGTTGCTCATGGGCGTGTTCCATTGGCTGGCGTCGGATTTACCGTCTTCCGGCTGCAGGTGTTCTGCCGGCAGCCGGCGCGGTCCAGACGTCTCAGGCGGGTTTAACAACGGCGCCGGAACGGATGCAGCGGGTGCATACCCGGACATAGGTGGCGTTACCGCCTGCGGTCGCCATGCGGACTTTTTGAAGATTGGGCAGCCAGCGGCGCCTTGTTCTGTTGTTGGCGTGGCTGACATTGTTGCCGGTTGTCGGTCCCTTACCGCATATATCGCATACTTTGGCCATGATCTCGCTCCTTATCTTTTTGATTGAGCCGTGCGCGGCTCTTTCGGATAATTTTTGAATCGGATCTTATAACTCTTCTCGGCACGCTTGGCAAGTATTTTCAGGCTGGGCAGCCGGGCTTTTTTATTGACAGTTTTTGTGGGGCATGGTAACAACCTGGCTTTTATTACAGTGCGTGGTTTTTGACGTGATTCACATCCTGCCTGTTTCCTGCCCGGTACTATTTTTCAGACCTCAATTCTTGGGATACTTCTTCACATGGAAAAGAAAAAAAACATAATCTGGGAATTTTTCGCCTCAGTCAAGCTGGCCCTGTTTACCTTTTTTATCCTGGCCGGCACCTCGATCGTCGGCACGGTGATTCCCCAGAACAGCCCGCCTGCGGAATATGTAAAGTTTTACGGGCAGGGCGGCGCCAGGATGATCCAGCTGCTGGATTTCAACGATATGTACAATTCCTGGTGGTTTCTTGCTCTGCTCACGGCCTTCAGCATCAACCTCATTGTCTGCAGCCTGGAGCGTTTGCCAAATGTCTGGCGGATGGTGGTGCAGGACAATTTGGCCACCGAACCGGCGCGGCTTGCCAAGATGACTCCCCGCCACGAACTGACCGTTGGTTTAACCATGGACGAGGCCGCGGCCCGGGTCGAACAGCTCATGGGCAAGGCGGGTTGGAAGCCGCGGCTGAGAGCAGCGGGCGACGGCCTTATGTTTTTCTCCCAGAAAGGTGCCTGGGTGCGGCTGGGGGTCTATGTGGTCCATATCAGCATTTTGATCATTTTTGCCGGCGCCATTATCGGTTCGGTCTTCGGGTATAAGGCCAGCGTCTATGTCCCGGAGGCGGGCGGCGTCACGGATCGGGTTTTCGAAACCGGCAGCACCAGGGAGATCCCTTTGGGTTTTCAGGTGCGCTGCGACCGTTTTGATCTGTCTTACTACGCCAATGGCGCGCCCAAGGAATACCGTTCCGATCTGACCATTCTTGACAACGGCCAGGAGGTTTTGAAGAAGTCGATCGTGGTCAACGACCCTTTGGATTACAAGGGAATTACTTTTTATCAGGCCAGTTATCAGGCCTATGACGAATACCTGGTCACGATCCAGAATAAGGTAACCGGTGCGCAGCACACATTGCGCCTGGCGCCTGGCCGTCAGGCGAACTGGCCCGAGGCCGGGGTGATCGTCGGTATTGTCAACTACCAACCTCCCAACCAGTTTGGCGAATACCGCGTGAAGTTGTGGTTTTCGGATAACAAGGGGGTGCCCTCCCAGTTCTGGCTCAACAGCGGCGGTTCCGCCGCGGTTGAAAGGCCAGAGGCCACCTATCTCGTCTCCGCAAAACAGTTTTTTGCAACCGGTCTGCAGGTTGCAAAGGACCCCGGCGTCTGGTATGTCTATATTGGCTGCCTG
This sequence comes from Deltaproteobacteria bacterium RIFOXYD12_FULL_57_12, assembly GCA_001799275.1. Taxonomy (GTDB): domain Bacteria; phylum Desulfobacterota; class Desulfobulbia; order Desulfobulbales; family BM004; genus YD12-FULL-57-12. The sequence goes on from MGTE01000077.1 coordinate 40,180, forward strand.
TTGATGCTGTTGGGGCTGCTGATCACCTTCTTCCTCTCGCACCGGCGGCTCTGGGTGTATGTGAGCGGCGTTGGGGGAAAGACCAGGATTCTGCTCGCCGGCTCCAGCAACAAGAACAAGGTGGGCTTTGAAAATACGTTTGAGGCGCTGGCTGAGGAGTTCAAACAGATTGACACGTTAAACCAAGCAGGTAACCGCCATGAATAGTTCTCAACTCCTAGGTCTGACCACCTTTGCCTATCTGGGGGCCGTGGCCCTCTATCTGGCCGTATTCATCTTCCGGGCCGGCAAACTGGGGCTCGTGGCCACCCTGGCCACCGTGCTCGGCGTCCTGCTGCAGACCGCCGGCATTGGGCTGCGTTGGATCGAGTCCTACCAGATGGGCATCGGCCACGCGCCTTTATCTAACATGTACGAATCCCTGGTTTTCTTTTCCTGGACGATTGCCGTTATCTATCTGTTCATCGAGTTCAAGCTGCGGAATCGGTTGTTTGGCGCCTTTGCCATGCCCTTTGCCTTTTTCAGCATGGCCTATGCCTCCTTTGGCAACGAGATCAGCGACCGGATCAACCCGCTGGTCCCGGCCCTGCAGAGCAACTGGCTGATTGCCCACGTTATCACCTGTTTCATCGGCTATGCCGCCTTTGCCGTGGCCTGCGGCTTCGGGATCATGTATCTCCTGAAGGCGCGCCAGGGTGATCGTAGCGGTTCCGCTCTCTGGGATTCCCTGCCCGACTTGCGGGTGATCGACGACATCACCCATAAGACAATCCTCTTCGGTTTCCTGTGGCTTTCCGCCGGCATCATCACCGGCGCGGTCTGGGCCAACTCCGCCTGGGGTACTTACTGGAGCTGGGACCCCAAGGAAACCTGGTCGCTGATCACCTGGTTCGTTTACGCCTCGGCCCTGCATGCCCGTTTTACCCGCGGCTGGGGAGGCAAGCGGATCGCCTGGCTGGCAGTGGTCGGCTTTCTGGCGGTGGTCTTCACCTATTACGGGGTCAACTTTTTGCTTTCCGGGTTGCACAGCTACGGACGCTGATCATTCACTCCGATCTTCCTGGAAAAAAACGGCCGACCTGCCCAGGGTCGGCCGTTTTTTTATCTGAATACCATCGTCGTTTAGCGGCGTGGATAAAACTTCATCATTCGAAATTCCTTGACGCCCATGGATGGGCTAATGCCGCGGGAGCCAGGGATGGCGGAAGCGGCGTTCGATATTCGCTTTTTTATGCAAGGACGATGGGATCGCCAGGGCGCGGTTCCGGCCGGTCAGACCTCCCGGAGTACAAGGGGCTCGGCCAGGCCCAGGCAGCCGTGGGCCAGGCGGATATGCTCGATGCGGCGCCAGTCGCGTTTGAGCAGCATGGCGCCGTAGGCATCCATGGCCACCGGATCAAAGCCGGCCGCCAGCCGGTTGACCGGTGGGTTGCAGGTCGGACCCCACAGATGGGCCTCCGGCATGCCGACCGTGGCGTCAAGCACCGTGAAGTCCGGGGTTCGGTAGCGGTTGAGATCGAAGATCGCCTCCTGGATGCGGTCGTGGAAGGCCGCCTTTTTCCAGTGGCCGCCTTTCTGAAAGTGGGCCGGCGGCGCAAGGCCCATCATATTTTTCATGGTCAGGGTGACTTCAGCCAGGGTGTGGGCCTTGAGCACCGGCACCGAGATCAGGAAGCTCTCAAAGACCAGACGGGGCAGGTGCATGACCGGCCACCGGTGACAGTTTTTTTGCGATTTCCGGACAAGCGGTTCCAGATTCAGGTCAACCAGGCTGATGTTTTTTCCCGCTGCCATCTCCTCGTAGCCCAGGGCCTGGAAACAGTGCTGGGTGTCGTAGGCGCGTGCGCCGCTGCCTTCGCCGACGATGATCTCCGCGGTCGTCGGCGCGCAGCCGCGCACATAGTCCACCAGGGCGGCGATCAGGGCCACCGGCGTCGTGATCGGCGGCACCAGCGCCTCGACCAGATTCGGCTTGATGAGGATGCGGGGGGCGCTAAGAAGGCGGTCTCGCAGACCGGTTGCTTCGAGCAGGGCTGGGAGGCTCTGCTGCCAGGAGACGGAGCGGCAGGTGAAAACAGGCTGGACGGCAGGCGGCGCAACCGGCATGACTTATTCCTCGACGAGCAGCCCCCTGGCCCGCAACTGGGTGGCCGTTATTTTGAGTCCTTCGAGCAGGACAAAACGGCCCAGAGGCACCACCCGGCAGGGGAAGCTATTTACGAACAGGGGGTTGTCGCAGAGGCCGCCCGACAGGTAGAGCGTCGAGGGGGAGCCGGCAAAGCGATAGGCGTTGAGCGCAATGCCCTTGACAAAGCGGGCCACGGCCACGGCCTCCGAGTCGCCGGCCACCACCGCGTCGAAGATGCGGCTCATGCCCAGCACCCCGCAGGTCACGGAAAAGGGGCGCTCCGGCACTGGCAGTTCCTGATAATCAAGGTCATAGTAGCGGGCCAGCAGTTCGATGGTAAAACCCATGGAGGCGCCGCATTCACTGTTCCAGCCCATGTCGGCCAGGCGGCCGTTGGCGTACTTGATGAATTTGATGTCGCGGCTGCCGCAGTCGAGCAGGACGTATTCGGCATCCGGGATCAAGACGGCGCCGCCCCGGGCCAAGGCAATCAGCTCGTTGATGTAACAGGCGGTAAACCGTTTGCCATTATGGCCGGTGCCCACCGTTACCCGGTGGGCCGCGGTGAGCTCCTTGCTGCGGATGACGACCGGTCGTGGCTCGGGATCGTTCAGATCCAGGAGTTTGCTGTAGGATGTGCCAAAGTCGCCCAGGATCATGCGAACACCCCGGCCAGTTCAAGAAATGCCTGGATTTTCGCCTTGGCGCTGCTGCCGGCCTGGAGATCGCAGTCCAGGTAGAGGCCGTGCGGATGCTGTCTGGCCAGGTGCTTGGCGAGCGCGGTCTTGGCGCAGAACGATTGTGCGTAGAAGATCGTGGGTACGGCGGGGTTGCAGTATGCCTCGAGCTCCACGGCCGCCGGGGTTTTGTTTTCCATGCAGCGGGTCCAGCCGTAGATATGGGTGGTGTCCGGGAACAGTTCCAGAATGGAGAAGTCCCGGGGCGGCACTCCCCAGAAGCCGGCGGTTGGCGTGGCGGGTACCGGTGGGTTGGCCGGCGGCCGGGCTGATTGCACGCCCTTGGTAATTTGAAGAAATTTTTCGAGCAAGGGCAGGCCGCTTTCGCAGAGCGGATTGCCGAATCGGTGCCTGTCCTCGTTTCTGGTGGGGATGATCGGCACATCCAGGGTGTCGGCCAGGATGGTCGCCACATGCATGGCACAGTCGCACTTGCCAGGTCCGATGTCGATGTAGATGGCGTCGAGTGCTAGATGTAAGGCGTTCAGCACCACGGTGCGGAGGATGGCGCAGTAGACCTCCGGAATAAAGGGGGTGGTGGTCTCGATAGCGGCTTTGACCAGCGGCGTATCCAGGTCGTGAATCTTGACCCGGCGGTCGTTGAGTTCCCGGATAACCGCCAGGGGCGGGACGCCGACGATGCCGATATTTTTGTGGTTGTTTTTGAGCAATGAGGGGGCCATCGAAAAAAAGCCGCAACGCGGCCGGTAATGTTGTTAAAATATTTCTGTGTCAGGGGGAGGAATCCTACCATAGATCAGCCGCCTTTGCCATCGGCGAATGCGTCCTGCGCAGCAGCGGGTGCGGCCGTGATGCCGTTGGCCCATATCTGCGGTTTCGGATTTGAAGAGCGAATCATTGAGCAGTTGGGAAGGGATAGGAAAAGACGTCCGCCGAGCGTACCCCGCCGGTTGCAATTTTTCCAGGCAGTGTGGCAGGTCGGGAAATAACATAATCGAGATTTTTCGCTTGAGAAAGGGGAGTGCGCAGTCGATAACATATATTTGAGGGCAATCAATATGAGGGCGAGCAGGGAAAACTTTGTGGGGTTTTCCAGTGCATTGGACGGATTCGGCAGCGGTTTATCACCCGAGAGAGCCAAAGTCCTCCCCGATATGGCACCTGCTTCATGACCATTTTGACGATTTCCAGGAGCAGTACGAAGCCTGCTTTATCAGGGAGTATGGATTCATGCGCCCGGTCATCCCGGGGGTGGTGCGGGGCTTTCTGAAATGCGGCGACCTCGCGGATGGATTTGCCCGGGTCCGGTGCCCTGCTTGTCTGCACGAATACCTGCTTGCCTTCAGTTGCCGGGGCCGCTGGTTCTGTCCCAGTTGTCACTCGAAGAAGGTCGTGCAGTTCGGCCTTCACCTGCGCGAAAACCTGCTTTACCCTGTACCGCACCGGCAATACGTCTTCAGCATCCCGATTATCCTGCGTACGTTTTTCAAGTATGATCGCAAACTTTTGGGCAAACTGTGCCAGTGTGTCAACAAGAGCCCGCTTCGTTTTTTCCGTACCGCAACCGGTTTTAAAACCGGCACCCTGGGCGCGGTCATGGCCATCCAGACCTTTGGCGACTATGCCCGCTGGCATCCCCATATTCATGTGCTGCTCGCGGACGGGTTGTTTCGGGAAAACGGTGTTTTTTATGTGATGCCGAAAATCGATATCAAGCCACTGGCTGAAATGTTCCGGGCCAATGTCCTGAAGATGCTCAAAAGGGAAGGGAAGATCGATGATGGCCTGATCAAGAACCTTCTGACCTGGAAGCACAATTCCGGCTTTTCCGTGCACAACGGCGTGCGTCTTGCCAAGGATAACGAGGCCGGCCGGGAGGCCCTTGCCCAGTTCAAGTCCATCCTGGTTGATGCCGATGCATACCTGGTTCAGCTTTCCCGATACATCCATCTTAATCCGGTGCGCGTCAAGCTGGTTGCCACGCCGGCTGATTATCCCTGGAGCAGTTATGCCGCATTTATCGGCAAACACCAAAAGCCGGGCTGGCTTGATACCGGCCTGCTGGCCTCTTTCGGCAAGCGGCTGGGGGATGCGGTCAAGAACTATCAGCGCTTTGTGGAAGCTCAACTTTCTGACTTGCGAAAAACTTAACATA
>MGTE01000078.1:0-147 GCA_001799275.1 Deltaproteobacteria bacterium RIFOXYD12_FULL_57_12
GCTCATCCGACACGTAGATGATCACGAGCTGGGCGTCGGGCCGGATGCGGTTCGGCTGGTTGTCCCTGGGTAAATGGTTCACGATGGCATTGTAGCCCTGTGTGATGCCGTGCTCGGTGCCCCCCTCCGATGTGCCGGAGCCCCATG
>MGTE01000078.1:368-433 GCA_001799275.1 Deltaproteobacteria bacterium RIFOXYD12_FULL_57_12
ACCCAGATGATGTCGGCAGTGGGCTGGGTGGCCACGAGGTAGACCTCGCACTCGTCCTCGAAGGA
>MGTE01000078.1:724-1328 GCA_001799275.1 Deltaproteobacteria bacterium RIFOXYD12_FULL_57_12
GGCGGCAAGCAGGACGCTTACGTCGCTGAAGCCGATGAACAGCTTGGGGTGTTGCCGGATAAGTTCCATGTCCAGCAACTCCACCGTCCGCAGGCAGCCGTAGCCGCCGCGTACGGCGAGCAGCGCCTTGACCTCGGGGTCGGCCCACAGTTCATGGACTTCCCGGGCGCGTTCGGCATCATCGCCAGCCAGGTAGCCGGTTTTTCTGTCAGGAACATCCTGGCCGAATTTGACGGCGAATCCCATCTCCCTGAGGAGTCGCACGCCGGCCACGAAATGTTCCTCGTTCTGCACCGGGCCGGCCGGCATCACCAGGCCGATGGTGTCGCCTTTCATCAGCGGTGGCGCCAGAATCTGCGCAGGTAGCGGATCAGATGGTGCCGGTATTTTCGTCATAGAGCAGTCGCAAGCCTTCCAGGGTGAGCATGGGCTCGACCTGAACGATGGTTTCGGTATAAGGCGCGATGAGTGCGGCCATGCCGCCGGTGGCGATGACGATCGGCTTGTCAGGCAGATATTCTTTGCGCAGCCGGCTGATTATGCCGTCGACCAGGGCGCCGTAGCCAAAGAGCAGGCCGCTCTTGATGGCATCTACCGTGTTGGT
>MGTE01000078.1:1353-2933 GCA_001799275.1 Deltaproteobacteria bacterium RIFOXYD12_FULL_57_12
GGCGGAGTAGAAATGTCCACCGGCGGCAACTTGGCGGTCCGGCTGGCCAGGGCGTCCAGCGAGATGGCGATGCCGGGCACAATAACGCCGCCCAGATATTCGTTGGCCGCGGAGACGCAGTCAAAGGTGATGGCTGTACCGAAATCGACGACGATCACCGCCTGGCGGTAGCGGGCAAAGGCAGCCACCGCATTGACGATGCGGTCGGCGCCCACCTCGGCCGGGTGGTCGGTCTTGATCCGCATGCCGGCCGTCTTGATTAGGTTGTCCACCGTCACCAGGGGCCAGCCGGCATTGCGGGTGAAATCCCGCCAGGCCATCAACTGGGTGGGCACGACACTGGCTAAAATAGCGGCGCCGATCTCCTTGAAGCTCAGGCCCTGCATGGTCAGAAAGGTGTGAAAACAGGCGGCCAGCTCGTCGGCGGTTTTCTTGCGGTCGGTCTTCAGCCGCCAGTGCCAGAGCAGTTCCGCTTCCCGGAACACCCCGCAGACGGTATGAGAGTTGCCCACGTCAACGGCCAGCAGCATTTTTTTTGTTTGTTCAGCCAAAAAGTCACCTCGCAACCGGACCCGGTCAATCCTTATTTAATTTAGCCCGCATCCGAGCAGCTTTTCGCTCAGATCTGCCTGGCCAGGAGTCGGCTTCCAGCGGATCATAAAATTTTATTTTTTGCCAGGGGAAATTTTTTCGAGGATGGCCCGTTGCTGTCTTCGCTCGCCAGTTCGGCGCGGCACAAAGATTTTTTTCAGAGTGTCCCGATCAAGTCCAGTGACATACATGGCGGACGACAGCGTTCCTGGCGTCGGGGTGAAATCCTGGAATTGGCGGACCGGCAGTTTGAGTTTTGTTGCCGTGCCTGCCAGTTGTTCCATGTCGAGTTGGCTGCAGCCGGGATGGGCCGAGATGAAGTAGGGGCTGAACTGAACCTCCCGGCCAAGGCCAGCGGCCAGTTCCCGGCAGAAGTTTAAGAATCGCGGCAGCAGCTCGGGCCGGTGCTTGTGCATGAGCCGCAACACCTCCGGGGAGGTGTGTTCCGGCGCGATTTTCAATATTCCCGGCGTGTGATGGTTAAGAATTCTGGCCAGCAGCTTCGGGGTGCGCAGGAGCAGTTCCATGCGCACCCCTGAGGAGACGAACAGGTGCTTGACGCCGGCAATCGTTGCGGCCTCGGTCAGCAGGCCAAGAAAGGCCTCCTCGTTGATGACCAGTTTCGGACAGACATCCGGATATAAGCAGTCGTGTCTGGCGCAGGTCTTCTTGCTGCCGCAGGAGGTCCCGTACATGTTGGCGGTCGGGCCGCCAACATCGCTGATCGTGCCCTGGAAATCCTTACGTGCCGCGAGCCGGTGGATTTCATTCAGAATGGACTCACGGCTGCGGCTGACAACGAGCGGCCCCTGGTGGCGAGTGATGGCGCAGTAGGAACAGTTGCCGTAGCAGCCGCGGACAATGGTGATCGAATGGCGGATCATGCTCCAGGCCGGGATGTCGTCGGCTGTGGGATGCGGACCATGGGCAAAGGGCAGTTCGGCGAGCGCGTCCAGTTCCGCGGTGGTTAACGGTGCGGCGGCCGGTTG
>MGTE01000078.1:2950-9885 GCA_001799275.1 Deltaproteobacteria bacterium RIFOXYD12_FULL_57_12
CCTGTTGCCGCTGCCGTACCGGTTTTATAGCCAGGGCGCGGCTGTGACCATCCAGTGCCAACTCCGCGGTCATGAATTTTTCTGGATTGTTTTTGATTTCGTCCCACGAGGGCAGGGTGAGGGGGGGGTCGGGAAAATCCATTGCCGCCATCTCGGCGTCGGTAAGCCGGGCGCAGGTGCCGGCGATGCCGGTCAGGCTTTTTCCGCTTGCCAGCCGACCGGCGATTTCGAGCACGGCCCGTTCGCCCATGCCGTACACCAGGAGGTCGGCCTTGGCATCGGTGAGCATTGAGGCGCGCAGTCGTTCTTGCTGGTAGTCGTAGTGCACAAAGCGCCGCAGCGAGGCCTCCAGGCCGCCGAGGATAACGGTAACGCCGGGAAATGCCTGGCGGGCCAGATTGGCGTAGAGAATAGTCGCCCGGTCCGGCCGTCGGCGCTCGTTCTTGTTTTGTTCTGCGCCGAAATAGGGGTTACCGGCCGGCGAGAAATTGTCAACATCACGGACCTTGGCATTGCCGGTATAGTTGGCCACGATGGAATCCAGGTTGCCGGCGGTTATCCCGAAGAAGAGCCGGGGCCGGCCGAATTTTCTGAACTCTTGCGGGTCATGATAGCGGGGCTGGGCCAGGATCGCCACCCGCAGGCCGTTGTGTTCCAGCCAGCGGCCGATTAAGGCCACCCCGAAGGATGGATGGTCCACATAGGCGTCGCCGGTGACCAGGATGACGTCCACCGCCTCCCAGCCGCGGGCCTGCATCTCTTCGTTGTTTGTCGGCAGAAAATTATCTGACATCTTACGGGCCGCCTTTTTTGACTCGCGGCCTTTTCAGGCGCCGCGGCTGCGGTCTGGCCAGAGCAGGGTGTGGAGTTGCAACTGCAGTCGGACCGGCATTTGGTCCGCGAGGAGCCAGTCCGCCAGCAGGGCAGGCCGCAGCCGGGCCTTGTTGGGTGAAAAAAGCAGTTTTGTCAGGCGGGCCAAGTCGTGCTCTTTAATCATCCGCACGGCCCAGTCATAGTCCTCGCGAGAGCTGATCACGAATTTTATTTCGTCGCTGGCGGCAAGATACTGGAAATTGTCAAGAAGCATCCGGTCGTGCATGCCGCTCTCCGGACATTTCAGGTCCATGATCTTGATCACTTCAGCCGGCACCCGGGCCAGACTGACACTGCCGTTGGTCTCCAGGAGTACGGTGCGGCCAGTGGCCAGCAGTCCGCTCAGCAGCGGGTAGACGTTTTCCTGGAGAAGTGGCTCGCCGCCGGTGATTTCCACAAGGGCGCCGGGATAGCGGTCGGCAAATAAAAAAAATTCGGCAAGCGGCAGGTCGTGGCCAGGTTCTTCGTACGTATAGCGGGCGTCGCAGAACGCGCAGCGCAGATTGCAGCCGGCCAGCCGGAAAAAGACACAGGCTAGGCCGCTGAAAGACGACTCCCCCTGGATGCTGTAAAAGAGTTCGGAAATAAGAAGGGACTGCTCAGGCGCCAAAATAGGTGGTTCCGGTATTGTCGGTTTCGCCGACCGTGACGCTGTGCAGATGGTAGCGGTCGGTCTTGAGTTCCTGCTTCAGGGTATCGTAGATGAAGACCGCGATGTTTTCCGACGAGGGATTCTTGGCGATGAACTCGGGATGCTCGTTGAGATCCCGATGGTCCAAGGTGTCCAGGACCTGATTGAGCGATGTCTTGATCCGCCGGAAATCGATGCCCATGCCGAGTTCGTCCAGGGCGGTGGCGCGAACGGTTACTTTAACCTGCCAGTTGTGGCCGTGGGGTTTTTCGCAGTTACCGGGATAGTTGCGCAGGTGATGGCCGGCTGAAAAATGGGTTTTTACGAATATTTCAAACATAAGACCTCCGTATATTTTTCCGGGGAGCGCAAAAGGAAGCTTGAAAACAAAAAACTTTTTGAATAGGTTTCAGCCAACTTGTTTCTTATACCATAATTCTAACCCCGATAAACGGGATAAGTACCTTCACGTAATAATTTTCTGCCAAAAACGCGCAGAAATTATTTCTAAGGTACTAAGGAGAAAAACAGCATGGCCTTTATCGCCCCCTTTCGCGGGCTTCGATATAATCTTGAGAAAATCGGTAAACTCGAGGAGGTGGTCACCCCGCCCTACGATGTCATTGACGCCAAGAAACAGGCGGTCTTCCTGAACAGGAACCCCTACAACATGATCCAGCTCGATATCAGCAAGGAGCCCGGTTTTTCCGAAGATACGGCGACCCGTTACGAGCGGGCCCGGGATTTTTTCGAAAAATGGCAGGCAGAGGAGATTCTGCGCCGCGACACCGAGCCGGCGATCTATCTCTATTTTACCGAGTATTCCCTGCCTTCGGGCCGACGGCTGACCCGGAAGGGGCTGGTTGCCCTGGTGCGGCTGGCTGAGTTTGACGAGGGGATCGTTAAACCGCACGAGGAGATCTTTGCCACGGTGGCGGCGGACCGGCTCCGGCTGATGGACGTCTGCCAGGCCCAGTTCAGCCAGATTTTTTCGATCTACCCCGATGCGAAAAACGAGATCATGGCAAGTCTGGAGGCGGCCAGGCCGGCGCAGCCGCTCTACACGGTGCAGGATGCGGACGGCGCTTTGCACACGGTCTGGGCCATTACAGATCCGCAGGTGCTGGCCCGGGTCAGTCAGCTGTTTCGCGACAAGCCTCTCTATATCGCCGACGGTCATCATCGTTACAACACGGCGCTCAACTATCGGCGGCTGCTTAGAGAGAGAAACGGCGAACTGCCTGAAACCAGCCCCTTTAATCAAACAATGATGTATCTCTGCCCCATGGAAGATCCAGGTCTTTCGGTACTGCCGACCCATCGTCTGGTGCGGCTGCCGGGCGATATTCTGCCGCAGGCGAGCATGGATGACCTGGCTGTCAGGCTGGGGGTTTGTTTTGCCCTGGAGGAGATTAAGGGCGGTAGCCGGGAGGCGCTGGTCGACGAGGTGCTGGCCAGAATGGCGGAGGCGGCCGGCCGCCAGAAGGTGTTCGGCCTCTATCATGCCGCGGAGGACCGTTGTTTCCTGCTGGCGCTGCAGGCGGACCTTGCCTGCGATAAGTCGCTTAAACGGCCGGCGGCCTTGCGGGACCTGGATGTGGTGGTGCTTTCCGATCTGGTGATCGGCAGGTTGCTGGGGCTTGACCATGAACGCTGCGAACATGAAAATCTGGTCCGCTATTTCAGTGATCCGGACGAGGCGCTCGATGTGGCGGTCAAGGAGAGCTTTGCTGAAAAAAATGGCGCTCCTTTGCTGTTTCTGATGAACAACACCCAGGTTTCCCAGGTGAAACGGGTGGCGGACGAGAAGTTGATCATGCCGCACAAGTCCACCTATTTCTATCCAAAGGTCCTGACCGGTCTAGTGATGAACAAATTCGTTCCAGGAGAAGAGGTGCGGATTTGACGGGGTGAGCGCTGAAGCGGGCCAGGGATATACCGAGGACAGCCTGTTTGACGGAGCACTCCGGTGCTGGCAGCCGCGCGCTGGCTACCGTTTCTCTGTGGATGCGGTGCTGTTGGGCCATTTCAGCGCACCGCGGCCTGGCGACCGGATACTGGATCTGGGGGCCGGCTGCGGGATTGTTTCGCTGATTCTGGCCTATCGCTGGCCGGAAGTGCGAATCACCGCCCTGGAACTGCAGCCGGAACTGGCTGACCTCAGCCGCCTGAATGCCGAGATCAACGGCTTCAGCGACCGATTTTCCGTTATCACCGGTGACTTCGGCCTGATCCGCGAGCAGGTGGCGGCCGGTTCTTTCGACTGGGTATTCTGCAACCCGCCGTACCGGAATCCCGCGGACGGCCGGGTCAGTACCGATGCGGTTCAGGCCCTGGCCAGACACGAATTGCAGGCTGATCTGCCGGCGGTGGCCAGGGCCGCGGCCTTTGCCTTGCGGAACCGCGGCCGGGCGGTGTTCATCTATCCGGCCTCCCGCCTGCCTGGTCTGATCTTTACCATGAAAAATCACGGGCTGGAGCCGAAGCGGCTGCAGAGCATCCACAGCTATCCCGGCGGTGAGGGGAAACTGGTCCTGCTGGAGGCGGTTAAAGGCGGTGGCGTAGAGATGAAACTCCTGCCGCCTTTCTCTATCTACCAGGAGGCGGGCGGCGTCTATACTCCGGCCATGGCGACGCGTTATAGGAAATGATGCGGGGCTACCCTTGTGTAACCGTCTGGAAATTTTCTTGATGAGGGGCGTTGCATGCTGGCAAAAGTTTTGAGCGGAGCAGTAACCGGCGTTGACGGCCTGCTGGTGGAGGTGGAGGTTGACATTGCCCACGGGCTGCCGGCCTTTTCCACGGTGGGGCTGCCGGAAGGGGCGGTGCGCGAGAGCAAGGACCGGGTAAAGGCCGCCATCAAGAACAGCGGCTACGATTTTCCAAATCGGCGGATAACCGTGAACCTGGCGCCGGCCGATGTCAAGAAAGAGGGGACCGGCTATGATCTGCCCATGGCCTTGGGGATACTGGCGGCGGCCGGCATTCTGACCAGTACCGTGCTCGACCGGTATGTGGTGGTGGGCGAGCTTTCCCTGGACGGGGCGGTTCGGCCGAGCCGTGGCATTCTGCCCATGGCGCTCTCGGCCAGGAAGGCCGGACTCACCGGCATTCTGGTGCCGGCCGCCAACAGCGGCGAAGCAGCCGTGGCAGCCGGCATCAAGGTGATCGGCATCCAGAGTCTTCATCAGGCCGTGGAGTTTTTAGCCGGCATTATCGACGTGGCACCGACCGTGGTCGATGTGGAGGCTATTTTCCGGAACGACACGGTTTATGAGATCGATTTCAGCGAGGTCAAAGGGCAGGAACATGTGAAGCGGGCTCTGGAGATCGCCGCGGCCGGCGGCCACAATGTCCTGATGAAAGGCCCGCCCGGTTCCGGCAAGACCATGCTTGCCAGGCGACTGCCCACCATCCTGCCGGATATGTCTTTTGACGAAGCACTGGAAACCACCAAGATTTACAGCGTCATGGGACTGCTGCCGGAGGAAAAGGCGCTCATGACTACCCGGCCCTTTCGTCCCCCGCACCACACCATCTCGGACGCCGGTCTGATCGGCGGCGGCACGATACCCCGGCCGGGTGAGGTTTCCCTAGCCCATAACGGTGTCCTGTTTTTGGATGAGGCGCCGGAGTTCAAGAAGAACGTGCTTGAGGTTCTGCGTCAGCCCCTGGAAGACGGCATGGTCACCATTGCGCGGGCCGCCCATTCCCTGACCTTTCCGGCCAGTTTTCTTCTGGTGGCCGCGCTTAATCCCTGCCCATGCGGTTTCCTGGGCGATGTCCGGCACAACTGCACCTGCACGCCGGTCCAGATCCAGCGGTATGGCAGCAAACTGTCCGGGCCGCTCCTCGATCGAATCGATTTGCATCTGGAGGTGCCGGCGGTGCGGTTTCAGGATATGGCCGCCGACCGCAGCGGCGAGTCGTCGGCCGAGATCAAGAAACGAGTCGACCGCGCCCGGCAGGTGCAACGGCAGCGTTTTCAACGCCGGAAAAAAATTTACTGTAACGGCCAGATGGGGCCGAAAGACATTAGGAAATACTGCGCTCTTGACCAGGAATCGTTTAAGCTCATTGAGAACGCCGTGGAGCGTCTGGGACTTTCGGCCCGCTCCTATCATCGTATCTTGAAGATCGGGCGGACCATCGCCGATCTGGACGAGAAAGAAAATATCACAGTCAACCATGTTGCCGAGGCCATCCAGTACCGCCGGCTGGACCGACATCAGTAAATTTCGCCAGGGGGGCGATCATGGAAAACGTGGTCAAGGAGTTAAAGAAGATTGTCAAGTTCAAGGATGCGACCGTGGTGGGCGATATCGTGCTGGTGGCGGCCAAGGATCCCCGGATGCTAGCCTATGCCCTGGTGACCGACATCGTGCGGGATGACACCAAACGTGATGAATGGTGGTTTGTTACCCTGCAGTTTCTGACCGTCCCCATCCAGAAGGTGGCGTGGATTCTCAGGACCGCGCAACTGACCGGCATGGAGATATTTACCATGGATGGGGCGGCAAGGTTTGTCAAGGCGGTCGATTTTGGGGAGTTCCGGCCGGCGGCGCCGACCGGCAGTCCGACCGATGGCAGGAAGACGCCGCTCCGGCTGGTGAAGTGAGCAGCAGCCGTCTGCCCTGAGAGATATCGATCATGAGTGAGCGTACGGAACGCGACATTATTGCAGCTATCCGGAAGATGGTCGGCAGTGGGGATAGCCGGAATCTGCTGGCAGGCATTGGTGATGACTGCGCGGTGATCCGGCAGGATCCTCCGGGCGACAAGGTCTGGCTGCTGACCACCGATGCCCTGGTGGAGGCGGTGCATTTCGACCGCGCCTGGCATTCGCCGCGACTGCTCGGCCGCAAGGCTGCGGCCGTCAATATCAGCGATATCGCGGCAATGGGCGGCCGGCCGCTTTTTGCCCTGTTGAGCGTGGCGCTGCCCGCCGGTTTGCCGGATGCGTGGTTCGATGATTTTCTGGCCGGTTTCAACGCGGTGCTCCGGGAGCACGGCATGCTGCTGGTGGGCGGCGATACGGTGCGTAGCGGCAGTGCGGCAATGTTCAATGTCACGGTGATCGGCGAGGCGGAGGCGGGTCTGGTTCTGTACCGGGCCGGCGCCCGGGATGGCGACACGGTCTGGGTCAGCGGCTCGCTTGGTCTGGCCGCCGCCGGTCTGGAACTCTGCCGACGTGGGGTGGCAACGGATGCGGCGGAGTGGGCGGAACTGCTCAAGGCCCATCTTGACCCGGAGGTCCAGGTCGCCATGGGCCGGGTGTTGGCGGCCAGCGGTCTGGTCCATGCCATGCTGGATATCTCCGACGGCCTGGCCACGGATCTTGCCCATCTGTGCACGGAGAGCGGTGTGGGTGCCGAGGTGGTTGCCGAACAGTTGCCGGGTACTGAAAAACTTGCCATGGCCGCGGCGTTTT
>MGTE01000078.1:9934-19103 GCA_001799275.1 Deltaproteobacteria bacterium RIFOXYD12_FULL_57_12
CGCCAGTTGCGGCCGCCGCCATCCTGCCGCAATTGGTCCTGGCGCAGACCGGCAGGCAGATTCATGCCATTGGCCGGATCAGGAGCAGGCATGGCGTGGTACTCTGTAGTCGGGATCAAGACGGTGGCGAGCAGCGCCGGGAAATCAGCTATCAGGGCTTTGATCATTTTGTGTGAATGCTGCTTCCACGCTTCCAGCCGGTTTAATCGCCTGTCCAGCGGGGAGTCGATCGACTATCTGTGCAGGCATTGCTCGGAGCTTGCGTCTACTTTTAGGGTGCGGAGTGGCGGCCGGTTGGTTTATGATGGGCCTCGGTGCAGCGCGGGCCCCGCGGTGAGACCGCTTTCGACCACTACAAACGAGAAAGTCGCGTGAAAACGAACAACCGTTCGACAACGCCGCCAAGCCGTCTTGGAATCTACACAATTGTGCAGGCTCTGGGCTGGTCCGGCGCCATCATCACCTCTTTGATCTGGAACCTGTCTCTATTTAAGCAGGAAACCCGTGAGATCGCCCTGAACGTCGCTCGGACTCATATCGAGAGTGAGATAAGCTATCGCCGCTGGAATGCCATGCATGGCGGGGTCTATGCGCCAGTTGCCGGGGATACCGCGCCGAATCCCTATCTGGCCGGGAGGTCGGATCGAGAGGTGCACACGCCGGCTGGTGTACTCCTGACACTGATCAACCATGAAGTTATGACGCGCCAGGTGAACGCCATGGCCCACCAGGCTCTTTTCAGTCAGGGGCATGTCGTGAGTCTTTCGCCGCTGGATCTCGATAATGCGGCTGATGACTGGGAACGAAAGGCCCTGGAAAGCTTTGCCCGCGGCGCGCCCGAAGCCTCGGCCTTTGTTGAGCAGGATGGGCAGGAATACGTCCGTCTCTTGCGGCCGTTCCCGGTTGATGTGGAATGTCTGCAATGCCATGCCGGACAAGGGTTCAAGACAGGTGATATCCGGGGGGGCATCAATGTACTGGTGCCGCTCGCTCCTCTGGGGAGCGCCCTGCGGAACCATGTGAGTTCTCTTTGGGTAGGGCACGGCCTCTGGTGGCTTCTGGGCATTTTCGGTATTCTGGCGAGTTTTTTGGGCATGCGGCGCCACACCGCAGAGCGGCGTCGGGCCGAAGAGTCGCTCGTACTGTTGAAGCATCAGCAGGAGCAGATTCTGCATGCCGCGGCCAATGGAATCTGCGGCATCGATCAGCATGGCGTTATTACTTTTGTGAATCCGGCAGCGGCAACGATGCTCGGCTGGCAGGCAAACGATCTGGTCGGTCAGTCACTGGTCGAGGTTGTCGGTGATGCCGGTGCCGGTTCGACGGTGAGCCGACTTTCGGACTCCTGCAGGGATGGCCAGGTGCATCAGGCCTCGGATGTCGTCTTCCAGCGGAAGGGTGGCACCAGTTTTCTGGTGGAGTATGTCAGCACACCGATTATGGAGGAGGATCAGGTTCAGGGGGCGGTGATAACCTTTGTCGATAGTACCGTACGCCGGCAGGCTGTTGAGGAAATGGCCGGGATGCGCCGTTATCTGCAGAATGTTATCGATGCCATGCCTTCGGTCTTGATTGGCGTTGACAAGGAAGGGCGGGTGACCCAGTGGAACAGCGAGGCTGAAAAAGTGGTGGGGCTGGATTCTGCCAAGGCCCGCGGCAGAAGGCTTGAGGAAATCATGCCCATGTTCGCCGAGCGGATGCCGGAAATCAAGGCGGCCATGCAGGAAAAGAAGCCGATGAAGATTGAACGGCTCTGGTGCCCTGTCCGGGGCGTGGTCCGCTATGCCGATGTTGTCATCTACCCATTGAGTCGCAATGAAATTGAGGAGGCGGTGATCCGGGTTGACGATGTGACCGAGCGGGTTCAGGCCGAGGATGAGACAATCCAGGCGGAAAAATTGATGTCGGTGGCCAGTCTGGTCGAGGGAATGGCCCATGAGATAAACAATCCGTTGGGCGGGATCATGCAGGGAGCCCAGACCGTGGCGCGGCGCTTGTCGCCTGATCTGCCCATCAATGTGGAGGTGGCAACGGCCTGCGGGGTTGATCTGCAGAAAATTAGCCGCTATATGGAGCAGCGCGATATCAACAGGTTTCTGGACGGAATCCAGGCGGCCGGCAAGCGGGCGGCCCGAATTGTTTCCTACATGCTGCAGTTCAGCCGGGACCGGGAGGCGACCAAGGAATATACAGATTTGGCCGTCCTTGTGGACCGGGCCGTTGATCTGGTGTGTCTGCACCCTGACCTGGCTAAACAGTTTGATTTCAGCCGCCTTGAGATTATCCGAGAGTATGAGGACGACATACCCAAGGTTTTTTGCTCTATTGCCGAGATGGAGCAGGTGCTGGTCAACCTGTTGAAAAACGCGGTGCAGGTTCTGTTCGACTCGGAGAAAACTTCGCCTGCCCATTCTCCCCGCATCACCTTGCGGATAAGGTTAGAATCGGAAAACGACTTGATTTGGATCGAGGTTGAGGATAACGGGCCGGGCATCGAAGAAAAGAGCCTCCGTCGGGTTTTTGAGCCTTTTTTTACTACCAAGCCGCCGGGTGAGGGCACCGGGCTCGGTCTGTCGGTCGCCTATTTTATCGTCACGGTGACCCATCAGGGCAGCATGAATGTTGAATCGGCACCTGGTCGGGGCGCGCGGTTTATCATCAAACTACCTTTGACGCGGGACAGTAGCGGCGTGTCAGGTCGAGTAGTGAAACCCCTCGAGGTAAAGGTGCCGGTCGCTCCAGATAAAGGAATATCAACCCCATGAGAAATGCGGCGGAAACAAAAATACTTACCATAGAAGACGACGATTTTGTCCGGGAAATCATCGTGGCGTTTCTGGAGGATAGCGGTTTCAAGGTTCTGCAGGCGGAAAACGGCCGTCGTGGTCTGGAAATTTTTCGGAACGAAAAACCGGATCTCGTCCTGCTTGATCTGCGAATGCCTGAAGTTGACGGCCTTGAGGTGCTGTCCATCGTCACCAGGGAAGCACCGGAAATGCCCGCGATCGTGGTTTCCGGCATGGGCACCATTGGTGATGCCATCAAGGCCTTGAAGCTCGGGGCCTGGGATTACCTGACCAAGCCGATTTACGATATGGCCATGCTCGAATACGCGGTCAAGCGGGCACTGGAGCGGGCCGACCTGTTGCGCGAGAATCGCCAGTATAGAGAACATCTGGAAGAAGAGGTCAGAAAACGGACCTCGGAACTGATGCAGCGCGGGCTTGAACTGGAGAAGGCTTATAAAACCCTGCAGGAAGAGGTTGAGTACCGCCGGAAGGCTGAGGAAACCGTCAACAAGATCAATCTGGAGCTGACCATGCTCAGCGATTGCATCCATGCGGTAGTCAGGGCAAGTGACGAAACCGATCTGATTAAAGAAATCTGTCGGATTATCGTTGAGGTTGGCCAATACAGTATGGCCTGGGTCGGATTCGCAGAACAGGATGAGGCGAAAAACATAAATACCGTTGCCGCGGTAGGCATTGAGAAAGTGTATCTTGAGAACGTACGGATGACCTGGGGGGATACGGAAACCGGCCGTGGGCCAACCGGCCAGGCCTTTCGTTCGGGTGAACCCGCCATTAATACCGATACCAGGACGAATCCCGAGATGTCTCCCTGGCGGGAGGAGGCGCTCAAGCGAGGTTATCTTTCCTCTGTTGCTCTGCCCATGGCCGGGGCAGGTAAGGTGTTCGGTACGCTCAACATCTATGCGGCGGAGGTTGACGCCTTTGATCACTATGAGGTGCAGCGGCTGCGTGAGGTGGCCAATGATCTCGCTTATGGGGTGATCGCCCTGCGAACTCGGGAAGAGCGAAATCTGGCCGGGGTGGAGTTGCAGGCCAACCTCGAAAAACTGCAGGCGGCGTTGGAGGGGACCGTCAAGGTGGTGGCCTCAACCGTCGAGGTGCGCGATCCCTATACAGCCGGTCATCAGAAGCGAGTAGCCAATCTGGCCAAGAAGATAGCAGAAAAAATGGGCCTGCCGCCAGAAACGGTCGACGGGGTCTACATGGCCGGCCTTGTCCATGATCTTGGTAAGATATATGTGCCAGCGGAAATACTTTCGAAGCCGAGCCTGCTGGCCGATATCGAGTTCAATCTGATCAAAACTCATCCCCGCGTTGGTTTCGATCTGTTGAACACCATCGATTTTCCCTGGCCGATCGCCAAGATCGTCCATCAGCATCACGAAAAAATGAATGGTTCCGGATATCCCGCCGGTCTGGCCGGCGAAGAGATTCTCCTGGAAGCCCGGATTATCACGGTGGCCGACGTGGTCGAGGCTATGGGCTCGCACCGTCCGTACCGTCCTTCCCTCGGGCTGGAACGGGCCTTGAGCCAGATCCGGGAGCAGCGGGGGATTTTGTACGATTCCCAGGTGGTTGATGTTTGCCTCGACCTTTTTGCCACGGCGGAATTCAGTTTTGAGTGACAACCGCGTTCGCCGGTCGAGCCGCAAGGATTCTACGCTGTCGATTCTTTGTCGGTGACGTCCATGATGGTGACGGTGTAGGTGAGGATCTGGCCTGCCAGGGGATGATTGAAATCAACGGTTACCTGGTCTTCCGTTACTGCGGTGACCAGGGCTGGGACTTTGTGTGTCTTGCCGTTTTTGTCGAGGTTTAGGCCGAGAACCATTCCTGGTTGCGGAACGATCTCCTTGCCGAATATCTGGCGGGCAAACGTCTGGATCAGATCCGACTGCTTGAGCCCATAGGCTGCTTCCGGCAGAATGGTGATTACCTTCCGCTCGCCGGTTTTCATGCCGAGAAGTTCCTGTTCAAAGGCGGGAAGAACCGTGTTGCTCCCAATCTCGAAGGTTAATGGACCTGAGTTTTCGGTCGAATCGAACAACTCGCCATTGGCTAATCTTCCTTCATAGGTGACTGTTACATGATCGTTTTGTTTGATCGGTCCCATTTCGTTAAATTCTCCTGTGCCTGTGAGGGGTGTTGTGCATCCGTACACCGGTTGGTCATGAAAATCATGTTCGTTTGCGTTGCGGGGTTAATCGTCGGGGCAGTTCCGCATGATCGGCAAGCGGCGGATTAACCGCGAGAAAAAAAGCTGTGCCGACGGTTTGCGCCCCCTTTATTAAAATCTATAACAGGATAAATCAACTGAAAATAATGTTATTTGGGTGCATCTGTGCTATTGTCGCTTTTTTTGAGGCTGTCCTTACGGCGTTACGGCGGGGTCGGTCTTGCCGGTCGTAAGGAGCATGTCGGAAAGTTGTTAGAGTCGTTGCCACGTCCTTTCATGATGATATCCCAGTGGGTTCATTGCAGAGGGGCGCGGCCGCCGATAGCTCTGGTCGTATGGAATTAATCTGCGAAAAATACAAGGAAAAAATGTCGGCGGATGAGGCCCGATGCCGGCACCTTAAGGAATATTGTAAATTCAGGACGTCATGCATGATCCAGTTCATGTCATCATCCGGTATTTCTGATGCAGGAAAGGAGCCGGCCGCTGTCGACCAAGGGGCGTCGATAGAGGTAAAGCTGAATTTCGCCAAAGGCGAAGGCCTGTTGCCGGCCATTGTTCAGGACGGGCAGAGTGGTGAAGTGCTGATGCTGGCCTATATTAACGAGGAGGCATGGCGCAAAACCCTGGAGACCGGCAAGGCCCATTATTGGAGTCGATCGAGAAACAAGCTGTGGCTGAAGGGAGAATCCTCCGGGCATGTGCAGTTGATCCGGGAGATTCTGGTGGATTGCGACGAAGACACGGTTGTCTATCGAATCGAGCAGGTTGGCGGTGCCGCCTGCCACACCGGGCATCGCAGTTGCTTTTATCGACGGGTTGCGGAGGATGGTTTCCAGGAAAAAGATGATCTGGTGTTTGATCCCAGGGAGGTATATGGCAAATGAGTGTGTTACGTTTGGGGATTCCTAAGGGCAGTCTTGAAAAGGCGACAATCGAGCTTTTTGAAAAATCCGGCTGGCGGATAAAACTTTCCTCGCGGAGTTATTTCCCCGAGGTTGATGATCCGGAACTCGCCATCTCGATCTGCCGGGCCCAGGAGATGTCCCGCTATGTGGAACAGGGAGTTCTGGATGCGGGGATTACCGGCAAGGACTGGATTCTGGAGAATGAATCGGATGTGCAGGTGGTGGCCGACCTGATTTATTCCAAGGTCAGCAAGCGGCCGACGCGGTGGGTGGTCGCCGTTCCCGGTGACTCGGCAATCAGTTGTCTCGAGGACTTGGAGGGCAAAAAAATTTCCACCGAGCTGGTGAATTATACGAAGAAGTTTTTTGCCGAGAAGAAGATCAATGTGGAAATCGAGTTTTCCTGGGGCGCCACAGAGGCCAAGGTGGTTTCCGGTCTGGCCGATGCCATCGTCGAGGTGACCGAAACCGAAAGCACCATCCGCGCCCACGGCTTGACAATAATCCATGAAATGATGGCCTCCAACACCCAGTTCATCGCCAATAAAAAAGCCTGGCAAGATGCCTGGAAGCGGGAAAAGATGGAAAACATCATCCTGCTCCTGCAGGGGGCGCTCAAGGCCGACAAGATGGTCGGCCTGAAAATGAACGTGCCGAGCGACAAACTGGACGCAGTGATCGGTATCCTGCCCAGCCTGAATGCCCCGACCATTGCCAGTCTTTATCACTCAGACTGGTATTCGGTTGAGACGGTAATTTCCGAACACCAGGTGCGTGAACTTATTCCACGCTTGCTTCGCAACGGCGCTGAAGGTATCATTGAATATGGGCTTAACAAGGTGATTTGATGAGCCTCATCAAACTTTGCGCTCGGGAAGTCGGGCTGCAACTCATGGCTGGTTGGGATAAAAGGGGTGTTCTCCTTGCGGTTAAGTCTCCCCGCATCTTCAATCTTTATGCTCCGCGGACCAACTGATGGGATTTCTGGCGCAGGTTAATCTAGCAGACATTGTTTTTTTGAAAAGCGTATTCCAGCTTGAGCATCTGCCTGCGGTAGAATACCCGGAAATTGCCTTTGCCGGCCGTTCGAATGTCGGGAAATCAAGCCTTATCAACCGGCTGGTCAATCGAAAGGCCCTGGTCAAGGTCAGCGCCCGACCAGGGAAAACTCAAAGCCTGAACTTTTTTCTGGTTGGCCAGGCCCTCTACCTTGTCGATTTGCCGGGATACGGCTATGCCCGGGTTTCGCAGGAAATGCAGGCCCGCTGGCAAGGCCTGATCACCGGCTACCTTGAAACCAGGAAGACGTTAAGGGGTGTTGTGGTAATTATTGACGTCCGGCATGCCCCGAAACCTCAGGACCTCGAAGTGATTTCCTGGCTGCGGGAACGGGGAATTTTTTTTATTGCGGTATATACAAAAACTGATAAGCTCTCTGGGAATGAATTGTCAAAACAAGTTGTTATACTTGACAGGGGGCTTGGCGTCTCTGCTTCTGAGAGGGTGTTGTTTTCTTCGAAAACAGGAATAGGAAGAGAGAAATTGCTAGAATGCCTTGACAGTTTTTTCCTGTAATGGTTAATTCCAATTTTTGGAAAAATAAGGATGGAGGATTTTGATAGTTCTGCGGAAGATGTAACCGTTTGTTTCTACTTAAAATCTGGAGGGGAGGGGATCTGTATGCAATTCAATGGCGAGTGGCCCTGCTGGGAAATTATGCGTTGTGAGGGAACAGATAGTTGTCCGGCCAGAAAAAATCCTAAAAAACCGTGCTGGGAAATCGCCAGCAAAATGGATGACTATCGGAGCGCCTTTAATGTTTGCAAGGACTGCATAGTGTATCTGTTGAAGCAGGAACAATCCGTGTTCACCGACCAGGAAATAAGAGTCATCATGGAGAGAAAAGGTTCCTGCGCCCTGGCCGCCAGGGTCAATTGATAAGAAAAGGTTCCTGCATCTGACTGAACTGCCTGTCTCCCAATCCTTAAGGGGGACAGGCAGTATTTTTTTGCAACCCACAGGATCAGGTTTACGTCTGTTCCGATTTCAGCACCGCCAGAAAAGCCTTTTGCGGGATGTCCACATTGCCTACCGTCTTCATTCGCTTCTTGCCAGCCTTCTGTTTCTCCAACAATTTTCGTTTCCGCGTGATATCGCCGCCATAGCATTTTGCCGTGACGTCCTTGCGCAGGGCGGAGATGGTGGTCCGGGCGACAATAGCGGCGCCGATGGCCGCCTGGATGGCGATTTTGAACATCTGGCGCGGGATCTCTTCCTTGAGGCGTTCGCAGGCGTGCAGGCCCCTTTCCCTGGCCTTGGTGCGGTGCACCAGTTGGGACAGGGCATCGACCCGCTCGCCGTTGACCAGGATATCGAGTTTTACCAGGTCGCTTTCGCGGTAGTCGGCCAGTTCATAATCAAAGGAACCGTATCCCTGGGTAATTGATTTGAGTTTGTCATAAAAATCGTAAATCACCTCGGCCAGGGGGATTTCACTGATGAACTCGATGCGGCCCGGCATGGGGTAATGATAACGGGTATTGATGCTTCGCCGCTCCATGCAGAGATTCATCACCGCGCCCATGTAGCGTTCCGGCATGAGGATGGATGCCTTGATGTAAGGTTCATCGGTCCTGGCGATGGTGGTTGGCTCGGGGAAATAGGCCGGGTTGTCGATCTCCACTGTGTGGCCGTCATTGAGGGTGAATCGATACAACACGGTCGGCACGGTCAGGATAAGGGAGATGTCGAACTCCCGTTCCAATCGTTCCTGAACGACCTCAAGATGAAGAAGCCCAAGAAAGCCGCAACGGAAACCGAAACCCAGGGCAGTGGATGAATCTTTCTGAAAGGAAAGGGCAGAGTCGTTGAGCTTGAGTTTTTCCAGGGCGACCGCTAAGTCTTCGTAGTCGTCGGTGGTGATTGGGTAGAGCGAGGAGAAAACCACCTGCTTTACTTCCTTGAATCCAGGCAGCGGGTTGGCGCAGGGCCGGTCCCGGTGGGTGATGGTGTCGCCGGCCCGGGTGTCGCTCACGGTCTTAACACCGGCGATGATGTAGCCGACCTGGCCGGCAACGAGTTCTTTCTGCGGCTCCTTGCTCATGCGGAACAGGCCGACTTCCTCCACCTTGTGCACGGCGCTGTTGTACATAAAGGTGATGACGTCGCCGGGTTTGACCCGACCTTGAAAAATTCGGCAGGAGATGATGGTGCCCCGGAAGGAATCGTAGCGGGCATCGAAAATGAGGGCCTCCAGCGGGCTGTCCGGATCG
>MGTE01000078.1:19149-19903 GCA_001799275.1 Deltaproteobacteria bacterium RIFOXYD12_FULL_57_12
CAGCTGCCGGCAGGTCGATCTTGTTAATCACCGGGATGATGGTCAGCTCCGCCTCCATGGCCAGGTAGAGATTCGCCAGGGTCTGCGCCTCGACCCCCTGGGCCGCATCGATGAGCAGCAAGGCGCCCTCACAGGCGGCCAGGGCTCTTGATACCTCATAGCTGAAATCAACATGGCCTGGCGTGTCCACCAGATTGAGCAGATATTCTTTGCCGTCTTTGGCTTTGTAGGGCAGGCAAATGGTCTGGCTCTTGATCGTGATCCCGCGCTCCCGTTCGATATCCATGTCGTCCAGGAGTTGATCGCGAAACTCCCGGTCGGTGATCATGCCGCATTGCTGGATGAAACGGTCGGCAAGGGTGGACTTGCCGTGGTCGATATGGGCTATTATTGAGAAATTTCTTATATTTTTCATTTTGAGTATAAATTTTTCAGGGTCGATTGCATTGGTCCGCAATCGGTTCGGTTGGTGTTCGGGTATTTCGGCGCTCAAGTTGGTCGAGATCGATTAATGTAGATTCGACCGCATCGTGGCTGCCGGATACCTGAGAACACAGTATCTATGAAGTGAAAAGCGGGAATCCTGCCGAACCCGAAAAAAACACACCGTCATCCTTGTTGACTGGAATCAACAGGGTGTGGGTTGGACTCGCACCGGCAAAGCATTTTTCCGCAGAAACAACATTATTGATATATCCATAAAAGGCGGTCGCGGCAACAGAAGATTTCGCAGTCGCCCCGTCATTTATCATAA
>MGTE01000078.1:19909-41164 GCA_001799275.1 Deltaproteobacteria bacterium RIFOXYD12_FULL_57_12
GGAAATGGGAACTGATATTCTCAAGGGCGGTTTGAGGCAAGAAGAACCGGCGCATTATCGGGGTCTGAAATGGTTGTTTATTCAAGATTGACGGGGCCGGCCGGTCCCGCCAGGCGTCAGGAAAGAGATTGACCTTTCAAGAGGTTTTATTACAATGTCCGCCATGATCGAGCAGACGAACAATGAGATTGAAGAAGTTGTCGAGTCGGACAACGTCGAGATTGAAGTAATGCCGGAAACCCCGGACGACGCCAATCTGCCGGCCCTGAGCGGTTATTCCGGTCTACAGCGCTATCTGCAGGAGATCAGCAAATATCCGCTGCTTTCCAAGGAGGAAACCGATAAACTGGCGATCCGGTTCCATGAAACCGGCGATCCTGAGGCTGCTTATAAGCTTGTTTCAGCCAACCTGCGGCTGGTGGTCAAAGTGGCAATGGATTTCCAAAAGTATTGGATGCAGAACTTTCTCGATCTTATCCAGGAGGGCAATGTCGGGCTGGTCCAGGCGGCCAAGAAGTTTGATCCGTTCCGCGAGGTTAAGTTCTCCTATTACGCCGCGTATTGGATCCGGGCCTATATCCTTAAGTTCATAATGGATAACTGGCGGCTGGTGAAGATCGGCACTACTCAGGCCCAGAGGAAGCTTTTTTTCAGCCTTAATAAGGAGAAGAAATTGCTGGAGGCGCAAGGATTCCAGGCGGAACCAAAATTGCTGGCGCAACGTTTGAACGTCAAGGAAAACGAAGTCATCGAGATGAGCCAGCGGTTGGATAACTGGGATGTGTCGCTTGAAAGTCCGGTTCGCGAGGACTCTTTCGACGAGAGGAAGGATTTCTTGCCCCAACCGGGACCCGGCGTTGAGGAGAAAGTCGCAAGTCGAGAAATCCGGGACAAGTTGCACCTGGTTCTTGATCAGCTGAAAGACGCCTTGAATGAAAAGGAACGGATGATTCTCGCGACCAGACTGCTTGATGACGATCCATTGACCCTGCAGCATATAGCTGATACATTCGGCATCTCCAGAGAGAGGGTGCGGCAGATTGAAGCCGGTCTTCTTAAGAAGATAAAAAAATACCTTGAAAACGAGCTCCCCGATATTGCCAGTCTGATGGGTGAAGAAGAAATAATAAGCGAGTAGATCTGCTGATTCGTTTTTTGTTTTTTGACCCGCGTTTTGTCCCTCCTGTCCTTGAAAATTGTGAGCCGTGTTGATTATCTTTCCAAGAAATCTGATTTTTATTCTGGTGGCCTGGATGTCGGCGTCGGCAATTTCCGGCATGGCGGTAGCCGCATCTTCGCCGGATATTCCGCATGAATTTGTGCTGGAACGGAATGTCGTGCTGGAAAAGGGGCAGGAGCAGCCGCAGTGGAAAATCCTCTGGGATGAGGCCAGGCAGGCGGCAGTCGCCGGCAGGTTCGATGAGGCGCTGTCTCGTTACCAGGCACTCCTGGTCTTGAAAAATAATCTGGAAGAAGCCCGCTGGGAACTCGCCCGCCTGCGGATTCATCTCAGGCAATGGGCTGAGGCCGCAACGCTTCTTGAAATTCTTCTGGAGGCCGATTCGGAGCGGACCGACTATCTGGGCGGCCTTGCTCAGGTATTGCGGGAAAAAGGTCAATACGAACGCGCTGTCGAGCTTTTCGGGCGGGCGCTTGCCAAAAAGCCGGCAGACCAGGGCTTTCTGACGGGCCTGGTTGAATCCCTGTTGAAACTAGGGAGAAAGACCGAGGCCCTGCCTCTGGTTGAACAACTATGTCGGTTGGCACCGGCCAACGCGGATTTTCAACGACAGTTTGCGCTGCTTGCCTTTGATGCCGGCGATTATGAAACCGCGCTGCCATATCTGGTAAGACTTGCCGAACAGAAGAATGCCGACCAGGAGATTCTGATCCGGACTGCCCAGGTTCATGCCAGGCTCGGTCTTGCCGCTGCTGCGGCCTATTGGCAACGGGTTGTGGTTCGGGAGCCCGAGAATGCCGAGGCCAATGGCTGGCTGGGCGATTATTATGAAAAGAAAGGGCAGGCGGACAGGGCGCTGCCCCATCTCCTTGCCCTCCTCGGCAGGGAATCCGGCAACACTTCGCTGCTCGCCCGGATTGGCACGCTCTATGTGAAGGACGGGCAACACCGCAAGGCCGTCGGTTATTTCGAGCAGCATCTGCAACACCATCCGGATGATCGAGAGATTCTTCGTTTGTTGGTAAAAAGTTATGTCACTCTGGGCGACAGAGAGAAAGCGTTGGGTATTCTGGAGCGCTATTTCGTTGGCAATCCGGTATCCGATCCGGAGTATCTTGAAATGGCGGCCAGGCTTTTCGATGAGGCAGGATATTTCCAGAAGGCCATTCCTCTCTATCGCCGGCTTCTTGCAGTTTCACCGAATGATCAGGAGATTCTCGCGGCTCTGGTGACCGATCTTCAGGCGATCGGTGACAACAATGGTGCGCTGGAGGTGTGGCGGCGACTGGCCAAGGTTGCTTCGAATCGGGCGTCGGTTTATCGAGCCATAGCCGTGTTTCTTGAAAAAATAGGCAGGGACGATGAACTGCTGGAGATACTGGAACAGTTACATGATCTGGAACCGGCAGACGAGCAGATCAGCCTGCAGTTGGCGTCCTTATATCTGAAGCGTGCGGCGTATGAAGAGGCCGGAGCACTGTATGCGCTGTTGAGAAAAAACGGACATCGCAGTGTTCAGTTTTTTGAGGGGGCCGGCCAGCTCAACGAGAAATTATTACATGACGAACAGGCACTTCGGGATAACGAGGAGTTGCTGGTATTGGCTCCGGCGCGTCACGATATCAGACTGGTCTGTGCTCGGCTGGCCGGGAAGCTTGGGTTTATCGGGGCGGCATTTGAGCATCTAGCCAATCTGGCCACTGTCCGTCAACTGGCTGATGATCCGGAACTGCGGATTGTCCGAGCCGGCGTCTTGAAAGAAGGGGGATTTTATAAGGCAGCGCTCAGTGATTATCGTTGGCTCGCATCAGCTTCGATGGGGCAAGAGATGCGGCGGCAGGCGTGGACAGGTGAGGCGGCTCTTTTTCAGGACGCCGGTTTGGGGTATGAGGCTGAAGAGGCGCTCCGCCGGGCCATGACCACTGATACCGAAAACCGTGAATACTATATCCGGCAATTGGTTGAGCTGGCCTTGCAACATGGCCAAAGCGAGGCGGCTGAGAGCTGGCTGCAGGCCATGCAGATACCAGAGGATTCGACCGCGGTCGTGGCGGCTGGGGCAGACTGTTCGTTGCACCTCGCGCGGGCAAGGTTTTATGCTGGCAAAGGGGACCTGCGCCGGGCCGTCAGGATCAGCCGTGATTTGTTTAACGATTCCTGTGGGGCAAGTGAAGCAACAGCCGGGGGCGGGCCACAGGATGTGATGCGCCTGCGGGTCGGGCTTGATTTTTCCAAGTATCTTTTGTCCGCTGGTCAGATTGATGAAGCGGAGAATATCGCGAACGCCCTGCGCGTTGATTTTGGCGACCGGGTGGAACTCCTTGTGTTATTGGAGCAGATATATCGGCGCCACGGCCAGGCGGCGAAGGCCGATGACATGGCAAGAAGAAACTTGGCCGCGGCTGAAGAAGAATTCGGCCAGCTTCTGAACCTGATCGGTTGTTATAAGGAGTACGGCGATCTGTCGGCAATGGCGCGTGTGGCGCAGGTCATGGCCAAGAGAGAACCGGAGGACCTGAAGACCAGATTCATTTTGGCGGAGATTCAGGAAAGGCAGGGTGAGTTTGCCGACGCCATTAGCACCCTGCAGGGGATTGCCTCCGAGTACTCGGAAAATTCGCGGGCAACTGCCGAGATCGCCCGGCTTTTTGTCCGGACCGGTAAATTTACGGATGCCTTGCAGTACTGCGATCGGATCTTGGAAGAGCAACCAGGTCGACCGGATGTTATTTTGCTCAAGGCCCGCGCCCTGTGGGGCGATCATCAATGGAAAGAGGCGACAGAGGTTTATAAGGCTTATCTTGCGACGGCCGTTGATGAAGTCCTGTTGACCGAGGCGAAGCAACAGAATGTGGCGTTACATCTGGAACCACAGACTACCTTCTGGAACAGGATTACTTTTACGTCAGGCAGAATTCCCCGGGTCAGCGAGGTGGTGATGACGCCTGCCCATCTGCTGGATACCTCCCAGGAAAAGGGGCAGATAAACAGATTGGCAGCCCCTTTATATGCGACATATCGTTGGCAGGATATATTTGCCCGGGAGTTGGCCGCACGGGACGCCGTGCAGAGGCGGGAATACTATCATGCCGCGAAGCTGTATGGCGCTCTGGCCAGAGACTACGGATTTGAAGAGTCGTTGCTTTTCGATCTGGCCGGGATCAATAGCCGCCTTGGCAACTTGGGTGAGGAAACTGTTCTTTATCAGCAGTTGCGCGCAGTGAACCCGGAGTACCCGGGGCTGGAAGAGGCTTTTCAGAGAAATCGCCTGAAGCGCCAACCGTTATTGTCGATGGAGTATGGCAGAAGAAAAGAGGAAGGCTGGGGGAAATATTTGGCCATGGACAAAAGCTGGCAGGAACTGGCAGCCTGGTTTTCCCCCCGCTCTGAACAGGAACTGCGGATTTCAACCACAAGAACCAACTATGAATCACCTGATGATTTCCAAAAACTGTGGTCGAATCGAATTTTTATGTCCTATGAGGCAAAGATATTCAAGGGTATTTCTCTGCAACTCGGAGGTGGGGTGGAGGATCTGGACGACGGCTATCCGAGTTCCGGGATTTTTTCATGGGCTTTACTCGGCAAACTGAATGATCAGGTTGAGACCTTTGTCGATTTTCGCCGGGAGAACATCGATGATACCATTGCCAGCCTGATCCGGGGCATTGTGCGGCAGGATACGACCACCGGGGTTTCCATTGATCTCCTTCCCGACCTGATGGTTGGTGGCGAATATATCTTCCGGGATTATTCCGATGACAATCAGACCCTGGGGTATACCCTGAAGTCATCGTATACGGTTTTCCCGGAACCGCTTTACCTGAGACTTGGCTATAATTATCAATTTCTGGATGCCCGGCAGGGCTCAGCCTCTGGGGGGCCGCTGTTGGCGGATGGTTTTGCCGCCGCCGATCATCCCTACTGGAATCCTAGCAATTATTGGCAGAGTCGATTCAGCATATATTTTAAACATCAATTTGCCCATGATATGTTTGAACGCGGTATCCCGCGCTATTATACAGTGGAGTACGGGTTGGGGCATGATTCGCGCGGTCACGATTTGCAGGATTTACGCGGCAGTTTCTTTGTGGAATGGACAAAACATGTTATAGTAAAGGCGTCGGCCGAGATATTCCACTTGAAGGATGCCCGGACCAATGAAATTACCTGTTCGATGATCTATCGCTGGTAAGGAAAACACACAGGAAGAGCGGGAGGCCAGTCCGCCTTCCTGCTCTTTTTTTAATGAGGAGTTAGAGAAGATGGTTGAACGGATGCCGATATCACAGAAAGGATATCAGAGATTACGGGAAGAGCTGGAACGACTTGAACGGCGGGAAAGACCGGATGTTATCCGGGCCATTGAAACAGCCCGGGCGCATGGTGATCTGAAGGAGAATGCCGAGTACCATGCTGCTAAGGAGCGGCAAGGTCATGTCGAGGGACGGATTCTGGAATTAAAAGACAAGCTCGGAAGAGCCGAAGTCATAGACTGCGGGTCGGTGAACTGTGATCGGGTGGTATTCGGAACGGTTGTCACCTTGGTGGATCTGGCAACCGATGGCACCATGACCTATCAGCTGCTTGGCGCTGAAGAGGCTGATGTGAAAAACGGCTGCATATCGGTTTTTTCTCCCCTGGGCAAGGCGATCCTCGGCAAGGAAGTGGGGGATGAGGTGGTTGCCACAACTCCCGGCGGGAAGCGGGAATTTGAGGTGGTCAACATCGCTCGGCCGACGGAGGATTGACAAACGCCTTAATAGCAGTACACTTTGCGGGGGGATTGGTCGGGAGCTTGTTAGCGGAAGGCCGGGAGCGTAGAGGTCAGCATCTCTTTTCGTCAGCCTGGGCTGAGCCTTTGTCGATTATGCCGCAGAGGAATATCTTGCTGATCTGCATGGCGGTTTCCTCGATGTTATAGGCTGGTTTGGGGGCTAGAATCCACAAACGGGCCATCTCGTCGAGTGCGCCAAAGAAGGCCCGTTTGGCAATACCTGGTTGAATGTCCTTCCTGAAGAGATTGAGCGCCTGACCCTGACGGATTACATGGGAAATGATATCGACGTATTCGCTGAATTTAGTGACCCGGTATTCCTTGATCAGCTTGTTGTTCTGACGGAGTTCCATCTGGATTATCTCGGCGAGGCTTCTGTTCTCCTTGAGTAGGGATAGATGTTTCAAGGCAAAGATTTCCAGCATTCGGCAGGGATTGGTTTCTTTTTCGATGAGTTCCTTGACCTGATTGATAAGTCTGCCGATTTCAATGTCGAAGACCGAAAGCAGAATGTCGAATTTATTGTTGAAATATAGATAGATAGTGCCATCAGCGACCTTTGCCACCTTGGCGATGTCTGAGATTCTGGCACTAAAAAAGCCTTTTTTTGCAAAAACTTTTACAGCCGCTTTGATAATTTTCTCGTGTTTATCAATAGTTTTCATTATATCGATTTTTCGTAGGGTATAATTTGAATTTTGTTGTCATTGCCAACAATTCTACGCGAATGATGAATCGCTATTCATTCTCCTTCGTCATGATAAGTGCACCTTATTCTAAAGTCAAGGGGAAAAGTTTTGCCACCCTGCTGTAGTTTCGAATGAATTTAGTCTTTTAGGTGTTACATAGTAACAGGTTGTGGCTTTGCTTTACGTGCACACGACAGTCAGACAGCCATGGCGCTGTTAAGTAACATAGCCTGCTTCGGCTGCTACTATAGGAAAGAGCGTCACTAGTAAAGAGATTGTTTGATAGATTTTAACCCTGATAGACGGGATGACTACCTTCACGAAATATTTTGCCAAAAACGCGCAGAAAATTATTTCTAAGGTACTAACCGTTTTTAGGGCTCGAGCCTGAAATTTGAAACTCATTAATTTTGTATCATCGCTGGCATTTTTTGTGCCG
Source organism: Deltaproteobacteria bacterium RIFOXYD12_FULL_57_12 (assembly GCA_001799275.1). Classification (GTDB taxonomy): domain Bacteria; phylum Desulfobacterota; class Desulfobulbia; order Desulfobulbales; family BM004; genus YD12-FULL-57-12. The sequence goes on from MGTE01000078.1 coordinate 26,995, forward strand.
GTGAAGGAGGAGGTTATGAAGGTTTTAGTGGTCGGATCCGGCGGCAGAGAGCATGCGTTGGTCTGGAAGCTTAAACAGAGCCCGCGGGTTCACCAGATTTACTGCGCCCCCGGCAATACCGGAATAGCGGAACTTGCTGAATGTGTTGATATCCAGCCCACTGATATCAGAGGGTTGGCCAGTTTCGCCCGCCGCGAGAAGATCGACCTCACCATTGTCGGCCCGGAGTCGTCATTAATTCTTGGCATAGTGGAATTATTTGAAAAGCAGGGTCTGCGTATCTTCGGTCCGAGCAGCCGGGCAGCTGTTCTTGAGGGGAGCAAGGTTTTTTCGAAAAAATTCATGCACGAATACCGGATCCCTTCCGCCGGATTTTCCGTTTTCCGGAAGCGGGAGCCAGCAGTTGATTATGTGAGACGGATGGGGGCGCCCATCGTGATCAAGGCTGACGGTTTAGCGGCCGGCAAGGGGGTCATAGTTGCTCGTTCCATTGAGGAGGCGGTTAATGCCATTGATCTGATAATGGAGCAAAAGGCCTTCGGGACTGCCGGCAACAGGATAGTGATTGAAGATTATATGGCCGGCGAAGAGGCGTCTTTTCTGGCCTTTACCGATGGCACGACGGTGTTGCCGCTGCCCACTTCGCAGGATCATAAGGCCATCTATGACGGCGACCGGGGTCCCAACACCGGCGGCATGGGCGCCTATTCGCCGGCGCCGGTCGTGACCGATGCCATGCAGCAACAGATAATGGAACAGATCATGCTGCCGACCGTCCGGGCCATGGCCAGCGAAGGAAGGCCATACAAGGGCATCCTTTACGCCGGCCTGATGATCAAGGATGGCGAAGCCAAGGTGGTTGAGTTCAACTGCCGTTTCGGTGATCCTGAGGCGCAGCCACTTCTCATGCGTTTGCGGACCGATTTGGTGGATGTGATCGAGGCGGTTTTGGAGGGCCGGCTGGCCGAGATCAGTCTGGATGTCGATCCCCGGCCGGCGGTCTGTATTGTGATGGCTGCGGCGGGATATCCGGGAGCCTACAAGAAAGGGGATGTGATCAGCGGCCTTCGAAAAGTGGGGAAGATGGAGGATGTGGAGGTCTTTCACGCCGGAACGGCCAGCAAACAGCGGCGAACGGTGACGTCTGGTGGGCGGGTTCTGGGGGTGACTGCCCTGGGAGACCGGTTGGAGGACGCCATTGCCAAGGCCTATGCGGCGGTGGCCACAATCAGTTGGGTCGGCTGTTATTATCGTAAGGATATCGGCCAGAAGGCCTTGCAGCGGCCGGCGACGGCCCGGAAAGTTGCAGCAAAGGCCGTGGTCGGCATTGTCATGGGCAGCGATTCCGACCTGCCGGTCATGCAGGCTGCCGCAGATTTTTTGAAATCAATGGGAATCCCTTACGAAATTACCATAGCTTCGGCGCACCGCACTCCGGAACGGGCGGCACAATATGCCCAGACCGCTGTGCAGCGTGGTTTGCAGGTCATCATTGCCGGAGCCGGCATGGCGGCTCATCTTGCCGGGGTTCTGGCCTCCCATACCAATCTGCCAATGATCGGCGTGCCGATTGACGCCTCGCCGTTGAATGGGCTCGATGCCTTGCTCTCTACCGTGCAGATGCCGCCCGGCATTCCGGTGGCGACCATGGGGATCGGCAAGGCCGGCGCCAAAAACGCCGCAGTTCTTGCCGCCCGTATCCTGGCTCTGGGGAATAAGGATCTTGTCGCCAAGCTGGATGAGTTCAAGGCGGAGATGGCAAGACAGGTAGAGGCCAAGGCCCTGGCCCTGGCTGGTTAAGAGACCGTGTCTGCGGCGGGCGAACACGACCTGAGCCGGGCTGTCCAGGTTCTGCAACAGGGAGGCGTCGTTGCCTTCCCGACCGAGACCTATTACGGATTGGCGGTAGACCCGTTTAATTCGACGGCCTTGGCCCGGTTGTTCAGACTGAAACAAAGGGCCAGCCATAAACCTATCCTTGTCCTGATTCATTCCCGGGAGCAACTGAGCGGGTTGGCGCGAGAGGTGCCGCCGGTATTCTTGCCGTTGATGGCGCGGTACTGGCCGGGCCCTCTTACCCTGGTGTTCGGCGCCCTGCAGAATTTGCCGCAGGAACTGACAGCCGGCACCGGTACGGTCGGGGTGCGAATCTCTTCCCATCCCCTGGCCGGTCGTCTGGTTGCCGCCTTTGGCCGGCCGATCACGGCAACCAGCGCTAATATTTCCGGATTGCCGGCCGCAAACAGCGCCGCTGACGTGCAACGGCAGTTCGGGGCCGGGATAGATTTGGTCCTTGATGGGGGCCTTACCCCTGGAGGGCATGGCTCGACCGTGGTTGGCCTGCAGAATGATCGTCTTTTCCTGATTAGGGCAGGGGGTATCCCCTATGAGCAGGTTGAGGAAACTTCCCGCACCTGAACGTTGACCTCTAGCGTTGAGAAGGAACCGGGTCGTAATGGAGCACCGCCGTTTTGATCCCTTCCGGATGAATTCACGGGCCGGTCATTTTATTCCATGGGACCATGTTGATGATGACCTGCAGGTGTTTTGGCGTGAGGTTGAGGCTGGCGAGACATTTAGTCAGGGTTTCGGTATTGATTTTTTCCAACTCAAGTCCAGCCATGATCCAAGTTGTCAGAACATCGGCCAAATGGACCAGATGCACCAGGTCCGGGTTGAGGGTCGCCTGGTCCGGACAGTGGTGCATGGCCACCACCTCGGTGAGGGTGGCGGGCAGGTTCCAGTTGGCGGCAAGCCGGGCGCCGATCTGTTGATGGTCAACCCCGAGAATCGACTGCTCCGTTTTCACGAAATCTCCGTCCCCATGCAGAATGTCATGGTAAAACAACGGCAGTGAATCGTGCAGGTAATGATCCAGGATGACCTTGCCAATGTCGTGCAGGAGGCCGGCCGTGTATGCGGTGCCTTCATCAACCAGGCCGAGATACTTGGCAATGACCTTGGCTGTTCTGGCGACTCCGAGCGAATGCTGGTACATGCCGCCCCGCATCAGTGAATATCCGCCGACATCGTGCGAAAGAAACAAATCAAACGAGGCGGTCACAAGTATTTCCAGCAGCAGGCTGTCACCCAGAAGCAGCAATGCTTTTTCAATCGAATCGATAGGAGCCCTCGCCCCGATGACCGGGGAGTTGCAGAGTCTGAGGACCTTGGCGCCTAGAACCTGATCGAGAATAACCTCTTCTGCCAATTCGGCGAAGTTGTAGTTTTCCTGGCGGAGCAGACGCATTATCCTGAGGGCCACCTGCGGAATCGGCTTGGTGCGGGCAATGGCCCGGTCGATTTCCTCGGCGGTCGGTTGCTGGTATTGTCCGGGTTTGGCCTGGGACGGTACAATGGTCGGTCGGATTTCCGTATCCCAGGTCGCCGCATTCAGGCTAAGACGCGAGCCGAAAAACCCCCCTGTTTCCGACTTGACTACCCGGATTCCTCGCCTGGCAAGAATCCCGTTGACGACCTCGGTGGTCCGTCCGCCGATGTCGAGATCCAGATCAAGTCTCGATACCGGCGCAAACAGGGCGCCGCCGGCCACGGTTGCCTCCAGCCTTTCTGCTACTGCCGTGTGGTTGATGAGTTCGTCGATAAAGAGCGGTAGACCTGTTGCGGCATAGGTTGCGGGCGGCCATGGGGATGTCGGTCCTGTCGGCGCGGGCAGGAGAAGGTGGATAATGCCGCCGATGCCAGCGGTTCGGTCAACGAGACAAACGCCGACGCAGGTGCCGAGTAGCGCCACCAGCGTCTTCTGGTCCGACCTGGTTATGGCGTAGCTGCCGGCACCAACGTATTCCGGGGCAAGCGAGTTCATGAGGTCAGGGCACCATGGCTGAAAATTCCGGCAACCGGAAGGGGTGAACGCGTGTACGGCTCAGTGTCATTTCCTGGCATTGATAACGGTAGTCAAACAATCCGCCTGCTGGCGGGTCGCGGCGCATTCGAGCAGTTCGATGGCCAGGTTGAACAGCGCCTCTTCGTTGTCTTGTTCAAGAAAGATGTGGGGTTGATCCTTTTCCGGTCCATCAGGGGCAGAAGAATTTAATCCTCTGTCCCTGGCATTGTCATCATTGCCAGGCTGGCTGACGTAGATATGTGGCGCGATTCCGACATGTTCGATTCTCTGGCCGCCGGGCGTAAAGAATTCGGCCGTGGTCAGACGCAGGGCCGCGTTATTCATTACTGGAAAGATGGTCTGGATGGTGCCTTTGCCAAAGGTTCTGGTGCCGAGGATCAGCGCCCGGTTGTTGTCCTTGAGTGCAGCCGCCACGATTTCCGTGCCGCTGGCGCTTCCCTCGTTTACCAGCAAGACCAGCGGGAAGGTGTATTTTATGCGATCCCGCTTGGCAACATAAATGAATTCCTCACCCTGGGAATTGTCTTTGGAAAAAACAATGGTTCCGGTGTCGAGGAAGAGATCGGCAATATCGATGGACTGTTCCAGCAGTCCGCCCGGGTTGTTTCGGAAGTCCAGGATTAATCCGCGGATACCGCCATTCTCCTCCATTGATCGGAGGATTTTTTTGGTATCCGTCACCGTGGTTTCCAGGAAGCTGATGATCTGTACCGCAATGAAACCCGGCTTGACGATTCTGCTTTTGACGCTGTGGAGTTTGGTGACATCGCGGACTATGCTGATTTCGTGAGCAGAGGGCCAGCCCGCCCGCGCAACGGAGAGTTTTACAACAGAGCCGTTTGGCCCGCGGATCTTGCTTACGGCTGTCTGCAGAGGCAGATCGGCAGTTACCTCGCCGTTAATCGCCAGGATGCGGTCATTGGCCTTTAGTCCGGCTCGATGGGCCGGAGTTCCTTCGAATGGAGAGACAACGATCAGTGCGTTGTCTCTTATGATGAGTTCCACACCGATGCCACCGAAGATGCCGTCATTTTTCGCACGCATGCCGTGGTATTCGCTGCCGGAAATAAATGATGAATGGGAGTCCAGGGTGGAGACAATGCCTTTGATGGTGGCCTCCATAATAGTCTGCGGAACCAGATCCGGCCGGGTATCGGCAGCGGTGGCGCTCAGGCGGGTAATGGCTTCAAGAAGGTTATAGGCGTTGTTGTCGATATCCGTTTTTTTAAGTTGCAGGGGTGGGTTATTGGCGACTGAAACAACAATCTCCTTTGGAGTCGACTCACTCTGCAGCGATTTATCGCCCAGCATTTCCTGGATTCCTTTGAAGGCGCCGTTGAGGATGGTCCAGTTGTCAACCGGTGTAATATAGTTGTTGTGAATGATCGACAGAATATTGTAATAGCTGGCCTTGTATTGGCTCGTTTCCGCAGCAGCAGACGGTCGGCAGAAAACGAGGAAGATCGCGCACAGGAAGAGGGATATCCTGATGTTGCATGTTGGCATGGTTTTCATTTTTGACATATCCGGAAAGGTCAGGCGGCCGAAGCCGGTTCGCGTCCTGCAGACGTTGCAGGACATTCAGGAGCGGCCGTCCAGCAGCCGTTGAGCAGGAGGTGATGCGGTCTGAATCTTGCCTTATAGCTCATGGCCTTGACTGCCTTAATCCAGTAGCCCAGGTAAAGATGATCAATTCCGTGTTGTTTGCAAAAGTCTATCAGGGCGAGAATATTGTATGTTCCCGGGCTGCGTTTTTTTTCAGCCGGATCGAAATAGAAATATACCGCATTGAGCCAGGTGGTGCCCAGATCGAAAATGCCGACGCCGATAAGCCGGGTTCCCTGACGGTAACAGATCTCAAAGGTATTGGTGATGGTGTTCATGAAAAAGCCGGCGTAATAATCCTCCGCGGATGTGTCCGGGCCGGGGTATCTGTTTTTTAGGAACAGATCAAAGAGGCGCATTTTTTCGTCGGTTGGGCAGAGAGGTTCGATTTCGGCCCTGAGATCAAGGTTGTAGCCGAGTGTTCTTTTCTGGGATCTGTTCGGAGTAAATTCGCCTGGCGCAAGCCGGAGAGGAACACAGGCAAGGCAATCAGGGCACTGCATCGTGTAGATGCTGTTGGCATTGCGTCGGTAGCCTCCGGCGAGAAGAATGCTCATCAGCGGTTCTGGAAGCCGGGAGAAGCGGGCATGCTTATAGGCGGCTGCTAAGGGCAATTTGTATGGACAAACTGCCGGCGTGATCTGGAAATATTTCTGTAGGTCGCTTAGCGGCGAGGCTTGTTCCGCAACTTTGTTCCCGTGGTAACCGGTCATGACGTCTCATTCTGCCGCAGGGGCAGGGCGCGGCTGGCGCTCACGGTTTCTTTTTCTTCTTTTTATTATTGAGGCTGTTTGGAACGGAGAGCATTGTGCAGAAATCCTCACTCAGATTGCACAGATTTTCCGACGGGCGTCCGAAGAGGAATCCCTGGCCGTAGGGAACCTTTAGCTCCTTCAGCTTGTTGTATTCCTCGAGTGTTTCGATTCCCTCGGCAATGATGAGGGAGTTGATGTTCTTGGCAAGAGTAACGATGGCTTTAACAATTTCCTGTTTAATGTAACTCTTGTCAATCCCGCGGACAAATGAGATGTCGATTTTCATGAAACCGGGATTCAGTTCCATGATTCTCTCCAGATCGGAATGGCCGGTGCCAATATCGTCGCTGGCATGAACGATGCCGATGTCCGAATACTCCTGCATGGCATGGCGGAAGAGATCGTAGTTGTCAATGGCCAGTTTCTCGCTGATTTCGAATACGACGTTTTCCGGTTTAATCTTGAGATCCTCCAGGAGTTCCCGCAGGTAGGCACCCCGGAATTCCGGGTCGTGGATGGTCATGGTCAGGGTATTAACGAATATTTTCTTGTCAGTGGTCAGTTGGCGGGAGGCCTCAAAGGACTTGCGTCGGCAGAGCCGGTCAAGTTCAAAGGAAAGACCGTATTCCGAGGCCAGGATGAAAAGAAGGACCGGACTAGCCAGTTCCGAATCTTCCGGTCCTCTGGACAGTGCCTCATAGCCGATGACCTCAAGGCTGCTCAGGTCGACGATCGGCTGAAATACCGTGCTGATGCTCCCTTCAATGATAATTTTCTGCAAGGCATACCGGCTCAGGTAATCCTGCTTGCCCGACAGGAATTCTCCCATCTTCTTGGAGTTGCTCACCAGTTGCATGATGAGGCGCATATTGTTGATCATCGGATTCTTGATCACCAGGGCGAAACCGATATTGGGCCGCGCATATTCCTTCAGGTATGGGTAAAACAGACGAAAGATCTCCTGTTCGAGATATATACGTACCCTTTCAGCAATTTCTTCAAGGTGGTCAAGGATCTGGGTCTTGCTGTTGCGGGGGGCTGACAGGAAGATGATAAACGTATCCACCTCAACGAGATCCACTACGAAGATGTCATCTTTCCGGAAGGTTTCTTTTTTGAGATTCTTGAGCAGTTCGGTGACGCTGGAAAGCATCTTGTTGTAGATGTCGCTGCCGTAGAGGTATTCGATCTTGTGCAGGTGGGCGATATGCACGGAGATGCAGGCCAGGTACTGGGAGGCGGTGAAGACCTGCTCAACCTCTTCATAGTTTTTAATGATGGTCGGCAGATCCAGGTATTTATTGAAATAGAAATCCCGGTGGATCTTGGCCTTGATGAATTCACTGATCTCTTTCCTGCTCGTTGTCATTTCCCGTGGCCTCTTGAATTGCTTTCGTGCGATGAAAAAGGAGTTGTGCGCGGCGATGGAACCTGGCGTTTCAGTGGATTGTCATGCCTCAGGCGTTTTGTTTGTGACAGAACAGACAGCGGTATTTTGGGGGATGTTTTGCGGAAAGCGGTACCGGACCGTTTTCCGAATGGCATTCGCCGCAGAGTTTTTCAGCCTCTTTTTTGTCCATCCGCTGAAATTTTTCATGATCCGGGTCGTTCGGCAGCCTGGCCGTGGTTTCCTCCGGCGCCTTCCAGAGAAACAAGAGCAGGCTGGCGCAGAAGACGAGAAAGGCGATGTTGTACAGCAAGGTTTTGTTTTTCTTTTGTTCGGGCATGCGTGGTCCTTTTGTCGGTTCGTTGTTCAGTCCGCCATTTCCAGCTTGTTGAAACCCACCAGGCCAGAGCGAAGGGCCAGGACAAGCATCTCCATGACGGTCGTGCAAAAAAAGCCGTTACGGCCGGCGAGTGCGAGTATCCGGCCGTGTTGGTGTTTCTTGTGGAGCAGGCGGTTCAGATCGGTCGGCCTGTATTGCGGATCAATAATGGTCCGGGCCACGGTTTCACCGGAAACAATGGCCGGGTACATGCCTTCGCCAGTGAGGCCGGACGCCAGGCCGGCGGCATCTCCCACCAGGAATTTGTTGCCGAACCGCCACCCTCGGTAATCGAAGTTGATTAAACCGGCCCGTGGCGTAAGGCCATGGAGGCTGATGCCGCGAGTTAAGGCCCAGGTCTTGAGGTTTTCGAGCATTTTTTTCGGTTTTACAGTTCGTGTGCTGCCGTAAACCCCGATCGACGCTGACCCACAATGGGGGAATATCCAGGCATAGCCGTTATGATACAGGCCGGGGTTGAGATGCCACTCCATCTCGTCGAAATCGCCGGGTACCTGGTAATGGATCCCGAACCCGAGCCGCTCAACGGGCAGGCGAAGGTATTTGCGGACCAGGGATGTGCTACCGTCGCATCCTATCAGGTATCGATAGCCGAATTGCTCGTTGTCCGTGGCGACATACTGGTCGGTTATCTTTCGGACCAATGCTCCTTTCTTGACAAAGGCGCCAGCCGCAGTGGCCTGTCTGTTCATCCATTGACCCAACTTCTGCCTGTTTACCGTGGAGACCATGGGCCGTGCGGCATGGACCGTGGTGCTCTGAAACCGGGTGTGTACCTGCTGGGCGTTAAAGGCTTTTTCAACCAGGGATTCCGGGACGCGGCGGGTAAGTCCGCTCCAGGTGATCCCGCCGCCGCAGACCTTGGGACCGATCTGGCTGTTTTTTTCTAACACCAGCACTTCATGGCCGGCCTGGGCAAGAATAGTGGCACAGGCCAGGCCGCCCGGCCCGGCACCGATGATGATCGCGAAATAATTCCGCATGGAATCCTTAATGAATCAAACGGGGTTCGTTGCTTTTTTTTCGTGAATGCAGTTTGTTTGGGATGCATGCCAGTCGGTCCGCAGTATACCCCCGGAAATAGTGAAAGGCAACCGGCGGCTGACTTTTCCGAAGAGGAAAAAAACTATTGACCGACTGTTCTTTTTGGCTCTATAACGCATTACTTTTGCGCGAGAATTTATTTTGTTATTGTTGAAGATGGGGGCAGCGCCATGGAACGTCCAGGAAAGCGGGAATTGATCGGTAATGAAGGGCTGGTTATCCTGGATACGTTCCGGAGGCTGAATCGCCGCGGCGCGGTTGGCCACCTTCTGAAGCTGATCAGCAAAACACACGCCGCCGATGTTGCCTGGGTTTTTCGCTATCTGACCGCGAGTGAACGCAAGAACATCTTCAACATCATCGCCCAGACCGATCTGGTGGGTGATTTTCTGAGCGAATTGGACCTGGCCATCATGCGGGAACTGGTCCAGGATCTCGCCCCGAAATTCATGGTGGCTATCCTGTCGGAGATGGCCTCCGATGACATCGCCGACCTTCTGGAAGCCCTGCCCGAGGAAACTGCCAACGAAATCAGGCGGCTGATGGAGACGGCGGATCGAGAAGAGGTCGATGAGCTGCTCCAATATGATCCTGAGACGGCGGGCGGTCTCATGTCCCCTGATTTCATGGCCTTGGACGAGGATCTCAGTGTTGGTGATGCCATCAAGAAGGTGCAGGAACGCAGCGAAGAAAAGGAGATGGCCTTTTATCTCTACATCACGCACGGGGAAGGCCAGTTGGCCGGTGTGGTTTCACTGCGTGAACTGTTGATGCATCCGCCGTATCGACAACTGAAGAACATCATGAACGCCTCGGTGATCTCGGTCACCACCGACACCGACCAGGAGGAGGTTGCCCATGTCATCTCCCAGTACAACATCCTGGCCGTGCCGGTTGTGGACTCGTCCTATTCCCTGGTCGGCATCATCACCGTCGACGACATCATCGACGTCATCCGGGAAGAGGCCACCGAAGATTTTCTGCAGATGGCCGGGGCTGGCAAGGACCGGGAAATTCTGTTGAAGCCGACTTTGGCCAATGCGATGACCCGGGCACCCTGGCTGTTTGCCAGCTGGTTAGGCGGGATCTTGGCCATGGTGATCATTAATTCGTTTCAGGGGGAACTGCAGAAGGTGCTGGCCCTGGCCTCCTTTATTCCCATCGTCTTGGGCATGGGCGGTAATATCGCCACCCAATCCAGCACCATCGTCATCCGCGGTATCGCCACCGGCCGCGTCAACATGCAGGAGCTCTCCCTGGTTATCTTCAAGGAGATGCGGGTCGGTCTTATTCTGGGAAGTCTCTATGGCGTTTTCCTTGGCGTCCTGGCATTTATCGGTTATCGAGAACCGGCCATGCTCGGCCTGGTGGTCGGTTTGGCCATGTTGTTTTCCATGACCATCGCCGCGACGGTTGGCACGATCGTGCCGTTAACCCTGAAGCGGTTGGACGTTGACGCTGCCGTGGCCACCGGGCCTTTCGTGACCACCACCATTGATGTTCTCGGAATCCTGGTCTATTTTTCCATTGCCAAACTGCTGCTTCATTTGTGATGCCGGTTTTTTGGGCAGCGTGATCGCATGCGTTGGCAATGGACTGAAATTCTGCAACAGATGGACAACTGTTATGATTCAGAACGATTCTTCCGTAAAGAAACGATGGCCTGCCTGGATGATTCTCCTGGTGGTATTTCTCGGCCTCTGGTGGATGTTCGGTCGCGACAGCCGCTCTCTCCGCAATCCCGATGCCGTGCCCAGGCCGGTCATGGCCCGCGGCGACTTGGCCGGCGACGAAAAGAATACCATCGAGCTGTTTCGGGCCGCCTCGCCTTCCGTGCTGTTCATCACCACCACGGAATTGCGCCGCAGTCTGTTCAGCCTGGATGTTTATGAGATTCCCCAGGGAACCGGCTCGGGATTTGTCTGGGATAAAGAGGGCAGGGTTGTCACCAACTATCATGTGATCGGCGATGCCAGCCGCATCGAGGTGACCCTGGCGGATCATACCACCTGGAAGGGCACTCTGGTCGGCGCGGCGCCGGATAAGGACATCGCCGTCCTGCAGATAGAGGCGCCGGCCGATGCCCTGCAACCCATTCCGGTGGGAGAGTCCGCCAATCTGCAGGTTGGCCAGAAGGTGTTTGCCATCGGCAACCCTTTTGGTCTGGACCAGACAATTACCACCGGTATTGTCAGCGCCCTGAACCGGGAGATCAAGGCGGTCACCGGCCGAACCATCCAGGGGGTGATCCAGACCGACGCGGCCATCAACCCAGGCAATTCCGGCGGGCCGCTTCTGGACAGCGCCGGGCGTCTGATCGGGGTGAACACCGCCATATACAGCCCGTCCGGCGCTAGTGCCGGCATCGGTTTCGCCGTGCCGGTGGATGTGATCAACCGGGTGGTGCCGGAACTTATCAAGTACGGCAAGGTGAGCCGGCCAGGTCTCGGCGTCAGGATCGCCAATGAACAGGTTGCAAAGCGGCTGGGCATCAAGAAAGGAGTGCTGGTTATTGACGTCCAACCCGGCAGCCCGGCTGCCGAGGCCGGCATCAGGGGCAGCCGGAGCCTGGGCGACGAAGTTATCTTCGGCGACATTATCGAGAGCATCAACCGTCGGCCGGTCACCTCGCCGGACGATCTGCTGAACGAGTTAGAACAGTATCATGTCAACGATACGGTGGAGGTAGGAATCCTCCGCGGCAATGACGCGTTGACGCTCGCGGTCCGGCTGGGGGAGGCGGAGTAGATCTATTCGCGTAAACGTGCACCAGCACCGCACCTGCGGAGTTTATCCCCCCTTGCGGGGGATCATCGGTCTGCTTACATAGGCGGGCTATAGCTCGCAGACCTCGTTGTCGGCATACGAAACTGCCGACGATTGACACGCGCATCTGCGGCACTGGTAAACGTTTACAAGTGTTCTGGGCAGCAACCCCTTTTGGGGTGCCCATGGCGAACGGTTATCTATTCGCTCCGCAGGTTCCTGCGTCGTTTTCTGGCGAATTCGCGCATATTGCCGGCCAGATCCGACTCGTCTATGATCTCCCTGCCCATGATCTCCTCAATGATGTCTTCCAGGCTGATGACGCCGGTGACACTGCCATATTCGTCAACGACCACGAACAGGTGCTGGCGGCGTTCGAAGAACTCCAGCAGGACGCGATTGATCGATGCCGCCTCCGGTACGAAATGTACCGGGATCATCAGATCTGCCAGCGGTCTGGATACATGCTCCTCTGATTCGTTCAGATAGACGTCCTTGCGCAGCACGATGCCCACCACATCGTCAGGATCCGTGTCATAGACCGGTACCCGGCTGTGGCGACTCCAATCTTCCCGCAGGGCTTTGGCCTCGGCAACCGTCATGTGTTCGTCCAGCATGAAAGTGACGGTGCGTGGGGTCATGACCTTGCGGACAGACTTGTCCTGCAATCTTACGATATTGGCGATGACTTTTTCCTGGGCTGGATCGATGATGCCGGACTTGCGGCTCATGATGGCGATGGCCTGGATTTCCTCCAGTGAGATCAGCCGTTCATCAGTGCGTTTTATGAAGAGTCGGGCAACGGTCTCGGTGAACCAGACGATGGGCAAAAGCGACGTGACCAACCAGTGCACTGGCCAGGCGATCCAGGGTGCAAGTTTTTTGGCGTAGGCTACCCCGACTGTCTTTGGTATGATTTCCGAGAAAAAAAGAATGGCCAGTGTGAAACCAACCGAAAACAGTCCGAGGTGCTTGCTTCCAAAGGTGGCGACAAAGAAGGCGCCGGCCACGGCCGCCCCCATGGTATTGGCAATAGTATTGAGGGTCAGAATGGCGGTTATTGGTTTATGGATGTTTTTCTTCAGGTTTTTGAGGATACGGCCGCTTGTTTTGCCGGATTGGGCCATTACCTCGACCTGGCTCATGGGAACAGAGTATAAAATTGCCTCGAAAATGCTGCACAGACCTGAGATGGCAACTGCCAGGAATGAGGCCAGATAGAGCTGGATTAACAAAGTTCTTCTCCTTTGCAGGGTTACGAAGATGAGTGCGATTCAGGTGTGAAATTTTTGGCAGGTTCAGCGGTTTCTGCCATGCGCAACAGCGGCATAGCAGCCGCATTTTTTGCTGTATAGTACATTATTTTAGTCAACAGCGCATGAAGTCGAAAGGGAAAAGGTGAAAACGATGATCAAATTGTCAAAGAAAAAAGTTGAGAATTATACAGGTGATATGGTGGCCTTTCTGGTGCGGAAGACAGCGGACAGAGCTCCTTCATGCGTAAATCATTCGACCCAGGCAGTTGTCGACCGGGCATATGCGCTCGGGGATTTCGCTGGCGAAGAGGGGAAGTATCTCATGTATTACCCGGAAAAGAGCGGTTCGCTGCAGGCCAGGCGAGTATTGGTGGTCGGCCTGGGTGATGGGACGTTGAGCCGGGAGATGTTCCGCAAGGCGGGCGGCACCGTTGCCGCCGCCGCCCTCAAAACCGGGACTAAGGAGATTTTTGTCCAAGTTCCTGATGGGCTGGATTTTGAAGTCAACGAGATGGTTGAATGTCTGACAGAAGGCCTGTTGCTGGGCGCCTATCAGTTCAGAAAGTATAAAAGGGCGAGCGTAGACGAGGAAAATCCACCTGGGAGGATTGAAGCGATTGAACTGGGTGCAGGCGATCGTTCGGCAGCAGATCACGGTCTGCGCAAGGGTCGGGTGGCAGCCATGGCCGCCTGTGCGGTGCGGGATATGGCCAACGAGCCCGGTAATGTCTGGACGCCAAGCAGTTTTGCCGAGTTCGGACGCGCACTGAGTGGTGCCACCGGGCTGACCTGCGGGATTCTGGGTATGCGCGAGATGAAGAAACTCGGCATGGGCGGCATTCTCGGGGTTAACAGCGGCTCCGCGCTGTCGCCGGTTCTTGTCACCCTGGAATATCAGGCTTCTAAAAAATCTCCGACCCTGCTGATGGTCGGCAAGGGGCTCACTTTTGATTCGGGAGGAATCAGTATCAAGCCGGCCAAGGGCATGGAGGATATGAAATATGACATGTGTGGCGGCGCCGCGGTCCTTGCCGCCATGCAGGCCGTGGCCGCTGAAAGACCAAAGGGGCTGAACGTGGTGGCAATCGT
>MGTE01000078.1:41177-43363 GCA_001799275.1 Deltaproteobacteria bacterium RIFOXYD12_FULL_57_12
AATTTGCCGGGCCCGGCCGCCTTGAAGCCCGGTGACATTATAACCATCTACGGCGGTAAAACCGTGGAGGTGGCCAACACCGATGCCGAGGGCCGTTTGATTCTGGCCGATGCCCTGGCCTACGGGGTGGCAAAATACAAACCGGCAGCGGTGATTGATCTGGCCACCCTTACCGGGGCGGTGGTTATCGCCCTGGGGCATCACCGAGCCGGTTTGTTCGCCAATGATGACGGGTTGGCGGCTAGAATCATCGAGGCCGGCGACCGTTGCGGGGAGCCACTTTGGCGGCTGCCGCTCGGCAAGGAATACAGCAGACAACTCAAATCTGAAGTGGCTGATATCAGAAACGTCAGCAACAACCGGGCGGCCGGTAGCATCACCGGCGCCGCCTTTCTTCAGGAGTTTGTCGGCAGCACCCCGTGGGCTCATCTCGATATCGCGGGCACGGCCTATGATTTTACAGAAAAAACCTATATGCCCAAGGGGCCGTCCGGGATCGGCGCTCGGACGTTGTTGGAGGTGATTCGAAACTGGAAGTGATTGTGCGCTGGAGTGGTTGTCAGCAGGCGTCTGGTCTCAATGCGGCGCAGCATTGCCAGAAGGGCTTTCGTCGCTGTTTCGTCGGGCAGGGGGGGAGCTGAGCGGTTCAGCCAGCCTCAGAATATATGAAAATATTGCCACCCTGGCGAACCACCTCCCTGAAGAAGGGGCATTGAAAGCAGCTTTTTATTGTGCTGGCAAAAACTCCCTGCACCTTCCCTGGACACAAGGTGCCTGAAACCTGCCAACAGAAACGACCACCTTTAAATCCGGCATTAATCCCATCGAATTTTTCTTCGGTGGCGGCCGGGCAAACGCCTAGTTCGTCGGCTTTGCTGCCGTGCGGTTCGCGGCCGCAGACCATGTACTCCCAACAGTTTTTACCGTTGACCATTTTTCGCTCCTCAGGCAAGTATTGTCCATCTGCTTGACGAAAAGAAAGTGGTGCCAAGTAGCAGGCTATATCCAATCACAAGAGCTGCCAGGTGGCAGTTTTTATTGGTAATAAAAGAGGAAGAGGGAGTGCCCCGACGAACAGATCGGGATTTCAGTGCCAAAAGTGCATGGTTGATGACTTTTTGCATTGCTGTTGATTCGGGCAAAGGGGATGAACAATTATCAACAGGAATAAATGACTTTTCAAAGATTATGAGAAATCGGTTGGCAGGTCAAGCGGAAAATGAGTAGCGATTCATTTTCGGCTTGCAGGCGGCCTGCTTGGATCAACTTCGGGCGTGGCCGGCCCGCCAGGTTTTGGCTGGTCAGGGTCGATGTTGAGCTATCGACTCCGGGGCAGAAAATGTTCTGGCCGCCTGCCCCTGTTTGTCAACGGTTTGCCATTGGCTGCTCAGACGGCAGCCAATGGCAAACAGGATGTATAAAGAACAGGCGAAGAATGTAGCCGGTGCAGAGTTAATAATCCCTGCTGGCTTTCTGGCCCTCGCATATCTCTTCAACGGTTTCGTTGACCAGGGAGCCTTTATCCCAGACCCGCTTTGTTACCTTGCGGCAGTTGGTATTCTGGTTTGTCGGGCCGGGATAGGCTTCGACCGCTCTGCCCTGGTCGTCATAGTAGACGATTCGTTTGTTGGTCTGGGCCGCCTCGCGTGTTGCCATCTGGCTCTGGTCCACGGCATTGCCGACGATGGCGCCCAGCAGAGTGCCGATGCCGGCGCCAAGCAGAGTGCCGCCGGTATCACGGCCGATCGCCTGGCCGGCCAGGGCGCCGATGCCCGCCCCGATCACTGCGCCTGTCTGGGTGTTGTACTGATCCGGCGGAGCCGTGGCGCAAGCGGTAGACAGGATCATGGCGCCAATTAACAATAAACTGATCAAACCATTTTTCATTTCGATGCCTCCATTGATGTATTTTTTGGGCAGCCCGTCATGCGAGCCGGGTTTGTTTGGGAATTACTGCTCACTGCGGGCGGCACTCTCGTCCGCATACGGTAAACATAACCTCAAAGCCGGTGAAGGACAAGCATGAATCCCTTACGCTCAACCTTCTTCTGTCGCTCCATCCAATGAATATTCATGTCTTGCTTGACAAATTTTTGTCTGTGCGGTTTTCTCTTCATGTTATCTCAACTTTCTGAGTTGCGCCAACTCAGTGAGATGGCGATATTATTTGCCTTGATTGCCGGAGC
>MGTE01000079.1:0-110 GCA_001799275.1 Deltaproteobacteria bacterium RIFOXYD12_FULL_57_12
TATCCTCCGACCCCATGGCCAAGGCCAGGGCATCGATGACGATGTCCTCTATCGGAATACCCATCTTCGTCGCTCGCTCAATGATTTTACCTGCAATCGAGAGACGCTTG
>MGTE01000079.1:143-285 GCA_001799275.1 Deltaproteobacteria bacterium RIFOXYD12_FULL_57_12
GTCAAACCCACTACCGCGGCCCCATAGTCTTTGATCATGGGCAGAATTGCGGATAGTTTGCTCTCCTCCCCATTGACCGAATTGACCAGAGGCTTTCCCTTGTACACCTTCAGCGCTGCTTCCAGAGCCTTTGGATTTGCCG
>MGTE01000079.1:399-24205 GCA_001799275.1 Deltaproteobacteria bacterium RIFOXYD12_FULL_57_12
CCTGCACCCGGCCTTCACTTGCCGCATCCACGCAGAAGTAGTCGATCCGCCAGCCGATATTTCTGGCCCTGGCATTGAACCGGTAGGTCCACCAGGTATAGTGGCCCGGTTCCCGGTTGAATTTCCGAAAGGTATCCACGTAACCGCTTTCCACGAAGTCGTCCATCCAGGCCCGCTCCGCTTCTGAAAACCCCGGATTCTCCCGGTTGGCCTCGGGGTTGGCCAGGTCGATGGGTTGGTGGGCCACATTGAAATCACCGCAGAGAACAACTGATTTGCGGGCAGCCAGCTGTTCGACAAAGGTCCGCAGGGTCCGGTTGAAGGCGAGTTTATAGTCCAGCCGCGCCAGGCCATGCTGGGCATTGGGGAAGTAGCTGTTGATCAGAAAGAAATCATCAAACTCCAGGGTGAGAACCCGGCCCTCCCGGTCGAATTCCGGCAGGCCGAGGCCGCTGATCACGGCCAGCGGCGTCAGCCTCGTGTAGATGCAGACCCCGGCGTACCCTTTTTTCTCGGCGCTTGCCCAGAACGACTCATAGCCGGGGATGTTCCGCAGGGCATCGGGTAACTGGCCCGGCTGGGCCTTGGTCTCCTGCAGGGCCAGGACATCGGGCGCCAACTCGGCGACGATATCGAGAAAGCCCTTTTTCTCGATGGCCCGCAGGCCGTTGACGTTCCACGACAGCAGTTTCTTCATGCCTTTTGGCACCTCTTTTTTTGTTAGGGCATCGGAAAATACTAATATACCATAACGCATCCCGTCTTAGGGCCATCTTTGGCCGCGCCTCAATCGCAAAATCCTCGCCGTAGCGATGCTACGCCTACGGTTTTGCTCAATCGGCCCAACCAAATCTGACCCCAATCCGGGCGCGATCCAGATATATTACTATTTTTCGAGGCCCTTACCTGACAGCAGTTTGCGCGGGGTGACACCGATCCGAGGGCAGGAGCGGGCGATGACGCAGCGGTCGCAGTGGGGCCGGACTGGCCGGCAGGTGCCCTGGCCAAAGGCGACCAGGATGCTGTTGATCCGCCGCCAGAAGGGGCGGGGCAGCGTGCGGCGCAGTGCCATTTCGGTTTCGAGCGGGGTGGCGGTCCGCACATAACCCCAGATATTCATAATCCGGTGGACATGGGTGTCAACGCAGATGGCCTCCTTGGCAAAGGCGACAGCCGCCACCAGGTTGGCGGTCTTGCGGCCCACCCCGGGCAGTCTGACCAGGGAATCCACGTCGTCGGGAATCCGGCCGTTGAACATAAGATCAAGCGCGGCCGGTAATTTGGCCAAGAAGCCGGCCTTGTTTTTATAAAAGCCGACCGGATAGATCAAGCTGGCGATCTCGGCCGCTGACAGCCGCGCCAGGCCCGTCAGGTCCGGGGCCCGCTGGAAAAGCCGGGCCGCGGCTTTGGCTGTCACCTCATCTTTTGTCCGGGCCGAAAGGATAGTGGCGACCAGAATCCGGTAGGGATTCCGAGTCTGAATGGCGATCAGGTCCACGACCGGCACGGCATAGGTCGCCACCTCCTTCTCCAGGATGGGCAGGACTTCTTCTATGACAAAAGGCATGGCAGTCGACTCCCTTAGGCATCTCCCTGGCGGCTATCAGTCAGTCACGGTCGAAACCGGCGGGGAACCGGTTTCTTTGTTGATGTTTTATTTTGTTGCAGATTCGGCCAAACGAAACGTTTCGTTTGGCAGCAATGCCGTCTGTTTTAGTCCCAAAATGGATCGAAAGGGTTGAGAAAAGGTTTTTTTCCCATTTCTCTTGACATAATGGAGCGGACAGCATTATGAATAGCCATTCAGAATCCTTTGTCTCAAACTGCAACAGTACCAACAACTATTTTGATTCTTTTACAAACAATTTACCAGTACACATGCATTTTACCATTCATTTACTTGAACGGACTGCGAGGAACAGCCCATAGTTATAGATTTGGCCGGTGCATCCGGCCCAACTTTTTAATTACGAGGAGAGGAGGAAAAAGAATGTCGAAAAAAATGCTCAGTATGGTTGCAGGAATGCATGCGGCCCTGGGCGGCGCCCTGCTGCTGAACCCGGTATGGGCGCTGGCCAGCGAGACCGCTGCCGCTGTACCGATGGTCCCGGCTACGGATACTACCGCCTGGTGGGTCTGGCCCGTGGTGTTGCTGGGAGTCACCTTTGTCATGGGGATTATTGCCGTGCTCGGCGGCGTCGGCGGCGGTGTGCTCTTTGTGCCGATCATCAGCGGCTTTTTCCCGTTTCACCTGGATTTTGTCCGCGGCACCGGCCTGCTGGTCGCCCTGTGCGGCGCCCTGGCTGCCGGCCCCGGCCTGCTGAAACTCAACCTGGCCAGCCTGCGGCTGGCTATTCCGGTAGCGCTCATCGCCTCGACCTGCGCCATTGTCGGCGCCATGATCGGCCTCGCCCTGCCCACCAATATCGTCCAGACCCTGTTGGGCGTCACCATCCTCGGCATCGTGGTCATCATGTTCACCGCCAAGAAATCCACCGTGCCCGATGTTAAACAGGCCGATGCCTTGTCAACGGCCCTGCGGATCACCGGTATCTATACCGAGGGCAGCACCGGCGAAACCATCAACTGGAAGATTCACCGGACCCCACTGGGGCTTGCTCTCTTCATCATTATCGGGGTCATGGCCGGCATGTTCGGCCTGGGCGCCGGCTGGGCCAATGTACCGGTGCTGAATCTCCTGATGGGCGCGCCGCTCAAGATCTCGGTGGCCACCAGCAAGTTCCTGCTCTCGGTCACCGACACCTCGGCCGCCTGGATCTACCTGAACAAGGGCTGCGTCATCCCGATGATGGTGGCGCCGTCGCTCGTCGGCATCATGCTCGGTTCCTTTGTCGGGGTGCGGTTGCTGAAGGTGGCCAAGCCGACCTTTATCCGCTGGATGGTTATCGGCATCCTGCTCTTTGCCGGTCTCAAGGCCCTGCAGAAAGGCCTCGGCATCAAGTTTTTCTAGGACCTCAGGAGGAATTACAATGGCTACCCCAAATATGAACACCCAGGCAAGCGAGGAGCAGATCGTCTACGCCAAGATCCTTGAAAAGGGCATGTTTACCGGTCTGGCCCTCATGGTTATCACCTTTGTTCTTTACGTCTTCCGGATCGTGCCGCCGATGATCCCCAGGTACGAAATAGCAAATTATTGGCGGATGCCGGTCAAGGAGTATCTCGAGGCAATCAACAACAATTACCTGCACCTTGCCCATCCGCCTACCGGCTGGGCCTGGATCTACCTGATCAACAAGGGTGATTTCCTGAATTTTATCCCCATTGCCATCCTCTCGGGCATCACCATTATGTGCTACCTGGTTATTGTCCCGACACTGCTGAGGAAAAAGGATACGGCCTACGTGGTCATGTGCCTGGCCGAGGCGGCTATTCTGACGCTCGCGGCCAGCGGTTTGCTGACAGCCGGCGGTCACTGAGCAGCTGCGCGGCGGATTGCCCCCGCAAATTCTTTCCAGGCCCCTGGGAGAGCACGATTCTCCCGGGGGTTTTTTCTGTCTCCTCCGCCCAGACTCATTCCCCGCCTTCTGCAGACCGCGCCGTCAAAGCGGTAGTCTTTTTCTTGACCGGAATCCGAAAAAAAATCTGGCGTAAAATTTGTAAGAAGGCTTATTATGCCTCAACTTGTATCCTGCAGTTCGGGTGCTCCCCTTCTTACATTGTATACTGGCGCCGATGAATACGACCGGTCAGAAAATTCTGCGGCAGATAGACATCATGGATGCCTGCAACGGCATCCCGCACGGCATCGTTCTGCTGGACCGCGACTTCAGGATTCTGGGCATGAACCGTTTTCTGGAGGCGCTCACCGGCTATGCGAGCGGTGAAGCCCGGGGAATCTACTACGATCATATCATCCGCATCTCCCTGCCGCTAAAAGATGCCCTCCTGCAGAGCGCGGTCATCGATGCTGTCGAACCGCTTTCCCTGGAAGGCGATATCATAAACCAGGCCCGCAAAAAACTAGCCATTCGTTTCACGATCGCGCCCCTGCGCGACATCGACGGTGCAATCCAGGCCGCCATCATCACGTTGGAGGATATTTCTTTTCTCAAGAGTCTGGATGACAAGATCCATGGCCAGTCCTTTGCTGAAATCATCGGTCACAGCCCGCAGATGCAGAAAATCTTCGAGCTGCTGCCGGTTATCGCCCAGACCGATGCCACGGCGCTGATCACCGGCGAGACCGGCAGTGGCAAGGATCTGGTTGCCGAGGCCATCCACAACTCGTCGAAGAGGGCTGGCCAGCCCTTTGTCAAGATCAACTGCGGCGCTTTGCCAGAGTCACTGCTAGAATCCGAGTTGTTCGGCCACAGCCGGGGCGCATTCACCGGGGCGGAAATTGACAAACCCGGCATGTTCCGCCTGGCGCACGGCGGCACCATTTTTCTGACTGAAATCGGTGACCTGCCGCTTCCCCTGCAGGTCAAGCTGCTCACCGTGCTCGACGACAAGGAATTTTTTCCGCTGGGCAGTTCGAAAAAGGTTAAAATCGATGTGCGGGTGATCACCGCCACCCACCGCGACCTGCAGGAACTGGTCCGACAGGGCCGTTTCCGCGAGGATCTCTTCTTCCGGCTGAACGTCTTGCGTCTGCATCTGCCGCCGTTGAGGGAGCGGATCGGCGATATCCGTTTGTTTATGGATCATTTTCTGCAGGAATTCCAGGGCCGCTCGGAAAAGAACATCAAAGGATTTGACCAGGAGGTGATCGAGATCATGCTCCGGCATGCCTGGCCCGGCAATATTCGCGAAATCCGCAATACCATCGAATACGCCGTCACCATCTGCCCGGGCGGGGTGATCCGGCGCGAGCATCTGCCCGGTTATATCTTTGCCGTCGACCGTCCGGAAAATTCCGGCGGCCCGCTGCCGGCGGCAAGCGTTCATGAGGTCCGGACCGGAACGGGAACCGAGCAGTCCCGGTCCTGGGATGCCGAAACCCCCGGCACCATGGCCTGGCCGGAGATGGAAAAAAAGATGATCATGGATGCCCTGGTGAAGGCGGGCGGCCGGCGTTTGGTCGCGGCGGAGATTCTCGGCTGGGCGCGGAGCACTCTCTGGCGCAAGATGAAAAGCTACAAACTCGACTGACGTAATTTTGCTTTGGCACGATGTGGAATTCAGAATCAAGAATACAAGAAGACAGAATAAATCGAACCATTTGGCCAGAAGTGTGTTTTTCCTTTCTAAATTCTGACTCCTAACTGGATTCTTTCGGAATGTGACAAAGTAGCAATAATGCCAAGTTGCAAGCATGGTGACGGTTCTGGAGATAAGGGGATATGGAGATCAGCAACGAAGCACAGGCCAGGGCCGTCATTGAGAAATGGAGCACGGAGCGGGTCGGCGTCCAGCAACGCCAACTCAAGCAAGCCATCGAATCGCTGGAACTCGGCCAGCTTTATTACGAGAACAAGGGCAATGACGAGGCAGTAACCCGGCTCGGCCAGTGCATCGTCCTGCTGCGGACCAGGCAGGCGAGCCTGGAGGCCGGCTAGGTACCATGCCGTTGACTTTAAGGAAATAATCTTTTGCGACCTAACAGCGAATATCGAATATCGAACAAGAAACCGCAGAATGATGAAGTGGTTAAACTTCGACATTCGACATTCCTTAACGTCCAGGGAAGGACTAATGCCGCGGGAGCCAGGGATGGCGGGAGCGGCGTTCGATATTCTGCGGTTCAAAAATACAAAATTCGCTTAAGTCAACGGCATTGCGGCAAGCCAGAAAAAACTGGAGCCAGGCCGGGGTCAATGATAGAGTCGGCGCCATGAACACGGCGACATACCCCTATCCTTTTTCCCCAAAGACCCTGCTGCTCAATGGCCATCGCCTCTCCTACCTGGATGAGGGCACCGGGCCGGCTGTCGTCATGCTGCACGGCAATCCGACCTGGTCGTTTTTTTTTCGCAATCTGGTCCTGCTGCTGCGGGACCGTTACCGGGTAATCGTGCCGGATCATCTGGGCTGCGGCCTTTCCGACAAGCCCCAGGACTATCCTTATCGGCTGGCCAATCACATCGCCAATGTGGAGAAATTGCTCGCCCATCTGGGCCTGCCCAGCTACAGCCTGGTGCTGCACGACTGGGGTGGCGCCATCGGCATGGGCGTAGCCGGCCGGGCTCCGGAGCGGGTCCGCAGCCTGGTGGTGATGAACACCGCCGCCTTCCGTTCCCGGCGCCTGCCTTTCCGGATCCGGCTTTGTCGGGTGCCAATTCTAGGCGATCTGCTGGTCAGGGGTTGTAACGGTTTTGCGCGAGCCGCCATCTCCATGGCGGTTGCCGGCCGGTTGCCCGGGGAGGTGGCGGCCGGCTATCTTGCGCCGTACGACTCCTGGCGCAACCGGATCGCCACCCTGCGTTTTGTGCAGGATATCCCCCTCTCTCCCAAAGATGCCTCCTGGGAGACGCTGCTGGAAATCGAACACCGGTTGCCAACCTTCCGCCACACGCCGATGCTGCTCCTCTGGGGCGGCCGCGATTTTTGCTTCACCCGGGAATTTTTCGAGGAATGGCGCCGCCGGTTCCCGGACGCCGAGCACCATTTTTTCCCCGAAGCCGGCCACTATCTGCTGGAGGATGCCGGCCAGGAGATCGGGCCGCTCGTGGCGCGGTTTCTTGCGGAAAACTCCTGAGTTGGCCGCGTTCTTTTTCTGCCAGACAAGTTCAATTTGCTTGGCTGGAATTTCGTGTTTCGAGTTTTAAAGAGAATATCGAATATCGAATATCGAACAAGGAATGATGAATTTTGAAGGAAACCGACAGGGGTGAGGGGCGCTTCCAAAGCCTTGATCGCCACGGCCGCAGCGCTTATTCGCATCTCTCTCCACCCCTTTGTTGTGCATTTTTTTGTTTTTCTTCCAGACTTTTCCAAGAAATACGCAATAAAAGTCCGATTAGTAAAGCAACCACGGAGGCCAATATTGTTCCTACAATAAACGCTATAATGAAAAAAGGATCGAGGTACCCGATAGAAAAATAATTGGCAATTTGGATCAATATTGATGAAACCACTCCTGCGAGCAAAGAAACTGGTATTAAAAATGCGGGATATTTGGATGATAAGTATTTATGGGAGCATATAGAGATGGCCACCGTTATGCCTGTAACTATAAGTATTCCCATTAGTTTCATAAATTTCTTTTTGTAATTAGTTCCAAATCAGATTTTGCATATCCTGATATAATTTTCATCATTCTTCTTTCAGCACTACAGCCTATCCCCCTAAAGCAGTTACAACCTCCTTCATAAAAATAACCTTATCATCCCCCTGCCGGTAAAAATCATGGAGCACGGCCGCCACCCTGAAGCCGTGCGCCTGGTAGAACGCTCGTGCCGCCTCATAGGGCGGGGTCGAGGAGGTGTCGATGTATATCCTGCCGCCGCCGTGCGCGGTGATCGCGTCTTCCATGTGTCGGAGCAGAAGGCCGCCGATCCCCTGGCGGCCGCATCCGGGGTCCACCGCGATCCAGTAGAGATCATAGCGGTGGTCGGTCATGGGGATAGCGCCGAAGCAGATGTAGCCGACCACGGTATCGGCGGTGTCGGCCGCGCAGAGGATATGGTAGTCGCTCTCCGGTTTGGTCAGGGCATCGTCGAGCAGTTCGCGGGCCACCAGCAGTTCCGCCTGATTAAAGGTTCCCCGTTGCTGGAGGAAGCCCATGATCGACTCCACGTCCCGCGCGCTACGCAACGGCCGGATGCTGATCTTACCCGACGGTGCGGGCGTGCAGGAATTGGACGAGCTTTTCAACCAGGTCGACATACGATAATCCTCTGTTGGCGGCGGCAGCCGCTAATCCGGCATCCGGGCTCAGGCACGGGTTGGCGTTGACCTCCAGCACATGGACCTGGTGGCGGTCATCCACCCGGAGGTCCACCCGGCCGTAATCCCGGAGCCCGAAGAGCTGGAAGCACTGCACGGCAATCTGCTGCATGGACTCAAAAAAAGAATCCCGGGCCGATTCCTGGGGAAAGCGGCGCGGGGTGTGGCTGAACTCGAAGGAGGCCTCATCCCACTTGGCCCGATAGCCGACAATGCGGTGCATGTCCGCCGGGAAGTCGGAAAAATCGATTTCCGCTACCGGCATTGCCTCGGCCCTGGGAAAGCCCAGCACTGAAATATTGAATTCCCGGCCGGCGATGAATTCCTCCACCAGCAGGGGCCCGTACTGTTTGTAAAAATCTTTGATGGACCGAAGAAGACTGTGTTCATCCGGAAAGACCGACTCCTGATCGATGCCGATGCTGGCGTCCTGCAGGTTCGGCTTGACAATGACCGGAAACTTGAGGCCGGCCGGCCGGAAGGCGGCTTCGCCGTCATAGGCCAGAAAATTGGGGGTGCGGATGTTGTTGGCCTTGAGCAGATGCTTGGTCAGCAGCTTGTCGGTGGTCAGGATCAGGGCCTGGGGCGGCGAGCCGGAGTACGGGATGCCGAGCAGTTCGAAGAGCGCCGGCGGATGGCCGGAGAGCATCGGGTCCTCGTCAACGGTCTCGCAGAGATTGAAGATCATCTCCACCCTAAGATCGCGGAGTGTTGCGAGAAAGGCCGCCAGATCTCTGGTAAAGGGAATGCGCGCCGGTTTGTAGCCGAGCTTCTCCAGGCTTTCGGCCACTGCCTCCACCTGGACGAGAACGTCGGCCGACGAGGCCCAGAATTCTTCCCCTTTGCCAAGAGGCGGGTTGTAGACAATACCGATTTGCGGAAGAGTCGCCATGGCCCGCCTCAGACGGCCAGGCGCTGGCAGGCCGATTGGACAATCGCCTCAATCAGTCGGATATAGGGGATGCCGAGTTTGGTGGCCAGGATGCAGAGATCCGAGTGTTCGGGGTGAAGACCGGCCAACGGGTTGACCTCGATGAAACTGGGGGCGCCGCTCGAGTCGGAGCGCAGATCAAGGCGGCCGGCGTCGCGGCAGTCCAGAGCCCGCCAGGCGGCCAGGGCCACGGCTGCGGTTGCCTGCGCCTCCGGGTCGTCCGCCAGCCGGTATTCCACCAGCTCTTCGCACTCCTCCTTGTTGCGAAAGGAATAGACCTCGGCATCTGCTTTATCCAGCAGCACCACCTCCATGACCCCCATGACCCGGGCCGCATGGCCGGTGCCTAAGACACCGACCGTGAATTCCCGGCCCGGCAGAAACTCTTCGACCAGCACCGGCTGCTTGAAGGTGGCGAGCAGTTGCCGACCCACGGTGAGCAGCTCGGCGCGGTTGTTGATCTTCGAGGCTGGCGTCACCCCCTTGCCGGTGCCTTCGGCCACTGGCTTGGCAAAGAGCGGAAAGGGCAGGGTCACGGCGGCCAGATCAGCTTCATCCTTGACAACCGCGAAATTCGGGGTCGGAATCCCCTGGTCCCGGATCACATGCTTGGTCATGCCCTTGTGCAAGGTGAGGGCAAGAACCAGGGGATCGGAAAAGGTATAGGGGATGGCGTAGGCCTCCAGCAGGGCAGGCACCTGGGCCTCGCGACCAAAGCCGCTCAGCCCCTCGGCGATGTTGAAGACCAGATCCCAGCGGTCGCCCTGGACCAGCCGCCGGGCCAGGCTGCGGATATTGCCGATGCGGTCGGTCACATGTCCCAGGGCCTGCAGGGCCTGGTCAATGGCGGCAATGGTTTCCGGCCGGTCGAACTCGGCGGTTTCCTCTTCGCCATAGCCGGCGTCCAGATAGTCCTGTCGCAAATCGTACGTGATGCCGATCTTCATGGGTTTTCCACGGTTGTCAGTTGCAGGCCGGCCCGGCGGCCGGAATAACGTCCGGATAGCGGAAGATGCGGCCTTCGTAATTCTTGAGCAGCAGGTCGCTGCCGTCGCGGCCCATCACGGTTTCCGGCAGCAGCGGAATCTTGCCGCCGCCGCCCGGGGCGTCGATTACGTAAGTCGGCACCGCATAACCGGTAGTATGGCCGCGCAGGCCCTGGTAGATCTCCAGGCCCCTGGCCACCGGCGTCCGGAAATGGGCGGAGCCCAGGATCGGGTCGCACTGGTAGAGATAGTAGGGCTTGACCCGCCGGCGGACCAGGCCCTGATAGAGCGCGGTCATGGTCGGCACCGAGTCGTTGATGCCGGCCAGGAGCACGGTCTGGCTGCCCAGGGGAATGCCGGCGTCGGCCAGCCGCTCCAGGGCCTGCGTGGTTTCCGGGGTGAGCTCGGCCGGATGGGTGAAATGGATGCTCATCCAGAGCGGATGAAAGCGGCGGAGCATGGCAACCAGGTCCGGCGTGATCCGCTGGGGAAGGACCACCGGCACCTTAGTGCCGATTCTGACCATTTCCACATGCGGGATCTGGCGGAGCTGGGAAAGCAGCCATTCGAGCTTGTCATCCGGCAGGGTCAAGGGATCGCCGCCGGAGAGCAGCACGTCGCGGATGGCCGGCGTGGCGGCAATGTAGGCGATGGCCTTTTTCCATTGGGTCATGTTGAAGCGCTGCTGGCAGGTCTTGCCGACCAAGCGGGAGCGGGTGCAGTAACGGCAGTAGTTGGAGCAGAAGTCGGTGACCAGAAAAAGCACCCGGTCCGGGTAGCGGTGCACCAGGCCGGGCACCGGGCTGTGGGATTCCTCGCCCAGCGGATCCTGCTGCTCGCCAGGCGAGCGCAAATGCTCGCCGCAGGTGGGCACCACGGTCCGCCGGATCGGCTGAGCGGGGTCCCGGGCATCGAGCAGGCTGGCGTAGTAGGGAGTGATGGATAACGGCAGGCCTCGCTCGCCAAGGATGGCGGCCCGTTCGTCATCCGAAAGGCGGATGATGCGTTCGAGCTGGGAAGCCTGGGTGATCCGGTTGCGGAGTTGCCAGCGCCAGTCGTTCCACTGGGCGGTGCTGATTTTTGGATAGAACTGTTTTCGGAAGGCGGCGGTTTGAGGATTCTCGGCAAAAAAAGGCAGGTTGTAGAGGGTTTGACCTGATACCTGGTGCAACAGCTGCGGGCTTGGAGGCTCCGCCTCCTCGGCGAGCAGAATGTCTTCTTTCATTATTTTCTCCTTTTCTCAAGGTAAGGGCGGGAATGGCTAATTCCCCAAAATTTGTAATTGACGCCGGCAATGCGCCGGGCCGGATTAGTCAGTGATCCGTTCAAAGGAGAGGACCAGCAAAAGCTGCTGCCCCTCAAATTCATTCACAATGCCGATCACCTTGACGCGGGCGTTGACCAGGCGGATCAAGGCATTGCCTGCTTCGGTTTCGGCGATTTCGAAGACCTCGTAATTCTGGGTGACCAGTTGGTAGGTATTGTTGATCACCCCGACGACCGTGACGGTCTCGCCTGGCGCCTGGGCATTTTCCTGGCTGTGGTCACGATCCCTGGGTTCGGCAATGACTGGCTGGCCGCGCAAATCGGCCGGGGTCCTTGTGGTCGCTTGGCCCGCCTCAACAGCCGGAGCGGTCTGACCAGGGGCGGCCGGAGCCTCATCCCAACAAAGCAGGACCACAGTGCTAATAAGAATGGCCAGGTTTTTTTTCCGAAACATGGTGTGTTATTTCTGCTGAGGTTTTTTCTTCAATTTTCTGCCGCTGGTATCCCAGGCCGTCTTCAAGCGGATTTTCCGGGCGGCGATCACCCGTGTCCCCTCTTCTTCCCGCAGGGCGCCCCGCACCTCTATCTCCTGGCGGATCATGGTAGACAGGTTCAGGCCAGCACCGGCATCCTTGAGAATATACTCCTTCTCGTCGGCCGTGGATAAGGCAACCGAGGTCACCTGTCCTGTTTCATCCCAGGCCGCCGGGATGACAATGCCGGTTATCGTGATCTTCCTCTCTGGCATATCCGTTGTGCTTGGCGCGTTCCGCCGTTGGTTAGTCCCTTATGCATTGATTGTTAACAACTTGCGTTCAAAAATTACATAAACCTTACGTCCACTGAACATTCAAGAGTTAACCGCTGTTAAGGGACTTATCCAGCTCCGCTGGGTTCGAGTGATTGGGTTTTAGCCGAATAAATGCAATGTCCGTGCCCGTTTTTCAATTTGTTGATATTACAGGAAATATTTTGCTTGGCAGAATACTGACAGGAACTCTCGATTCCGATATTTTGCGGGAGGGCTGGAAATCGACAAAACAGGACGGCACGCCATGCTCGCAACATGATGAAATCAAAAATAAAAAACAGAAAGAGAACCGCTGGTTCTTGTGTGAGAAAAAAACGGAACCATCTGTTCCTGTTTTGGGGCTATAAATGACTGCGGGACACACCCCCCTGGCTGCCGGTGTTCCCGCCGCACAGAAAAACAGATCAGGCGCGATCCGAGACACCGGCCAGCCGGAAGTCTTCTTTGCGCAGGTCGTGTTTTTTCATGAGTTTGTGCAACTGGCGGGAGGTGATGCCGGCGCGCTCGGCCGCCAGGTTGATGCGGCCGCGGGCATTGGTGAGCAGTTCCTTGAGGTAACAGCGTTCGATCTGTTCTACCCCCCTTGCCCGGGTCTGCGCCAGGGAGAGGGAGGCGTCAACTTGCACCCGCGGCTGAAAGGCCGGCCGCGCCTTGAACAGTTCGCCAGGAAAACTTTCCGGCGTGAGGATAGAAGATGTCTCCAGGATATAGGCGCGTTCGATCAGATTCTCGAGTTCCCGGATGTTGCCTGGCCAGGCATATTCGGTCAGGGCCTCCAGGGCGCCGGCATCGACGCCGTGGATCTCCTTGGCATGAAACTTGTTGAACCTTTTCAGGAAGACTTCAACCAGCAGGGGGATGTCCTCGGGTCGCTCCCGGAGCGGCGGAATCTCGACAGGAAAGACATTGAGCCGGTAGTAGAGGTCTTTGCGGAACTGGCCATCGTCGCACATCTTCCTGAGGTCGGAATTGGTGGCGGCGATGACCCGGACGTTGGTGCCGATGGTTTCCGTGCCGCCCACCCGCTGGAAGGTCTTGTCCTGCAGGATCTGCAGGAATTTGATCTGGGCGGCGGCGGTGATCGTGCCGATCTCGTCCAGGAAGATGGTGCCATCCTTGGCAATCTCGAATTTACCGATTTTCCGGCGGGTCGCCCCGGTAAAAGCACCCTTTTCGTGGCCGAACAGATCGCTTTCCAGAAGGGTCTCCGGGATGGCGCCGCAGTGGATGCTTATAAACTGGGCGACGCTACGATTGCTATGCTGATGAATGAGTTTGGCCAGCACCCCCTTGCCGGTGCCGGTCTCGCCGACTAAAAGGACGGTGCTGATGGTCGGCGCCACCGAGCGGACCTTGTCGTAGACCTCCTGCATCAACGGACTTCTCGTCTGCACCAGGTTCAGCGAATCCACCTGCCAGAACTTATTTCGCAGGTAGTTGAGCTCCGACTGCATCAGAACGGATTCATACAGGCTGTCGGTGACGTATTTCACCTCATCCACATTGAGCGGATAGGTGAGGAAATTGCTCGCCCCGGCCTTGACAGCCATCACTGCCTCGCGGATCATGGCCGGCGCCGACATGACAATAATTTCGATATTCGGGGCGAGCAGCCAGAAAGGATGCAGGGCGGTTTTGTAGCCGTTCCCCTGAGCCGGGTCCCTGAGCAGATCTATATCGATAAAGAGGAAGTCACAGTGTTTCCGGCGCAGGAGCTGGAGGGCGCCCTCCTTGTCTGCCTGCTGACTGACTTCGTCGCCCGCTGGAAAACAGGAACGGATGAGCCGGGATGTCGTCGGGTCAGGGGTTGCAACGAGAATGTTTTTCATCGGTTGTCTGGGGTGATATGCAGCAACTGGGCAACGGCTCTGGGAGCGGGCCTCGCCGGTTAGGGCCATGAACCAGCAGAGGCCCTGTCGCCGCCGCCGGACTTTACCGCCCTATATCTTCGAAAATGCGCGGCGCGTCAACAGATATTATGATGCCGGATATTTTTCTGAAAATTCCCGAGGACCCGATGAGCGAAGAATTGACAACTAGTAATGTTTTCGGATAGTTGAACAGACATGGCGGCCACCAGCAATAGATGGAAGCAGAAAAACGATTTCCTAGTGGCCTGTTTCCCGCAAAGGAGACGAAGGATGCCTTCCTTGTCAGCCTGCCGGACGACTTCATCTCCCGCCGAAAAACAGGAGCGAGCTACCCAGGATGTCGCCCGGTCCGAGTGCTTCCTTCCCCATTGTTGCCGGCGTCGTTGTTTTTTCCCCGCAGGGCAGGCATATTGATCTCATACTTGCTGATCTTGTCATAGAGGCATTTACGGGAAATGCCCAGCACAGCATGGGTTGCGGCGATTGATCCGTTGTGCCGGTGGAGCGTTTCCAAAATATGTCTTTTTTCCGCATCCTCCAGGACCATCTTGAGCCGCAGGTCTTCGCTGCCCGGTTTCCGCAGATTGGTGTTTTTCTCGAAACCGCCGGCTGACGACGGGTCGGAGCCGGGCCCGTAAATGCAGAGTCGGCGAACATGGTTGCGCAGTTCTCGCACGTTTCCCGGCCAGTTCATTCCGAGCATCTGATCAATGGCAGCTGGCGCCAGAGGCTTCATGTCCAACTGCCGGTCACGGCAGTACTCACTGAAAAAATGGGCGGCAAGAAGCGGGATGTCACTGATTCTGTCTCGCAGGGCAGGAATGCTTATGGGCAGGGCGTTAAGCCGGAAATAAAGATCCTGTCGGAATGTTCCCCGTTTGATTTCTGTTGCGAGATCCCGGTTGGTGGCGGTGATGATCCGGGCCGCCATGGTCACCGGGTTGTTGCTGCCGAGTCGGCAGAAAGTCCTCTCTTCCAGAATCCGAAGCAGTTTTGCCTGGAGCGTCACCGGCAGACTGCAAATTTCATCAAGGAAAAGAGTGCCCTCACCGACATGTTCGAATTTTCCTGCTCTGCTTTGCACTGCGCCGGTAAAGGCCCCTTTCTGGTAGCCAAACAGCTCCGCTTCCATCATCTCCGCCGGGATTGCCCCCATATTGACGGCGACGAACAGCTTGTCACGCCGGCTTGAGAGGTTGTGGATGGCATGGGCCACCAGTTCCTTGCCGGTGCCGGTCTCGCCCTGAATCAGAACGGTGTCGTTTTCGCGGGCGACAATTTGCAGAAGATCGTACAGGTGCTGCATGGCCGGATGCCGACCGATAAGACTCTGGAAACAGGTGCGGCTGGCTGCGGCCGCCTGTAACCGTTGTTGTAACCGCCGGTTTTCGTGGACCAGCCGGGCCTTTTCCATGGCGCGGCCCAGGGCGGCCAGCATAATGTCCTCGTCCACGGGCTTTTCGAGAAAGTCATAGGCGCCTTTTTTCATGGCGGCGACAGCCATAGTGATATCGCCATGGCCGGTCATCATGATCACCGGCAGTTCCGGGTCCAGTTCCTTAATTTGTTTCAGCAGCACCAAGCCGTCTATTTTCGGCATTTTCACGTCAGCCAGAACCACCACCGGCGCCTCATAGGGCGTTATCGCCGCCAGGGCATCCGCCGCCTTGTCGAATATCCGCGTCCGGAAGCCGTGCATTCCCAGGGTCTGCTGGATCGCGGCCAGAAGATAGATGTCATCGTCCACCACCACGATGCGGGCGGAGTCTGGGTCGAAATTATTTTTGTTGCTCATGTTGCTCCCCTGTAAGGACTGGCAGGTAAACCGCAAAACAGGCGCCGGCGCCGGGCTCGCTTTCCACCCGAATATAGCCGGCATGGCTTCGGACAATCCGGTCGACAATGGAAAGGCCTAGCCCCATGCCCAGGCCGACTTCGCGTGTAGTGAAAAAGGGGTTGAAAATCTTGCCTTGGATTTCGTGTGGAATGCCTTCGCCGTTATCCCTGATGGCGACAACCAGGTAGTCTTTTTCCTGCAGGCTTTCCGGTTCAATATCCCTGGCCAGGAAGGATCTGATAGCCAGGCGGGGTGACAGAGAGGAGCCCATGGCCTGGATGGCGTTCTGGATGAGGTTCAGGAAGACCTGTTCAAGGCGGACGTCGTGACCGAGAATAGCGGGGAGGCTGCTGTCCAGATTCAACTCCAACTCGATATCCGAGAGTTTCAACTGGGCATCAAGAAAGCGGAGAATTTCCGTAATGATGTCGTTGACCATGAGAGGCCGCACATGTTCTTCGGTTTTGCGCGCAAAGCTTTTAAGACTCTTTATGATGGAAGACGCCTTGTTCACCCGGTCGACGATGATGTTGAGGTTTTCGGTCAGCATCGCCTTGTTTTTCCGGGGGTTGTCCAGTGCCTTCAAGGAGTTTCTTGCAAAGAGCAGAATGGCATTCAAGGGTTGTGTCAGCTCATGGCCGATGCCGGCCGCCATTTCCCCTAAACTGGCAAGCCGGCCCGAGTGGATGAGCTGCTCCTGGGATTCGCGGATACGCGACATCATCCTGTACACATCGCTCTTATCGGCCGCGATCAGCATGTGCAGAACCCGGCCTGATTCCGTAACCAGGGTGGAGCAGTTCAAATTGACGCAAACTGTTTCGCCGTGCTTGTTCAGCAGGTTCGTCTGAAAACTTTTGAAATCGCCGGCCGCAATGAGCTCCTTAACGCTTTGCATGGTGCTGGCCTCAACAAGCTGCTCCAGGCGCAGGTGGCGGGCCTCATTCTGGGAATAGCCAAGCGAGCGGCAGAATTCATCGTTTGTCTTGACGATGTGAAAATCTTTGGTCATGACGAAGAACAGCTCGGAAAGACTGGAAATAAGCGTATCGGTGAAGTGCTTTTCCGCCTGTGCCTCTTCGTGTTTTCGCAATGACCTGACAACCAGCTCTTGCTTCTGCTTTTCCAGCAGCCTGATCATCTTGGCGTCCAGATCTTGATCCTGTTTTCCTGTTTTTTCCAACTTTGCTTCTCCGTTCTGGTGGTCGTAAAGGTTTCCGGTGATATACACGGACCGTCCGCGTGTCACCAATTTTATACATACACTGAAATCCCTTAAAAAACAAACTGTTGTTGTGTGGTCGGCAGAAAAGTGTCACCCAGATTATACGTAATGGTTGGCGTTGCTCACCTTTTTCTTTCAGGGGTGGTCCCGGCTTTTCCAGTGTAACGATTTGAAACAAAATGAAAAAAAATAATTCCCCGCCGCCTGGCCTCAAAGTTGCCTATGGGAGCATCGACTGAACAGCACAGACCGGGGCGCCACTATTTTTCCGCGGCAAGCCTTTGGCGACCAGGCGCATCATCATCAAAAATGAAAAAACAAGTCGGTCGGGATCAAGGGATGGAATCGTTCGTATCGCCACAGAACGCATTGAGCATGGAGCAGGTGGCAGCAATCTGTGGCGTGTCCCAGGAACGGGTCAGGCGATGGATTGACAAAAAATCCCTGCTGGCAAAGCGGGCCGAGGGCTGCGGCCTCCTGGTGCGGCGTGATGATCTGATCGACTTTCTGGTGCAGCACAATATCCCTATTCCCGAAGCAATCCTGCCATTCACAGCAAAAAAAATACTTTTCGTGCTTTCGCAGGAAGCCATGGAAGACATATTCATGCAATTTGTCATGCGTTTTTTTGAAAGATTGAAAAAGGAGGCAAATTTCATTGTTGATTATGCATCGTATGGGACTTCACTAAAGATGAAGATGATCGTTTTCCGGCCAGACTTGGTAGTTTTTGGTGTAAGTGGGGAAGGAAAGGCGGCGGCCACCGCAAGTAGTCTGATAAAAAACAACGAGGGCTATAGCTCTGTTAAGATTATTGCAATAACAAAAAAAGACGTTACGGAAAATATTTCAAACTATCTATTGAGTAATGGGGTTGATGCAATAATTCCTCGCAGTATTGAGCTTAAGTCGTTGGTTGAAAAAATAAAAAATCTTTATTGATCAAGGGGCGAACTGGTCGGTTGCACGTCAAGGGGATGGCAGCCGCCTGGCATACGGAGGGGCGATGAAAAAGGATAAATCATACTACGCCTGGCTCAGAAACATGCTCACCCTGGTCATCATTCTGCTGGCCACGCTGCCCATGCTGCTGGTGGGGTGGACATCCTCAAATTACTACCAGAAATACGATGAGGAAAACACCTCCAACGGTTTACGGCGCCTGGTTGCGAACCGCCGGGAAATCATCAGCCTTTTTCTTAACAACCATCGGGAGATACTGGAACAGCTCATGCGGTTACACAACTTTGACTTTCTGAGCCAGCAGGAAAATCTTGACAGAGTTTTTGCGGCGATCAGCAAGTCTGGCGTCATCGTCGATCTGGGAGTTATTGACTCTTCCGGCCGGCATATTGCCTATGTTGGCCCCTACAAGAGCAAGCTGGCCAGCAGGAATTACGCCAATACCGACTGGTTTCAGGAAGTGATGATCAATGGCACCTTTATCAGCGATGTGTATCTGGGATACAGGGGGGTGCCGCATTTCGTGGTGGCAGTTTCCGATCCGCTCAAACGCTGGATTCTGAGGGCCACGATCAATTCGGAAATATTCAACGCCTTTCTGCGCACCGCCCAGGTGGACCCCAAAGGCGACGCCTTCATTATCAACAAAAAGGGCGAACTGCAAACCCCCAGCCTGCTGAACGAGTCAGAGTCCCAGATCAAGGACAAGAACATTGCGCTTTCCTACCACGAAGGCACGTTGGTACGAACCGCCAATGACACGGTCTATGTTTCCACCTGGCTCAAGGATGGCGACTGGCTGCTGGTGGTCAAGGTGCGGCGACAGAAGGCCCTGGAGACCTTTCTTGAGGCCAAGTCCATCAACGAGATCATTGTCCTGTGTGCCAGCATCGTCATCATTGCCATCGCCGTGCTCATGGTCCGCTTCATTGTAAACAATATCGAGGCAACCGCCCGGGAGCGGGCCGTCCTGGACAGCCAGATGGTGCAGATGGAAAAGATGGCCTCCCTGGGACGGCTGGCGGCGGGCGTCGCCCACGAGGTAAATAATCCCCTGCAGATGATTACCGATCAGGCCGGCTGGATCGGCGAACTTCTTGATGAGGAAGAGACGGAGAAGGTCAGACATATCGAAGAGTACCAGCAGTCGATTCAGAAAATCAGGCAACACGTGAAAAGGGCGAGCAGCGTCACCCATCGGCTGTTGGGTTTTTCCAGAAAGATGCAGTCGGAAAAGACAGCGGTGGATATCAATTTTCTGATCCGGGAAACCATATCCTTCTTGGAAAACGAGGCGGGCAACAACCAGATCGCCATTGAAACGCAATTGGAAGCCGCTCTGCCGGCCATCATGACCGATGCCGGCCAGGTGGGGCAGGTTTTATTCAATCTGTTGAACAACGCCATGGACGCAGTGGGCAAGAATGGCACAATCCATGTGGGATCAAGACAGAGATCCGACGCGGTCGTAGTGGAAGTTGCCGACAGCGGGCCAGGCATCAGGCCGGAACTTATCAACAAGATATTCGAGCCGTTTTTTACCACCAAGGCTCCTGACAAGGGTACGGGATTGGGATTGGCCATAAGTTACAACATTATTCAGAAACTGGGAGGAACGATCAAGGCGTGGAACAGAGAGGAGGGCGGTGCGATATTCACGGTCATCCTGCCCAAGAATAACCTGGGCGATTGACCGGCGGTCGCACCTGCAGAGCAGGAGGCCGACGGCAGAGATACCCGGCGGATTCTCCGTTCCCCTTCGACCGCGCGATAACTGCGTATAGCGAACTAGCAAGTAAAGGAGATGGTGGCATGGCGATAATTAAAGTGCTGGTCGTCGACGATGAGACGGATTTTTTGGAGATGACCGTAAAGAGGTTGCTGAAAAGGAACATTTTCTGCGAGGGAGTTTCATCTGGCAGGGAGGCGGTCGAGAAGGTGCGGGACGGTAGTTTTGACGTGGTCCTCCTGGATGTGAAGATGCCGGGAATGAACGGCCTGGAAACACTGCAGGAAATCAAGCAACACAAACCGCTGGTCGAAGTGGTCATGCTCACCGGCCATGCGTCGGTGGAATCGGGCATCGATGGCATGAAACTGGGGGCCTTTGATTATCTGATGAAACCCATGGAGCTGGAACCGCTCCTGGAAATACTGTTGGATGCGGCGGAGCGCAAGGCCATTCAGGAGGCAAAGATAACCAAGGCGGAATTAACGAGAAATCTGAGGGGGCAGCGGCCAGGCCCTTAACAGGACGTGCAAGCGCCGGCAGACAGTACAGGAGAAAACAGGGCGGGTGGCACCATCCCCCTGCCATCCGGAGGTCGGCGTCAGGATTTTTTTGTTTGAACAGATTAACAATCAACCAGAATGGAGGTAGCACGAAATGAATTTTTTCAGGCAATTCGGACAATTCATGATGGCCGGGGCGAGGGCTCACGCCAAGTGGGAACTCGATATTTCAAACACAATACTGCGCGACCGCAAACGGGTCGCCATCCTGGCGCTGCTGCTCATCCCCATCATTATCGGCGGCGTTGCCTTTGCAGACGAGATAGCTACCGCTCTGCCGGATGTTCTGGGCGGCAAAAAAGCCTACAGTCCGGCATTTTACACCAACACCATTTTCTTTGCCTCGATCGGCGTCGGGATCTGCGCCGGCCTGATCACCGGCTGCATCGGCGCGGGCGGCGGCTTTATCATCGCCCCGGCCCTGATGAGCGCCGGGGTCAAAGGCATTCTGGCCGTGGGCACCGACCTCTTTCACATCTTTGCCAAGGCGATCATGGGCAGCGTACTGCATCGCAAGCTCGGCAACATCTCTGTTTCCCTGGCCGGCACCTTTCTGATCGGCTCCATCGGCGGCGCCACGGCCGGCGGCTATATCAACCGCTCGCTGTACGAATTGAATCCGGTGCTAAGCGACGCCTTCATCACCTCGGTCTATGTTCTCATGCTGGGTTTTCTGGGCTTTTATTCCCTGGCCGACTTCCTGAAATCGCGCAAGCCCGCGACGGCCACCCTGTCTCCGGAAACGAAGCAGGCCACGTCTAAAAAAGGGGAAGAATCCATGACCGGTTTTTCTCAGAAACTGCAGGCGATGAACATCCCGCCCATGCTGCATTTTGACGAGGGTGTCGTGCCCGGCGGCCGGAAAATTTCCGCCATTTTCCTGGTGATCAGCGGCGCCATCGTCGGTCTGGCCGCGGCCATCATGGGTGTGGGCGGCGGGTTTCTCACCTTCCCGATTTTTGTTTACGGACTTGGCGTGTCTTCGGCAACCACCGTAGGCACGGATATCTTTCAGATCATCTTTACGGCAGGGTATGCTGGTCTCGGTCAGTACGCCATCTACGGCTTCATCTTCTACACCCTGGCCATCGGCATGCTGCTCGGCTCGCTGATCGGTATTCAGGTCGGCTCTCTGGTCACCAAGGTCGTTTCCGGCACCACCATCCGCGGTTTTTATGCCCTGGCCGTAATCGCGGGCTTTATCAACCGGGTCTTCGCCCTGCCCGGCAAGCTCGCCAAGATGGATGTTATTTCCATGTCTGACAAGACCGCGAAAATCCTGGAGCAGATTGGTATATACCTGTTTTTCGTGGTTATATCAATTTTTGCGATCTGGGTATTCTGGACATTTTTCACAAACATCAAGACGCTGAAGGGCGAGGAGGTAAACGCATGATTGCGCATAAAAAAGAATTCACCGGCGGCCTGCTGTTGTTCATCGCATTCTGGATCGTCTTTGCCATCGGCATGTCTCCGATCTTCGGCAACGGGAATAATCTCCTGAATTATATGGACAATCTGTACAATACAATTTCAAAGAAATCATCCTATTACATCCCGGGAGTGGTAAAAGAGGCACAACAATACAAGGGCCAGCAGGTCACTTTGAACATAAAAGCCAGCAACCCCGAGCAGGCGGAACGGTACGTCAAGCTTTTTCAGGCAGGCAATGCGCAGGTTGCGGTTGATGGCGTCAATGTCAAAGTGGAAGGCGGGCTTGGCCTGATGCTTGAAAATATGCTCAATGATGCCGATCTGGCATTTGCCAATAACGGGGACGCTATTGTCGCAAAATACGGTATGGAACCAAAGCGGGTTATGTATGCCTGGTGGAATGCCCTCAAGGCAGCGGAAAAGGATTTCAATAAACAAAAGATGTTCAAAGAGGCTAAGATCATTGGCAAAGTGCAGACAAGGGGAGTGGAGCCGGCCTATAATTACTACGGTATTCAGGCGGAAGACATTAAGGCGAAACTAGGAATCGTGATTGCATCCCTGGTTGGCTATGTCATCTACACCCTCTGGTTCGGGTTCTCCATCCTTTTTATGTTTGAAGGCTGGGGTCTGAAGCTGGAGCATTGATATTCAAAAGATCAAGCGGAAGAAGGCCCGGTGTCGTTTCCTGCTGTTGCTTCCTTTCCCTTCCTCCTTGTGGGACTTCCCCGAGGAGGCAACAGCGGGTGCGGTACGGGCTTTCTTCCGGCTTGATTCTCAGGCCGCGCCGCGTGGCGGCGTTCCGCCCGTAGGCTGCAAAAATTGCATTGACAGGAGCCAGTATAGTTTGTAGGTCCATGACAAAACTGGTTACAGATCTGGGCACGGGCGTCTCGGCACTGCCGTGTCCGGGCGGTCCTCATTGTCTCGGCGCATATCCTCTGGCATCATGATCCAATTCCTCCTGAAATTCCTGCAGGCCGGCAAGGCCAGCCGCCTGTCGCCGGAAGAACTGCAGGCCCTCTTCAAGACAAAGTACAAAAATTTCCGGGCTCTCCTCACCGCCAACAACAACGCCCTCGGCATCATGGCCGAAATGGAGCGGGTTCAAGCGGAAGGGCATACCTTCGGCATCACCTTTGTCCACGCCAAGAGCACGGCGCTCATGGTCAATGTCTTCAAGATGGTCCGGCACTTGCTGGCCATGTCCGAAGGCAGATACCTGACCCTTGACAGCCGGTTCCACACCCTGCAGAAACAGATCACCGCCATCTTGGACCGGCAGCCGCCTGTCAAGGAGGGGCCGTTGGTCCTGCCGCTTGCCGCGATTGACCGCGAACGCACCGATCTGGTCGGGGGGAAAATGGCGAACCTCGGCGAGGTCCGCAACCGGGTCGGCTTGGCAGTGCCGGACGGATTTGTCATCAGCGCGGCGGCCGGCCAGCATTTTATCAAAGCCAACAATTTGGCCGATGAAATAAACCAGCAGTTGCAGACCCTTGATCCGGAGAATCTGGCCGAGTTGTACAGGGTCAGCGCCAGTGTTCAGAAACTGATCACCACCGCGCCGTTACCCGCCGACTTGGAGCGCGCGATCCTTGATCAATATCATAGCCTGGAGGGCCGGACCAGGCCGGGAATTACCACCTCCATGCGTTCCAGCGCCATTGGCGAGGATACGCAGGGCGCCTCCTTTGCCGGCCAGTACCGGACCGAATTGCATGTCTGTGCCGAATTTCTCGGACAGGTCTACAAGGAGATCCTGGCCAGCAAGTACACGAGCCAGGCGATCACCTACAGAATCATGAAAGGCTACCGGGCCAAGGATATCTCCATGGCAGTCGGCTGCCTGGCCATGGTTGAAGCGGCGGTCAGCGGCGTGATCTACACCAGGGATCCCGCAGATCTGCGGAGCGTCTGGCTGATCATCAGCGCGGTGCCCGGTCTGGCCCGCGCCGTGGTGGACGGCACCAAGCCGGTCGACATGTTCTGGGTAGGGCGCGCCGCGCCGCATCACATTCTGCTGAGCAAGACCAGGGAGGAGTCAGTCGCGAAATCGCCGGCTGTGGGCACTATCTCCGGGGTGCCACCGGCGCCGCTGCTAACCGAGGAGCAGGCCCGGGAACTGGCCAGGCTCGCCCTCAAACTGGAAGAGCACTTCCGAGGTCCGCAGGATATTGAGTGGTCGATCGATACGGCCGGCAAGATCATCATCCTGCAGAGTCGGCCGGTATCGCCCGCCATGCAGATTGTCTCCGCCGGCGAGGTTCCGGATCTCTTACCGGTCAGCGGCGAGACGGTGCCGGCGTTCAGCGGCGGGGTGACCGCCAGCCCGGGCG
>MGTE01000079.1:24263-27170 GCA_001799275.1 Deltaproteobacteria bacterium RIFOXYD12_FULL_57_12
ATGTCGATCTCCTGCAATTTCCCAAAGGGGCGGTACTGGTAGTGCATCATCCGTTGCCCCATTGGGCACCGGCCCTGGCCCAGGCGGCGGCGGTGATTTCGGAAACCGGTGGCCTGGCCGGGCATCTGGCCACCGTTGCCCGGGAGTTCGGCGTACCGGCTCTTTTTGGCCTTGACAAAGCCATGGCCCGCCTGAACAACGGCGAACTGGTTACGGTCGACGCCACCGGCCGACGCGTCTACACCGGCCGGCAGGAAGATCTTCTGGCGCAGACCATCCGGCCGCCTTCCCTCATGGACGGCAGCCCGGTCCAAAAAACATTGAAGGATATCCTTGCCCTGTCAACCCCATTGCATCTCGTGGATCCTAATTCACCTTATTTCAGACCATCCGAGTGCAAGACGCTGCACGACATCACCAGATTCTGTCATGAAAAGGCGGTCAGCGAAATGTTCGAATTCGGAACCCGCAAGCACTTTTATGAAAAGGCGGCCAAGCGGTTGGTGACCGAAAACGGCATGCCTTCCGAATGGTGGGTGATCGATCTCGAAGACGGCTTCCGCAAAGGACTTGATGTGACCCACAAGGCAATCCGGGTGGCGGATATCGTCTCGGCCCCGATGCTGGCTCTGTGGCAGGGGATTTTTGCGATTCCCTGGGAAGGACCACCGCCGGTCAATGTCCGGGGATTCGGCGAAATTATTTTTCGCTCCACCATGAATCCCCACCTGGAACCGGCGGTCCGCTCTGTGATGACCGCAAAAAATTACTTCCTGGTTTCAAAAAATTATTGCAGCCTTTCCGTGCGACTCGGGTATCATTTCTCAATGGTCGAGGCTTACTTAAGCGATCTGCTGATCGAGAGCTATGTGAGTTTTCATTTCAAGGGCGGTGCTGCCGACGCCCGGCGCCGGGCTTTGCGGATCCGACTGATTGCCGACATCCTCGAACAGTTTGATTTCCGGGTGGAATACAAGGGCGACGCGCTCTCGGCCCGCTACGAAAAAAAACCACAGGCCCTGCTGGTGGAACGGCTGCAGATACTCGGTTATCTGATCATGCACACCCGCCAGATCGATATGGTCATGGAAGATCAGAATGCGGCCAACCGCTACCGGCAGAGGCTGCTCGCCGATATTACGTCGCTGCAGCCCGCTCCAGAGCAGGAAAAGGAACATGCAAGATCAATTGACCAGAAAAATAACGGTTCTCCTCATTGACGATGAAGACGACTTCCGGGAACTGGCGGAAAAACGTCTGAAAAAAAGAGGGTTTGCCGTCTGTACGGCGGCCGGCTGCCAGGAGGCCATGGCCTGCCTGGACAGCAGCTGCCCGCCGGATGTGGTCATCCTCGATCTCAATATGCCGAAGGTGAACGGCCTGCAATGTCTACACTATATCAAGGAAAAACAGCCGCAGGTGCCGGTGATCATGCTGACCGGCCATGCCTCGGTGGACACGGGCGTTGAGGGGATACGCTTGGGGGCCTTTGACTATTGCCTGAAACCCATTGAGCTCGAGGAACTGCTGGAAAAAATTCATCTGGCGATCAGGTCGGCCTGAGCAACCGGCAGCGCAGTGATGGAAATGAATCTGCCGCAACGCCGCAGTCTCAACGCGAATGCCTGTCGAAATGTCACCATATTCGCAGCTTGAAATCAGATCCTGAGAGCTGTGCCGCATTATTTTCCCGGCGCTGGGTTGCCGATCAGGCCGGGCCAGTTAGCCCGGGCCTTTTCAATATAGACGGCTTGGTTTTGCTGCCAGAGGCGCTGGACATCTGGATTGAGATTGAGATACAGCCTGTCATCGACAATGGTCCAGGAACCAGGGTCGATATCGGCACTGGTGCCCTGGCTTATGGCGTAGGCGCAGTAGCCGCCGAACTGTGGCGCGTATCTGCCCGGCGCCTCCTGGAACAACCGCCTGTGTTCGGCGCTGACAAACCGCCATGTTACGCCCTGCCAGGCGTATTCAACGTCACGACTGCCCACCATCGGGCGATGCTCAAGAAAGTAGGCCACTGGATCGTAGCCCTTGATGGCAATGCCATCGGCCGTGGCATTAACCGGCTTGATGGGGGACGGGGCACTGCAGGCCACAAGCAGGAGCAGTAGAAGGGCAACACTCTTGTCGGTCAGAGAACAACGCATCATCTTATCCCCCTGGGTAGATTCATTCTTGCCGCCGGCCTTGATACCTTGCGGCAAGCGGCAGGACATCCTTCTCCGACCGAGCCGTTTTCCCGAGGCGGCGTCAGCCGGCCAGGGAACTCAGATAGAGATCAACGGCGATGGCAAGGATCGAGAGGATGAAAATGCTGAGGTAGTTCAGATTTTCCCTGGACTTCTTGATGGAGGAGAGCAGGTAGATGAGCACCTCACGTTCCTCGGCCGAAAGGGTCTCGCCGCTGTTCAGCCTGGCGAGGAGATCGTAGCGGTCGATCACCTTTTTCCGTTTTTCGGCAATGGCGTAGCGGTATAAAAAAAAGAAGAGATAGCCGATAACGCCGAAATACCATAATGGCCTGAAGAGGGCCGGCCACAGGTGGGTGACCACGATGAGGGCGCGGATGGCAAAGGCGGAGAGCAGGCCGAGGATGAAGAAGGCGTTGATCACCAGCGGCGGCAGGGTGTGCGGGGTATTTTTCACAATGGCTTACCGGGTGCGTCTGTTCTGTTTGCCGGTTTAAGACGGATGCCCACCGAAATGGTGGCAAGGATCAGGGCGGCGACAATCAATAGGTTGCCGGCCGTGTTGAGCGCCGGGCTTGGCAGGAGAACAGCCGCCCCGAAAAAGAATTTGGAAAGATTCTGACAGAGGGCCTTTTTCTTGCCGAATTCATTGGCGCCCTGCACCTGCACCCCGCGCAGAAACGTGGAGAGTAT
The DNA here is from genome assembly GCA_001799275.1 of Deltaproteobacteria bacterium RIFOXYD12_FULL_57_12. Taxonomy (GTDB): domain Bacteria; phylum Desulfobacterota; class Desulfobulbia; order Desulfobulbales; family BM004; genus YD12-FULL-57-12. Next base: position 27,152 of record MGTE01000079.1, read on the forward strand.
GTCCAGAAGCAGGAGAACA
>MGTE01000079.1:27226-30182 GCA_001799275.1 Deltaproteobacteria bacterium RIFOXYD12_FULL_57_12
TGCCGTGTTTGCTTACCTGGTCGGTCTCCCGGGCCAGGGCGCCGTCCAGCAGATCCAGGAGGATGACGGCAGTGACCACGACCAGCGCGGTCCAGCCAAGCAGCTGCCAGGGAAGGTCAAGACGGCGGGCCAGTTCCTCACGGTAAACCCAGAGCAGCCAGCCGGGCACAAAGAAAAGCAGGCGGCCGACGGTTATCTGATTAGGCGTGATTCCCAGATCGTATCCGACCCACCGCACAAAATCGGTAAACGTTTTTCGCAAAATTGCGCGCATCTGGTCCTGACCGTGACCGGGGTTGCATTCAGCAACGCCGCAAGACATCACTGAGTGAATAAGCTGTATCCCCCTTTCGCGGGGTGAAAAATCGACTGCCGGTGCGGCACCGCCGGAAATCGCCTTTGTTGCGACGCCGCAGCGGATTAGCCGTGAAGCAGTTTACTGTTTCAGCCGGGATTTGCAAGGGGTTTGGGCGCGAGTCCGCCGCTGTCGCCTCGGTTTTCAGGCCGCCGGGAAAAAAGAATTGACAGCAAACCCAGGTGGAAGTATAAGAATCCGTCCTAGACATTACTGTACAACAATGGACACCGGTGGACATCAATATGGACAAAGCCTTTCTCACGGTCAAGGACATCTCGGTTAAGCTCGGGGTGTCGGAGAAGACCATATACCGGATGCTGACGGACAACCAGATTCCGCTGGCCGTCAAGATTGGCGGCCAGTGGCGGTTCAAGGCCGACGATATCGAGGAATGGGTCAACAGCCAGAAGAATAATGAGCCGGCCGCCCGACCGCGGGTGGACTATCGCATTTCCCTGTCCACGGCCCTGGAAAACGGTGCGATTTTTTACCGAATTCACGGTCTCGCCCGCGATGAGATCATCGATGAGCTGCTGGCGGCCCTGCCATACTCTTCCACCATCGATGTCAACGCCCTCAAGGTCTCGATTTTCTCCCGGGAGTCTGTTGTCTCCTCATCGCTGAAGGGCATCGCCTATCTCATGACCGACGCGAGCCACCCGGTTTTTTTCGAGCGCACCATGCTGCTCCTCGGGTTTCTCGAAAAACCGGCCGACCTGAAGGCGATCGACCGGATCAGCACCGAGGCGATTTTTCTGGTGCTGCCGGCCAACCGGATCGAGCAGGAGATCATCGACATGAAACTGCGCCGCATGTCCATGGACAGCGATTTCGTGGCCGCCATCAGGCGGCAGTTGACCAGAAAGGAGCTGCTCGGCCTGGTCCGGGCCAGGGAAGAGGCCATTTTTCAGCAGACCGGGGGATAAACGTTTGCGGTGTTTTTTGTCGGCGGCCAATGTCTATTACCGGATATCGTGATCTCTATGCGGTTGTTGTTGCTTGCCCTCGCTTTTTTTGCCTTGGGCGGTTTTCTCTCTCTGGCGCTGGCCTGGCAAGACCGGCTGGCTCGTGTCGTGGGGGCCGCCGGCGCCGTGGCCGGCGCGGCTGTCGGCCTGCTCGCCTGTCTCCGCCTGGGGCTGGCCGCCGGCGTTCCGGATTTCTCCGTGCCGTGGATCACGGCCGGCATCACCGTTGTCCTGCATGTGGACCGGTTGGCTTTATTCTTTCTCCTGCCCATTTTCCTGCTGACCCTGTGCTGCGCTGTCTATGCGGACCCCTCTCTCCGCTCGACAACGCGCCAGGGTCAGTTTGGGTTTCACTGGTTTTTTTTCAACCTGCTGGCCGCCAGCATGGTCCTGGTGGTTCTGGCGGCCAACGGCCTTTTTTTCCTGATCGCCTGGGAGGCCATGTCCCTCTCCTCGTTTTTCCTGGTTACCTACCATTATGAACAGGAAGAAGTGCGCCGGGCCGGCTGGCTCTATCTGATCGCCACCCACTGCGGCACGGTTTTTCTTTTCCTGCTCTTTCTTCTGGGGGCAAGCCTCAGCAGCAGTTTTGATTTCGCCGCCATGGCCGTTGTCCTCAAGGCCGGCTCTCCCGCCGTAGCCGTAACATTCTTCTGCCTGGCCCTTATCGGCTTCGGCACCAAGGCCGGCCTTTTCCCCCTGCATATCTGGCTGCCCGACGCCCATCCAGCCGCACCAAGCCATGTGTCGGCGCTCATGTCGGGCGTCATGATCAAAACCGGCGTCTACGGGGTGTTGCGGATGGTGAGCCTGCTGCCGCCGCTGCCGGCCTGGTGCGGCGTCCTGCTTTGCATGCTCGGCCTCGGCGGCGCTTTATTCGGCATTGCCATGGCTGCCGTCCAAACCGATATCAAGCGGGTTCTCGCCTTTTCCTCGGTGGAAAATATCGGGATTATTTTTCTCGGGCTAGGCCTCGGGCTCTTTGCCGCCGGCCATGGTCAGCCGCTGGCAGCTGGCCTGGCCATGGCTGGCGCCCTGCTCCATGTCTGGAATCATGCCCTGTTCAAGGGGCTGCTCTTCCTCGGAGCCGGCTCCCTGGTGCATGGCGCCGGCAGCCGCGAAATGTCAAGCATGGGCGGGCTGCTGCGCCGGATGCCCTCTACCGGCTTCTTCATCATGGCCGGCTGTGTTGCCATTGCCGCCCTGCCGCCCTTGAACGGCTTTGTCAGCGAATGGCTCATTTTCCTGAGCATGCTGCAGATGGGACAGGTGGCCACCGACCCCGGCGCTTTATGGTTTCTGCTGCTCATCGTGCTGTTTGCCCTGGTTGGCGGCCTGGCACTCCTCGCTTTCAGCCGGCTGGCCGGCATGACCCTGCTCGGGGAGCCCCGCAGTAAGGCGGCAGCGGCCGCCCATGATTCCTCCTGGTTGATGCTGACGGCCATGGCCGTGCCCTTTGCCGGCTGCCTGCTGATCGGCATCGTTCCCGGGGTGGCCATGGACCACGTGGCCGGGGTTGTCGGGCTGCTGCTTGGCAGCAATGCGGCCGCTGGCCTGGCGGTTGACCCGCGGCTTAGCCTGCTCGGCCTGGTTTTTGCCATGCTGATTCTGGTGGCCGGCGGCCGCATTGCTG
>MGTE01000080.1:0-2853 GCA_001799275.1 Deltaproteobacteria bacterium RIFOXYD12_FULL_57_12
CAGGTTCACGACCGTCACCGCAGCCGCGAATTCATCTCTTTGCTTGCGGAGCTCGATGCCCACTATCCGCCCGATTGTGCGATCCGCGTTATTCTGGATAACCACTCCGCCCATATTTCAAAGGAAACCATGACTTTTTTGGCAACGAAGCCCAACAGATTCGTCTATGTGCATACGCCAAAACACGGCTCCTGGCTCAACCTGGTAGAAACCCTATTCAGCAAAATGGCCCGGACTTTCCTTCGCCATATCCGCGTCGATTCAAAAGCCGAACTGAAGGAGCGCATCTTGCGAGGGGTTGCGGAAATTAATGCAGCCCCCAAGGTGCACCGCTGGAAAAAGTTTGATTTTGCGACGCAGTAATTGTAAATATTTTCATGAATCAATCTACCCGTAGATCGATTCACTAGAAAATCAAGGCACCGAGATCTTATTCAGAAAATTGAAGCCGGCCAGAGGGGTCCCGTTCTGCAACGCCTCGCCGATCATTCTGCCAAAACTCCAGGCCTCATCCATCTGCTGCCGGGTATGGCCGAACCTTCGGTAATATCTGCCAATGAGCATGGCGCGCTCGGGATTTTTACCGGCCAGCTTCAGAAAAACCCCAATGGTGCGCCAAGGCTCCGGACTTGGATGGGAAAAAACCATGTAATTTGGCACAGCGGCCCCACACCGGCGCAGAATCGATCGCAGTCCGTACCAGTGCATCCGCCAATAGCCACGACAGGAAATAAGCGGCAGTACCACTCGGTCACGCAATAAAACCGGGCCGTCACGGTCGAGCATGGTCAGAATCGGGCCACTCGGGTTGTAGGACCAGGTGGGCCCGGCCAAAATAATCAGCTCAAACTCCTGGCGGCAGACATCGGACAGTTCTTCAATCGCCACCCGCCTCCGGAACAGGGTAATGATCATCATTTTGAAGGTGGCCATTACCGTGCCGATCGGAAAACGCAACGGCTCAACCGGCCGAAGTTTTTCCATCACTACTTCCACGCCCTGCTCCTTCAATCCCACGGCCAGCCGGTTCAAAAGCCCCATGGTCTGGCCGCTGAACGAATAATAGAGCAGCAGCACCCGCTGTGGTTGCCGCGGAACACCACCCTTATTTTCAGCCGTTTCCATTGGACGCCCAGGAGGAATAGTACGCGATGTGTAAAAAACTTCCGGAATTGGTTGGCAGCGATGCTAATACCCTATCCCAAATCAACGCAAAAAAAAAGCCCTCGATTCCTCGAGGGCTTTGATTGATAAAGAGATCAGCGCATCAGGCAATCAACTTCTCTTCCTTGACCGCCAAGGCGATCTTGTACAGCACGGTCAGGATGAAGAAGCCGGTCGCCCAGATGCCCAAGGTGATGAAAATTTCGTTGGGATTAGGCGTGTAAGCGGTAATCTCTTCAAGGGGGCTGGGTACAAAGCCGCCAATCACCAGGCCGATGCCCTTGTCGATCCACAGGGAGATGAAGAGCAGAATACAGGCGAGAGCCAGGGTATCCTCGCGCTGTTTGGTGTACGGCACCAACAGCATGACAATGGCGACGATGCCGAAGACCGTTGAAACCCGCATCCACGGCACAAGCTGACTATGGCCGTGCAATCCGAAAAACAGGTAATCCAGGGTATGCATGTGGCCGGGGATATTGCTGTAATAAGAGGTGAAGAACTCAAGCAATACGAAGAAGACGTTGATTAGGGCGGCATAGGAAACAATGGTCACCAGCTTCTGGATCGCCTCCTTGCCGGCGTCGAATTTGCTGACCCGCTTGATGATCAGACAGAGCAAGATCAGCAAGGCAGGGCCGCCGGCAAAGGCCGAGGCCAGAAAGCGGGGAGCGAGGATGGCGGTGAGCCAGAAATGCCGTCCGGGCAGACCAGCGTACAGGAAAGCCGTAACCGTGTGGATACTGACGGCCCAGGGGATGGAAACGTAAATAAACGGCTTGATCCATTTCGGTGGCGCGATACCCTTCTTCTCGGCGGTCAGCACCACCCAGCCCACGAAAATGTTCAGGAAGAGATAGACATTCAGCACGATCATGTCCCAGAAAAGAATCGAATTGGGGGTCGGATGCAGCAGAACGTTGAGAGCCCGCATCGGTTGCCCGAGATCGGCGATGATGAACATCAGACACATGGACACGGCAGACACAGCCAGGAACTCGCCCAGTATGGTGAGTTTGCCGAATGTCTTGTAGTTGTGCAAATAATAGGGGAGAACCACCATGACGCCTGAGGCGGCCACCCCGACCAGAAAGGTGAACTGGGCGATATATATGCCCCAGGACACGTCGCGGCTCATCCCGGTAAGCCCAAGGCCGTAGTTGAACTGCCGCACATAGCAAAGGCCTCCTATCCCCATCAGGGCAAGAAGAAAGGCCATCCAAACCTTGTATTTACTGCTGCCGACCAGTGCTTTTTCAAACATGACAACCTCACACTATGTAGAATATCGAAGGTTTTGTACCAAGTTCCGGCTTCCGCTGAATAGTGAAATTCGTGCGCAGAACCTCTCTGATTTCGGAATGCGGGTCATTCAGGTCGCCAAAAACAATGGCCTTGGTATCACCGCAGACCTCAACACATTTGGGTACAAGGCCTTTGGCGAGACGTTCCACGCACAGGTTGCATTTTTCAACAACACCGCGCATCCTGGTCGGAAAATCCTTATTGAGGGTTAGTCGGTCAATAAAATACCGGCCTTTGTCATCCTTGCCGCGCGGATCTCGCCAGTTGAAGCTCCGAGAACCGAACGGGCAGGCAGCCATACAGAAGCGGCAGCCGATACAGCGATGGTAATCCATGGCCACAACGCCATCGGAGGTCTTGAAGGTCGCCTTGGTCGGGCAGGCC
>MGTE01000080.1:2859-23804 GCA_001799275.1 Deltaproteobacteria bacterium RIFOXYD12_FULL_57_12
CAGGAAGGATTGGCGCAGTGATTGCAAAGCACCAGAAACTTACTTTCAATGACCTCGCTCGGATAACTGGTCGGCAGGCTGGTAAAGGCATTTTCAAAACCGGTTTCCCATATCCATTTAATTTCGTCCTTGGGGTTTTGAAAATCAGGGACGTTATGCGTGACATGGCAGGCCTTGATGCACTGCTGGGCAAGGCCCTGGTTTGCGGTGAATACGCGATGGTTAATCACCATGCCATACTGCTTCCCGGTTACCGGTGCTGCGCCGTGCGCACCTTCCGCCGGTGCTGCTGAGGAAGCAAAAGACGAAGCAGGCGCGTCACCCTTCAGAAGCATTTCAAGCGCAGCAGGCGCTCCCAGACCTGCGATGGTCGAAATCCCGGCAATCTTTAAAAAATCCCTTCTCTTCATGTCCATTACAAGTTCTCCTTAGGCGGGAAGTGGCAATCCCAACAATAAGGTTTCACAGCGGTATACAGATGACATTCATCACAGAATTTCTTTTTATCGGTGTGGCAGTTCATGCAGCCAACCATCAGGCTTTTCTCATAGTCCTGACCGTCAACGGTGAACGGCTTCCGGTTCTCCTCGCGCAACGCTTCATCACGCCACTGGTTAAGCAAGAGCATGTGGCTGGTGCGCATCTCAACCGTGGGCTTAACACACGCTGTTTTGCCAACCGGTTTTTCTTGCTTGGGCAGAACACCTGCATTGCCGCCATTGTGCCAGACCGGAAAGGTCATCAGGCCGATAAAAATTATGAGCCCGGTAATAATTTTTCCGCCATCGTACATTGTTTAGCCCTCCATCCCGGCAAGTGGTTCACCACGCAGATCGGTCTCTCTCGCTTGCTCTCCATCCATAATCAGCGCGTTGCCGACCAACTCGGACACACCGCACACGCCCACATTTGGATTCCAATATTCCATCAAGGCAAGGAGTGTGGCCCGATCAATGGCGCAGACGCAGGAGAGCATGTCCACCCCGTGTTTCTCCTCCACATACTTAACGGCATTTGCCCGGGGCAGGCCGCCCCTCATGCGAAGTTCCATGATCTCGCCGGTGTTGAGGCCGGTGCCGCTGCCGCAACAGAAGGTCTGTTCACGGATGGTATTCTCCGGCATCTCATAGAACTTGTTGCAGACATTCTCCAGAATGTAGCGGGGCTCGTCGATGAGACCCATGCCACGGGCCGGGTTGCAGGAATCATGAAAAGTTACGCACCGGTGATCGTTTCGACGCTTATCAATCTTCAGCTTGCCGTGCTTAATTAAATCGGCTGTAAACTCGCTGATATGAACCATCTTGGAGGATGCGGCATTCTCGAACACGGTTCCGGTTATCGGTGACTTTGGAACCTCCAGGGTTTTTCGCAGTTCGCCGTTCATGGTGTCCATGTACTGGTGAACTACCCGCCACATATGGCCGCACTCGCCGCCGAGTATCCACTTGGCTCCAATCCGTTCGGCCTCGGCAAACATCTTGCCGTTCAACTTCTTCATCAATTCGTTATTGGTGAAAGAACCGAAGTTGCCACCCTCCGAGGCGTAGGTGCTGATGGTGTAATCCAGGCCAATGTGATCAAAAAGAAGAAGATACCCCATGAAGGTGAAAATGCCCGGCTCGGCAAAGACGTCGGCCGAAGGGATGATAAAGAGTATCTCTGCCCCTTTCCGATTAAAGGTAAGGCTATTGATCCTAATGCCGGTTGCTGTCTCGATATCATCAAGGAGAAACTCGGCATTGTCCTTGAAGGTGTGGGGTTGCAATCCAAGATGGTTGCCGGTCCGGTTGGAATTGGCAGCCGGCTCCAGGATCCAGTTGGTGTTGACCCCGACCAGATGCAGCAACTCCCTGGCCATCATGGTAATCTCCGCCGTATCAATGCCGTATGGACAAAAAACGGAACACCGGCGGCATTCGGTACACTGATAGAAGTACATGAACCACTCCTTCAGCACCGCAAATGTCATTTCCCGGGCATTGGCGACCCGACCGAAGAGCTTCCCAAAGGCGGTAAAGTCATTCCGGTACACGGACCGAATCAACTCGGCGCGTAATACCGGCATATTCTTCGGGTCGCCGGTGCCGAGGAAGAAATGGCATTTGTCCGCGCATGCCCCGCACCGCACACAGCAATCCATGAAGATCTTAAAGGAACGAAACTTGCCCAGCCGCTCCTTCATCCCTTCAAAAATAATCTTCTGCCAGTTCTCCGGAAGCTTCCAGTCGTCGCTTTCAACTTCCCATTCCCGCGGCACCCCAAAGAGACCGGGGAAACTCTTGCTATGGTATTCAACAATACTCTTTTTCCCAGGGTAACAATAATTGCCTGGTTTGAAGGTTACCGGGTTGTCCATCCAATGCTTCTTGGGAATGGCCCCGGTCATCATTGACGGTTCTGTTGCGACGTTAACCCCTAACTCTTTTGCTTTTGGTATTGCCATGTTCGTTATTCCTTCTCAGCTGGTGTTTCGGCTTCCTACTCAACTGACATTTAGGCTTCCGGCTCTGAGGCTTTCGGCAACTCCTTTTCTACCGGCAATCCAGCATTGACCATATACTCTCTGAAATCATCCTCGTAACCGGCATAAGAATGTGGCTTAATCTTCAGGTCGTTCCATGGGTTGATATGACGCACCATCCGGCTGTTGTTCGCCAGATTCCGGGTCGGGCTCAGGAAAATGCCGCCCAGGTGCATCAGCTTACTGTACGGGAAATAAACCATCAGGGTGCAAACCAGGAACAGGTGAATAAAAAACATGGTGCCGATTTTGTCCATGACATCCGCGGCCGGCAAAGACATGGTCGTCAGGCCCACAGCCAACTGCTTGATGGACACCACGTCGACCCTGACGAAGTAGCGCATGAGGATACCGGTAATGCCGATGCTGAGGATAAGAAAAAGCGGGAAATAATCAGCGGCAAAGGAAATGTAGCGCACCTTGGCATTGACCAGGCGCCGCAGAAACAAAAATGATAGGGCCAGGACAAAGAGCAGATCGGTGATGTACACCGTCGGCGCCCCGATTTGCAAAAAGCCGTCACCAAATTCCAGGGCGGCGATGAAGGCGGGCATTGGATTGGTGAACAGCCGCATATGACGTAGAACGATAATAAGAAAACAGTAGTGAAAGGTAATGCCTGCCAGCCACAGCCATTTGCTGGACTCATAGGTCAGTTTCGGCCCCGAGTGCACCTCGGACTTGGTGTTTTTAAACAGGGAGCGAAAGGCGAAGATCTCCAGAATCATCCTGATGATCACCTGGGCACCTGTGGCTGGGCAATCGTATTTATCCTGCTTGATCCAGTCGAGCGACTTTCCCTGGCCGCTGGTCGTAGGGATGCGGAACGGCACCGGCGATTTCCCCCACTGAAGTACCCGATAGGCAAATCCACCCAGAAAGATGACAAAGGCCAGCCAGGGGATCACCACCCCGAACACGGACTTCAGACCCGGCACCTGCGCGCCTAACATTGCAACCAAGACCAAGGCAATTACTGCAAGGAAAGAGTGCTTCATTTATCGTTACCTCGCTTCATGTTGAACTGTGAAGATTATCATGGTGTTCCGCAGATTCATTGAGCTTCTTACGAAGCATGGCTGACGGGCAGTGAGATTTGTCCGTTAAGATGTAATTGCCATTTTTCAACTCGTTGATTCGAACCTGAAAGAGCCGTTCCCGACTGGCCATGTACAAATCAAATGCCATGAGCATCAAGGCATCCACCCTGGCGTCAAAGTCTGCCATTCCGGCCAGCACCGCACTATCGACCTTGGCACGCGTCAACACCTCCCGGACCACCCTTTTCAAGTCAAAGACAAACGAAAGGGCCATGGAAGGGGCAAAATCCTGAACCGCGCGAATTTTGATGATTTCCTCAAGAGGGTTGGCCGCCGCCGCCAGATCATCGCCGGACAGCAGAACGGTCAAAAGCCTTCCCAGTCCATCGGTAACCGTATAGCCGATCGGATTGGCGAACCGGTCTTTCTGAAGCCCGAGGAATGCTGGAGATTCATAGGTAGCCAACACCACCTGTATCCACCGTTTGGTGATCTCGTCTTTTTTTTCTGAAAGGATGGCGTCAATATTCATACAGTTCGTTCAGGCTGGTTTCGTGCGGCCGAGAAGTGATTGAATAGTCATTCATATTTGTAAGCGGATTTCCTATCATGTTTAAAATTAATTTTCAACAAGAAAAAATAATTGCGGAAAAAACAAGCCCGCCGCCGGTGGCAGATTTTGAACTATCTTAAAACTGTATGAAAAAAGAACGGCAGACATACCAGGCTTTGCGGCCCGTAAGGACAATGCCGACGATACAAAAAAAGATTTAAAAAAATGGCGCGAATCTCTTTGACAGGCGTACCCCATCTGCCCGGGGGAGGATCAGAGATCAATCTCCATTCCCTCGCGGGCAAAAAAAATCTTGGCCAGCCCGGCTTCGCCAGGGGCGCAGTAAAGGCTGGCAAGTTCGTCTATCTGGGCATCGGATCGCATGGGGTCATGATGAAACAGCGCCATGGCCTTAACTCCGGTCCGGTTGGCAGCGGCGCAGGCATGCTCAAAAGAGGAATGCCCCCAGCCGAATTTGCCTTTCTCATACTCGGTCTTGGTATATTGGGTGTCGTGGACAAGGAGGTCGGCGCCGGCAAAGAACTGCTCCACCAGCGCATTCTGCTCCTGTGCCACCAGGTCGCCTTCGGCCGCCATGGCTTCATCAAAGGAAGGATCTGCCGGGTCGGTGCAAAATATATTGCGAAAAGGTTCCGTGTCGTAGGCCGTACAAAAAACCTTGCCTTTATACTCGAACCGATACCCCAGACAGAGAAGAGGGTGATTCAGATACTTGGTTACAAGAATAATCCCGTCCCCGAGATCAAAACGGCCCTCCTTCAGGTGGATATACTCTATCTCTGCAGCCAGGTCGCCTTCCCGAACCGGGAAATAACGGTAGGTCATCTGGCCGCCCACGATCTTTTCCAGGGAATCTCCCTCATAGGTCACCGGCCCATAGACCTTAAGCTGCGTCCCGGGGATATAAATCGGCGTAAAAAAAGGAAATCCGAGAATGTGGTCCCAATGGGTATGGGAAAGAAAAATCTCCGTCCTGATCGGACCCTTGGGCAGGTCGTAGCCCATCATATAATTACCCAATTCTCGCACACCGGAGCCGGCATCAATAATTATCAGCCGATTGATCTCCTGAAAACGTACTTCAATACAGGGGGTGTTGCCGCCATATCGGACCGTGTTCGGGCCAGGACAGGGGATAGAGCCGCGCACTCCCCAGAATTTTATCTTCATTTCAAGCCCCTTTCGAAATATCCAAAAATATCCTGGCCTTTTCTATCTCTTCCTGAATCGTTTCCTCAAGCTCAAAAAGATCGGACCATGCCATGTCGATCGATTCAAGAACCTGCGAAACAGTGGTCTCATCCTGGAACCGATCGCCAGCCGAGCCGATATCATAGATATTGGCATAGATGTTTGCCAGGGCGACGATCCCAACCAGGTTGTGCTGATTTTCCTCCACGCCATCGATTGAGTGGTGATGACTGAGAACCGCCGTAATATTGCCCGACAACTTCCACTTTTCCGAGATCATGCCGCCGACCCGACCATGGTCGAATTCTACCAACTCGGTTTCAAAGCCAAACAGAGGACTCTGCGTTGCCGCCGCCCGGTCAAAAGCCAGTCCATATTCTTCAGGAAAACAGTTCGCCAACGGGATTTTACCCAAATCATGCAGCAGGCCGGCCACGAAATACTCCTCGCGCATCAACGGCGGAATGCCTTTCCTGGTAGCCAGCGCCTTTGCCGTCACCCCCACACACAGGGAATGCGTCCAGAAAAGATCCATCGGCAGTTGCGGAAAAGATGTGGGATTGCCCATGTTGCCGAGCACGGCAGTGCTCAGGGCAAGATTCTTGACCGTATTGATGCCCAGCATGATAATGGCGCGGGCTAGAGTGGTAATCTGATTCGGCAGGGAATAGTAGGCGGAGTTGATAAGCTTGAGGACCCGGCCGGTGAGTACCGGATCCAGCGAGATAATTCGGTTCAGGTCATTGGGAGAGGTATCAGGACGGTCACAGATCTGCAGCACCTTGGAAACGGTAGTGGAAAGGCTCGGCATCCTGTCCAGATAGAGCTGTATTCGCTTAAAACGCTGTTCTCTGGTTAGCGATCCTGTTTCCATTCCCTTCCCAGGCTTCTCTTGTAAACATCATTCGCAACCGTGATAATTATCGGTCATGACAATTGATATTAGCCAAAGAGAACCTATTGGTCAAGCAGGAGAAGCGCCTGGAGATGTCGACCGTGCCGCCGCCTCAGCGCTGCTGTTATGGAAAGCTACGACCTCGGCGTAGGCAATGCCGGAGCCGCCAAATATGTCCAGGCTGCTGCCGATGGTTACGTCAAGTCGGTTCCTGCCCAATTCCCTGATCAGTCGCAGATCATCCATATTGCGTACTCCACCGGCGTAGGTGGTGGGAATCGAGCTCCAGCGCCCAAGATCCTGCACAAGATCAACAGCGATCCCGTCACATTTCCCTTCAACATCAGCGGCATGAATCAGGAACTCTGAACAGTACCGGGCGAAATAGGCAAGTGTTTCCTGGTTGATGATCACTTCGGTAAACTTCTGCCACCGATCGGTAACCACATAATAAACATCGCCCTTTTTGCGGCAGCTGAGATCAAGGACCAGATTTTCCTTGCCAACGGCTGAGCAGATTTCGCGCAGCCGATGCTCATGAACCATGCCATCCTGGAATACATAGGAGGTGACGATCACGGCGCTGGCACCTTGCTCGAGCCAATAGGCAGCCGTGGCCGTCGATATGCCGCCACCGATCTGCAAGCCGCCCGGATAGGCCGACAGCGCCTCGCGGGCCGCCTGCTCATTCCCCGGCCCGAGCATGATGACATGCCCGCCGCTCAGGCCATCACGGCGATATAAATCGGCATAGTAGGAGGAAGGATACGCCGCGGTAAAATTAGTCTTGAGTCCTTCGGGGGCGAGATCGTTCAAGGTGGAGCCGACGATCTGTTTCACTTTCCCGAGATGGAGGTCAATACAGGGTCGAAACTTCATGCACTTTCCCAAAACAAATAGGCCTGCCAGCAGCCGTCGAAGCTTAGCTGTTCGGAAATCATCACGTGCCGGTCGAGTTCACAATAATCCAGAAGAGGCCCGTGCGGAATATCCAGCCGCTGCGATCGGCAGCCCGTTTCCACACCATCAGACCGCTTTGACCATCATGGTGGAGGGATCCAGCATGAGCGCCACTTCCGGACTGGCACAGCCGGTTGTGTCCTTGATGATCTCCAGCCGGATTCCTTGCTGTTCAGCCTGCAGCAGGATAACAGTATCAAACAGATCTCCAACTTCATGGCAGGGAGCAGGAATGCCGTCAGTGCTGACCCTGGTATCATCACGATGGCTCAAGGCGGAAAACCATACCTGGACATTCATGGCCACCATCAACTCACGGAGATCAAGGAGCGAATCACGGTCTGCAGCGGTGAAATCAAGGCCGTCCACTACCACGCAGTCCGGCCGAAAAATATTCTGATACACCAGATCGTTTAGTCGCTCTTCAAGTTTCGGCCGGCTGAAGGAGGACTCCTTGAAGGTCATGATCATCCGGCTGCGCAGCACGTCCTCATCGAGGGCAACGACCTTCTCGGACGACTGACCTTCCACCAGATGCCGGAAAATGTCATCATACCAGGCCTTGGCCTTTTCCAGACTTTGGCCAATGCTGACATGCAGGACCTTCTGGCCGCGCATAATACTGTCGAGGGCAATCTGGACCAGAATGGCGGTCTTGCCAAGCCCGGCTCGTGCAATCACCAGGCCCATACGGTAGTCAGGGCAGGCATCACCCTGCGCAGGATGCAGGACACGCAACGGATTTTTCTTGACTAGTTCCTCTTTTAACATAACGTCGCTCCTTATTATGGTAGAGGGTATTACTTCTTACTCTTTTCAGTCTGGTATGCCTTGATCACCCCTTCGGCAATATTCTTGGGGACCGGTTTGTACGCTGAAAATTCCATGGTGAATTCCGCCTTACCCTGGGTCAGAGACCTGAGAACCGTCGAATATCCGAACATTTCTGCCAGGGGAATCTCGGCCTCCACCACCGTGTAGTTGCTTTCCTCCATGGTGCCGACAATAATGCCGCGCCGCTGGTTCAGGCTGCCCATTACCGCACCTTGGAATTCGGTCGGCCCTTCCACGGCCACCTTCATAATCGGCTCCATCAGGACCGGACTCGCCTTCATGTATCCCTCCTTGAAGGCACCGATGGCGGCCAATTGGAAGGCGATGTCCGAAGAGTCCACCGCATGGGCGGCGCCGTCGGTGATCACCGCCCGGACACCGGTAACCGGCGCACCGGCCAGATTACCTTTTTCCAGACTCTTCTGAAAACCCTTATCGCAGGAGGAGATGAATTCCCGGGGGATAGCACCGCCGACGATTTTGTCGACAAACTCGAAGACCCCCTCCTCCATGGGCTCCAGATAACCGGCCACCCGGCCGTACTGACCGGAGCCGCCGCTCTGTTTCCTATGGGTATAGTTGAACTCGGCCCGCTGGGTAATGGTTTCCCGATATGCCACCCGCGGCTGTCCGACCTGTACTTCTGCCTTGTATTCCCGCTTCATGCGTTCGACATAGACGTCGAGATGCAGTTCACCCATCCCGGAAATAATAGTTTCGTTGGTTTCCGGGTCCACAAAGGTTTTAAAGGTGGGGTCCTCCTTGGTGAAACGATTCAGGGCTTTGGACATATTGCCCTGGGATTTGTTGTCTACCGGCAAGATGGAAAGAGAAATAACCGGAGCGGGCACATGCATGGAACTCATGGACACCGAGATCTCGCTTGCGGTAAATGTATCCCCCGAGGCGCAGTCGATGCCGAACAGGGCGACGATATCACCGGGACCGGCGCCGTCAATGTCCTCCATCTGATCGGCATGCATGCGGCACAAGCGGCCGACCTTTACCTTTTTGCCGTTTCGACTGTTGACAATAGTGTCCCCCTTGATCACGCTGCCCTGATAGGTTCGAACATAGGTCAACTGTCCGTATCGTCCATCCTCGAGCTTGAAGGCCAGACTGACCAACGGCGCCGCCGGATCTGTATTCAAAACGATTTCCTTTTCGTTATCATTCAAATCAAGCGCCGTGTTTTCCACATCGTTCGGAGCCGGGAGATAGTGCAGAACCGCATCCAGCAGCGTCTGGATCCCTTTGTTCTTATAGGCTGAACCCACCAGAACCGGGGCCAGATCCAGACTCAGGGTCCCTTTCCGGATGGCGGCCCGGATCATCTCCTCGGTGGGCGTTCCTTCAAGGGCAGCCTCCATTAGTTCATCGGAAAACATGGAGGCAGCGTCCAACAACTCCTCCCGCTTGGCCTCGGCCTCGGACAGGAGATCTGCCGGGATCTCTGCCTCGCGAATTGTCTCACCCTGATCCCCTTCAAAGTAGATGGCCTTCATGGTAATCAGATCGACGACCCCCTTCAAATCACTTTCAAGGCCGATGGGCAACTGCAGCATGACCGCATTGAGGCCCAACTTATCCCTGATCTGCTGGGCCACTCGATAGGGATTTGCCCCGGTCCGATCGCACTTGTTGATAAAGGCAATACGCGGCACCTTGTAGCGGGTCATCTGCCGATTGACGGTAATGCTCTGGGATTGCACCCCGCCGACGGAACAAAGAATCAGCACCGCCCCGTCCAGGACGCGCAAGGCCCGTTCCACCTCGATGGTAAAATCAACATGGCCCGGGGTATCAATGATATTTATGGTATAGTCTTTCCAGGAACAGTAGGTAGCAGCCGACTGAATGGTAATACCCCTCTCTCTTTCAAGCTCCATGGAGTCCATGGTTGCGCCAACGCCATCCTTACCCCTCACCTCATGAATGGCATGAATGCGCTGGGTATAAAAGAGCACCCGCTCGGTAAGAGTTGTTTTTCCAGAGTCAATATGGGCGCTTATCCCAATATTACGAACATTTTCTATCTTTTTCTTCATTTCTCCATCCTCAAGCTTTCCGTAGATACCTTGGAAGCCCCTGACGCTCCTTCAGTTTTTTGTCACTATAACATGCCAAGCGGTAAAATCCTCCAGGGAATATCGAGAGCTACCGACGAAACCCCTTTAAGTTCCATCCGTTTTCCGCAAGACATCCGGCCAGGGAAATAATCGGAGGCCTACGGAGATTCCTCATCAAAAACAGGGGGATGTTCACAATAAAAAAAAGGAGCTACAGAATCTCTGTAACTCCTCCATTTACTCATTGGTGCCGAGACCAGGATTTGAACCAGGGACACCCGGATTTTCAGTCCGGTGCTCTACCGACTGAGCTATCTCGGCGTCACCACGAATGGAGTGGCAAATATATGGAAGGGTTATTGCTTTGTCAAGCAATTTTCAGACGGCATCCACCATAGTACCGGCGAGTTTATCGTGCCATGCGCAATGGTTTCGATCAAGCACTACCCAGAAAAACCCGGCGGCAAAGGGGATTGCCGATACCAGATAGCCGATGGACCGCAGAAACGCTCGACCTGGAGAGATCGCCTGTCGATCCGTCGAAACCACCCGGATACCAAGAAACATTTTTCCAATAGTCTGGCCGCTGCAGGCATGAAAAACGGTAAAATAGGTGATGGGCAGGAAAAAACATCCCGCCATGAATAAGGTCGGAAAGCCTATGGTTAACCTGAACATGCCCCAGAGATCATCGGGCCGCACCTGCGCACTAAGGGTCTTGCCAAGCAAAAGGAACAGGGACAGATAAAATAAAGTCAGCAGAACAAGATCGATGAGCAGAGCCATCGTGCGGGCGGCAAAAGGTGCCGCATCATGAAGCGAATTTTCAGGCTCTGAACAGTTCGTTTCATTCATCGCTGGATTCTAGTGTCAAACCTGAATCAGGAATGCCCGCCTTGGGTGCAGATTTCTTCACTGTGCCTTGGGCTGGCACCTCAGCCTCCGGCTCAAAATCAAGCTCCAATGCCTGTTCAGCATCCTCGCCGACCGTTTCTACCTCTACTGTTTCCAGTTCGGCATCATCAAGCAAATCCAGGTTATCAAATATGTCCTCATATGCATCGGAGGTTCCAGATTCCTCCTTCCCACCTTTTTTATCCGACAGCACCTCCACCTCAGCAGGCTCCAGCCCCCCCTCTCCATCTTCAAACAAGGACAGATCGAGATCCGACTGCTCATCCTCTTCGGCAAGAACCATTTCCGCCGCGATTTCCTGTTGCACCTCGTTGCCGGCAGCCATCTGAATCTCAGCTTCGGAAGTTTCTTCGAAGGAGACATCCGCCTCCTCCATCACCGCCAGTTCTGTAACAGATTCGTCCTGACCTTCAACCGTCGACCCCTGAGCCAAATCAACCCCGGTGTCTTCAGAGGCTAACATGACCTCCCCTGCGGACAGATCAAGGTCCGGTGCCATCTGAAAATCCACGTCTTCGGACGACGCCATCTCCACTCCGCGGCCAATGTTGGCGGCAGACGAGCCGCCAACTGCAGCGGTCTCGAACGACGACCCGAGGGCCGAACCAAGGAAAAGAGGCGGCTCAACCTGGACGGCGGTGCCATGGACCATTTTGGCCACTTCAGAAAGATCGCGCCCGCATTTTGTACAGGCGCTAAGATGATCAAAAGAAATGTAGGAACATTTTGGACAACGCATCGATAGATTCCTCAGTTCATATTTTTTGGCTCAGCAAGAAATGCCCAGCCGAAGCAGCTCTGCCGGATAACATATTGATATTACAGATAGCAGTGATGCCGGCCCCACCTATTTGCAAAACCATCATGTTGACCTGGCAGTTCGACTCACCTCGGAAATCGCTTTACAATCAGCCATTATCCACTATACCAATCGATTTTTTCTGTGCAATAATAATCAGATAATGAAATCATAAAATCTTTCTGCCGCGCAGCGGCGGTCGCGGACGCAACGCTGCTTCCGCGCGGCATTCAAATGGCGGAGCCAAGGATCTCGCCAGTTTTCCCCAACTCAACCCCAACCATCCGGAAGTAACCGACATTTCATAAACGCATACAGCGCCTTGATAAACACACCTGGCCCTCCTGTTACTGCGACAATTTGCCGCATTGCCACACGTGCCACATTGTGGTAGGCATAACAGGAACTCGTCATCAGCAGGTTATCCCCCCCGTTTAACTTCCTGACGATGAAGAAGCCAGTGGTTCTCTTCTGCTCTCGGCAATAAGGCTGAGAGCAAAAGAGGGCTTGCGCATGAATCAATTGAGATTTGGGGAGGCGCTATCTTGCCGGCCGGTTGTGCAAGGTACGTCCATGCACGGATAACACTAAAAATAAGAGGTGCGACGATCATGAATGATGCGGAACAAAAAATGATTTCTCGACGAGAGGCAATTATCGGTGCAGGCAAATTTGCAGCCGGGGCTGCCATTGTAACGCTTGGCGCCCAGGTCTTGCCAGCACGGGTAAAAGCCGCCACACCAGCAGCCTGGCCATGGGGCTACAAAAAACTGGACGTCCAGGAGGTCGGCAACCTCGCCTATGAAAACTGGTACAAGAATTTCTGCTGCTATGCAGTGGTAAGCGGCCTGCTCATGCCACTCCAGAAAAGCATCGGCGAACCCTTTACCTCCCTGCCTTTGGAAGCATTTGTCTGGGGCCATGGTGGCGCCGTGGGCTGGGGAACCCTGTGCGGGTCCTTGACCGGTGCCGGCATTGCAACCGGCTTAATTGCCGGCAAAGAAGGAGAGGCCATCCTCAATGACGTGATCGCGTGGTATGCCTCCACGAGCCTGCCAATCTACAAACCGGCCCAACCGAAGGCTGAAATCAAGAACGTCAACACGAGCGATTCACCCCTTTGCCATATTTCCGTTGGCAAATGGATGAAAAAAGAAGGCGTAGCCTTTGCAAGCCCGCAGAGAAAAGAACGCTGTGCCCGGCTTTCCGCCGATGTGGCCATGCGCACTGCCACACTGCTCAATGATTGGGCGGACAAAAAGTACAAACCGGTTCATGGCTCCAATGTCAAGGATCATGGCATCACCACCCAGCTCAATTGCATGGAATGCCATGGTGACAAGGTGCCGACACCAGTGATGCCGGCACCGGCGAAATAGTGCGGGCAACCCGATTGCTTGCGCTGTCTTGCGCAGAAGGGATATAAACAAAAAAGGGAGGCAACTCTGCAGAGTTGCCTCCCTTTTTTTACATGGTGCCGAAGGCGGGATTCGAACCCGCACAGGCGTAGCCCACTACCCCCTCAAGATAGCGTGTCTACCAATTCCACCACTTCGGCAATTTCTACGCACCGCTGGCCGTCCAAAGTCTACTCTTTGGACGGGACCTTTTCGCTGGCAGTTTCGGCAGGCTGAGGTGCTGACTGCTCAGGCGCCGAAGGCATCGGCACCGTCACCGGCCCGGAATCGGGCGCCGGCCTCGTTTCCTCTACCGGCGCTGCTTTTGGCGCAACATCACTCATCACTGATCCCGTGCTTTTGTTCGCCGAGAGATAGGCCAGCGAAATCGAAGTCACCATAAAGATAATCGCCGCAGAGGTCGTAATCTTGTTCATCAGGGGAATCGGCCCTTCGGTGCCGAACAACGATTCGCTGGAGCCGCCGAAGGTTGCTCCCACGTCAGCACCTTTGCCGTGCTGCAGGAGAACAATTACAACCAGAAACAGACAGACGACAACATGAATAACAGTTAGGATTTCAGTCATTTGCTTTATGTCAAATATTAATGCGCCCTTTTCCTGGCACACCATTGTGATTGGGTTTTATTGAAACCGAATTATTCGGTCAAACTCTTCTGCTTGCAGGGCGGCCCCACCGACCAGCACACCGTCGATATCCTCCTGTCGCATGAGGACGTCGATATTTTCTGCTTTAACCGAGCCACCATACAATATTCTCATATGGCCAGCAACTGTTTTGTCAAACAGTTCGCCGACCAACTTCCTGACAAAAGCATGTATATCCTGAGCCTGGTTTTCCGTGGCGGTTTTCCCGGTACCGATGGCCCATACCGGCTCATAGGCAATCACCACCTGCCCGGCCGTAGCCGGCTCCACACCGGCCAGCCCGGCCCGGATCTGTCCTTCGAGGACCGCCAGAGTGCGGCCGGCCTCCCGTTCGGCAAGGGTTTCGCCGATACAGAAGATGGGTTTGATCCCCTGCCGCAAGGCTCCCAGAAGCCGCCGGTTAATAAGCCCGTCACTTTCGAAAAAAATATGCCGGCGCTCGGAATGGCCGACGATGGCCAGACCACAACCGATATCCTTGAGCATCACCGGTGAAATTTCACCGGTGAAAGCGCCTTTTTCCTCCCAGTGTACATTCTGCGCCGCCAACTGCACCGGGGTCCCGGCCACTACCCGGGCCACCGCCGCCAACGCGGTATAGGGAGGCGCCACTGCCACGTCCCGGTCATGCACCTGCGAGCAGGTGGCGACCACGGCAGCTGCCAACTGCTCGGCCGCCGCGACGGTCATGTGCATCTTCCAGTTCCCGGCGATAAAAGGCTTCCTTTCCATCAGCTCTCCTTACGATTCCCACACATTTGCGGGACGTCATCCCAGGCGACCGCGACGCACCGGCGGTCATCCACTCTTTTATTATACTTTTGCCTCCAGAGCGACTACTCCGGGAAGCTCTTTGCCCTCCATCAGCATCAGAAAGGCGCCGCCTCCGGTGGATATATAAGAAATATTGTCGGAAGCGCCGGCCCGATGCACGGCAACGTCGGTATCCCCACCGCCGACAATGGTCAGGGCGTGGGAAGAGGCCACCTTCTGCACCATGGCCATGGTACCCCGTGAAAACGCATCCATCTCAAAGGCGCCCATCGGCCCGTTCCAGATAATGGTTCTGGCGGTATCCAGTGCCTCAGAAAAAAGCAAGGTGGTTGCCGGCCCGATATCCAGAATCATCCAGTTCTGGGGCACCTCCTGGATAGTGGTGATTTTCGTCTCGGCCTTGGCATCGAACTGCTCGGCCACGATACAGTCCACCGGCAGATACATCTTCACGCCCTGTTCTCGCGCCTTGTCCAGCAGTTGCCGGGCGGTATCCAGCAATTCTTCTTCCACCTTGGACTGGCCGACCCCGACCCCCATGCTCTTGATAAAAGTGTTGGCCATGGCACCGCCGATGATCATCTTGTCAACCCGGTCCAGGAGGTTACGAAGAGCCCCCAGTTTGCTGGAGACCTTGGCGCCGCCGACAATGGCCACCAATGGCCGGCGCGGATCGCTCACCGAGCGATGGAAATAATCCATCTCCTTCTGCAGTAGAAATCCGGCCGCACACTGGGCAATGTAGTTGGTCACCCCGACGGTGGAGGCATGCGCCCGGTGGGCAACGGCAAAAGCATCATTGATGTAGACTTCGGCCAGTTCTGCCAGTTGTCGGGCAAAATCAGGATCGTTTGCCTGTTCTCCCGGATGAAAACGGAGATTTTCCAAAAGGAGCACGTCGCCAGCCTGCATTCGGTCAACCATCTCCCTGACCTGGTCGCCGACACAGTCCGGGGCCAAGGTAACCTCCTTGGAGATGAGCCGCGAGAGCCGTTTGGCCACTGGCAGCAGGCTGAATTTTTCCTGGCGTTGCCCTTTTGGCCGGCCGAGATGGGAACAGATAATAATTTTTGCATGCTCGTCCAGGGCATGGTTTATGGTCGGCAGCACCCCGCGGATTCTGGTATCGTCCGTAATATTGCCGAGATCATCCATGGGGACGTTGAAATCAACCCGGATGAGCACCCTCTTGTTCTTAATGTCCAATTCTCTGATATTTTTCAATGGACTCCCTGTCTGTATTGTTTGAATGGCACAACCCGGCAAATCAACGCGTCAACCTCATCCGCATGAGCACCGCGTCCTCTCTGGGAGAGACATAATAACTCCTGCGCAGGCCGGCTTCCGTGAAGCCGTATTTCTCATAAAGGACGCGGGCTGCGACATTGGACGCACGCACCTCGAGAAAACAATCCGCCACGCCCTCTTGGCGACAGTGGGCCAAGACATGGAGCAGGAGGCCGCTGCCCATCCCACGCCGGCGCCATGGAAGAGCTACCGCCAGTTTCAAGATCTCGGCCTCGCTGCCACACAACCGTCCGCAGGCAAAGGCCATTACCCGTTGCGATCTTGCGGCCCGGGCCACAAACTGAAACCCGTGGACGGCTTGCAGCTCTTCAACAAACTGCTGCCTGGTCCAGGCGGCGCCCCCGCCACCCTCCACGTCGAGAACCTCGGCAAGATCCTCGATCTGCATCGCTTCGACCAGAAAATCGCTCAAACCATCTTATCGGCAATGGATACGGTCTGATCACCCAGCATGTTCGTATAGCTGCCGAGCTCATTATCATACCAGCCGTAAATCACCGCCTGGGTCACGGGCACATCGATGACCGGGTCCACTCCTCCCGCACAACAGCCCGGCCGCACTTTATCAAGATTTACCCGGATGGTGGCGGTGCGGGTATGGGTCTCGGTGGCCTCGATCACCGTGGCGGCACATGGCGTGCCGATAATATCCGACGAAACATTCTGCTCCTCGCTGTAGCCCAGATAGGGCGACGCGGCAGCGTACTCCCGGTAAATCGAATTGATCAGATTCCGCTTGATCGGGTTTTTCAGATCGTCCTGCAGATTCAGCACCAGAATGATCAAAGAACCGGTGGAGGTGGGGATCCGCACCGACTCGGCGATGAACCCGATATTTTTCATCTCCGGAATCACCAGCGCTAAGGCCCGGGCAGCGCCGGTGGTAGTAAGAATGATATTGTTGAGGATCGACCTGCTCTTCCGGAGGTCCTTGGCGCCCGGCGCCGGCAGTCGGTCAAGAACCTGCTGGCTGCCGGTAGCGGCATGCACCGTCACCATGGAGGCGCTCAAGAAATTTTCCGCGCCGAAATGATCCATCAACGGTTTTATCATATAGGAAAGGCAGGTGGTGGTGCAGGAAGCCGCCGAGATCAGATGGTGCCGGACCGGATCAAAGTCGTGCTCATTGATGCCCATCACCGTGGTGACCGCATCGCCCGGCATGTCAAGCCCCTGAGACTTGATCTTGAACGGCGCCGACAGGATCACCTTCTCGGCGCCGGCCGCCAGATGACCGCGCAGGGCCCCACGGGGTGCTTCCGCCTCGGTGGTGGGATCATTGAACACCCCGGTGGTGTCCACAACCAGACGGACATCGTTTTCCTTCCAGCGGATATCCTGCGGGTTGCGCGCCTCGCGGAGTATTTTGACCTCGACCCCATTTATTCGCATGGTGCCGGCAACATCGTTCAATTCTTCAATGACCCGGGTACAGGTGTGCCCGTGCAGATACGCGCTCAGGCGACCGTAGGTGCTGTCCCTTTCAATCGCCGCGGCCAGATCCTCAAGCCCGGATCCCACCTGCCGGCCGATGTTACAGACCAGGCCGGAAAAATGCTTCCGGGAGACATGATGCCAGAGGGTTAATTTGCCGATCCGGCCAAGGCCGTTGATTCCCAATTTCATTGAATTAAATCTCCTTCATCAGCACTCCATGCCAAATTGACGCATGGGGCGGTTATTGGTTATCTTTCCGGTATTCCGTGCTTAAAACCTGGAACACCTCCCTTGAAGTTCTTGGCCGCCGCCGATATATTGCTAGCAACCAAGCTGCGGCCGCCTGCTATTTTATTGCCTTCTGCAGAGGTCTGGGATTTCAGAAGCGCACAACAGGGCATAAACTTGAAATATATGCGAACATTTTCGAGACATGCAAGCAAAACTTTACAGGATCCCGACTGGTTTGGCTCTCGGTTTTTCGCAATTTTCTTGACAGATACTCGTTTACGAGCCATGTTTGTTCGCTTGTCAATCAAATAATGCCGGCAAGGTCTCCAAAACCGTGCGCACCAATAAAAAGGAGCATAAAAAATGTCAAACTACCTTTTTACCTCAGAATCCGTTTCCGAGGGTCATCCCGATAAAGTCGCCGACCAGATATCCGATGCCATCCTCGACGCCATCATGGAAAAAGACACCAAATGCCGGGTCGCCTGCGAGACCATGGTCACCACCGGCATGGTCCTGATCGCCGGCGAGATCACCACCTCCGCCTGGGTGGACATGCCGCAGATCGTTCGGGAAACCATCAAGGGTATCGGCTACAACTCCTCGGAAATGGGCTTCGACTCCCAATCCTGCGCCGTGCTTACCAGTATTGACAAACAGTCGCCGGATATCGCCATCGGGGTTAACGAAGGCAGCGGCCTTGATCTGGACCAGGGGGCCGGTGACCAGGGGCTAATGTTCGGCTATGCCTGTTCCGAAACCAAGGTTCTGATGCCCATGCCCATCATGTATGCCCACCGGCTGATGAAACGCCAGGCCGAGGTCCGCAAAACCGGCCGCCTGCCCTGGCTCAGGCCGGACGCCAAAAGCCAGGTCACTATTGAGTATGACGACAAAGGGCCCAAACGGGTTGAGGCCGTTGTTGTTTCTACCCAGCATGATCCGATGATTGATTATGAAGAGCTTAAAGAAGCGGTGATGGAGGAGATCATCAAGCCGATCATCCCCGAACACATGCTGGACAAGAATACAAAATACTTCATCAACCCAACCGGCCGCTTCGTCATTGGCGGCCCGGTCGGCGACTGCGGGGTGACCGGCCGGAAGATCATCGTCGACACCTACGGCGGCAGGGGCTCCCACGGCGGCGGCGCCTTCTCTGGCAAGGATCCCTCCAAGGTCGACCGCTCCTCTTCCTATATGGGCCGCTACGTGGCCAAGAATATCGTTGCCGCCGGCCTGGCCACCGAGGTCGAGGTGCAGATCGCCTATGCCATCGGCATCTCAAAACCGGTTTCCGTCAACGTGGTCACCTTTGGTACCGGCAAAATCAGTGAGGCGAAAATCAGGGAAATGATCACCGAACATTTCGACCTGCGGCCCAAGGCCATCATCCAGCAACTCAACCTTCTGCGGCCGATCTACAAAAAAACAGCGGCCTACGGCCATTTCGGCCGGGAACGCGAAGAATTCACCTGGGAAAAAACCGACAAGGCGGAAATTCTCAGAGAGGCGGCCGGGCTGAAATAGCCTTGCGACGACCGCCGGTCACCCAAAAATTTTACAAAAACACCTGCCAGCAAGGAGCGGTTTATGTCCCGGAAGAAGAATACATTTAGCGATTACAAAGTAGCCGATATGGGCCTGGCCGACTGGGGCCGCAAGGAGATTGCCATAGCCGAAACCGAGATGCCCGGCCTCATGGCCCTCTGCGCCGAATACCACGGCAAAAAGCCGCTGGCTGGCGCCCGGATCGCCGGCTGCCTGCACATGACCATCCAGACCGCCGTGCTCATGGAGACCCTGATCAAGCTGGGCGCCGAGATCCGCTGGTCATCCTGCAATATCTTCTCGACGCAGGATCATGCCGCCGCCGCTATGGCAGCGGCCGGGATCCCGGTCTTTGCCTGGAAGGGCGAAAGCGAGGCGGAATTCTGGTGGTGCATCGAGCAGACCATTTTCGGGCCGAACAACTGGCGCCCCAACATGATTCTCGACGACGGCGGTGACCTCACCCAGGTCATGCACGAAAAATACCCGGCAATGATGCAGGACATCCGGGGGATCAGCGAGGAGACCACCACCGGCGTCCACCGGCTCTACGAGATGATGAAGAAGGGCACCCTCAAGACTCCGGCCTTTAACGTCAACGATTCGGTGACCAAGTCCAAGTTCGACAACCTGTATGGCTGCCGCGAGTCGCTGATTGACGGCATCAAACGCGGCACCGATGTGATGATCGCCGGCAAGATCGCGGTAGTCTGCGGTTACGGCGACGTGGGCAAGGGCTGCGCCCAGGCTTTCCGCGGCATGGGGGCCACGGTCTGGGTCACCGAGATCGATCCGATCTGCGCCCTGCAGGCGGCCATGGAAGGCTTCCGGGTCGTCACCATGGAGGACGCCGCACCGCTGGCCGATATCTTTGTCACTGCCACCGGCAATATCCGGGTCATCACCCGCTCTCACATGGAACTGATGAAGAACCAGGCCATTGTCTGCAACATCGGTCACTTTGACAGCGAGATCGATATCGCCGCCATCCGCGACCTGACCTGGGAGAATATCAAGCCCCAGGTGGACCACATCATCTTTCCGGACGGCAAACGGATCATCGTCCTGGCCGAGGGCCGGCTGGTAAACCTGGGCTGCGCCACCGGCCATCCCAGCTTCGTGATGAGCAACTCCTTTACCAACCAGGTCATCGCCCAGATCGAGCTCTGGCAGAATCCAGGCAAGTATGAGAACAAGGTCTATCTGCTGCCCAAGCATCTGGACGAAAAGGTGGCCCGCCTCCATCTGCAGAAGATCGGCGCCCGGCTCACCTCCCTCAGCCAAGAGCAGGCCGAATACATCGGAGTTGCCTTGAACGGTCCGTACAAGCCGGAATACTACCGCTATTAGACGAATATATTTCAGGGGGCTGAAAAAAAGCCATGAGGTTCAAATACCTTTTTTCAGCCCCCGGACACGATGTCCCGGTGTCGAACGAAGATCGCGCCCGACCTTTTCTCATGGCGCCCGCCACCCCGCACCCTTTTCTCAGCCTCGGTGATTATCTCGACGCCCTGACCGCGTTTTTGAGTCGCGACAGAGGCGCGGCCCTTCTCGCCGTGCTCAACAACCGTATGGTTGACCGGCCGGCAACTCTTTCCGATCTCCAGCCCCTGCTCGTCCGTACCGAAAAACATGGCGCCCTGTACCATATTGCCAGTGTCGAATGTCTGCTCCCAAACCGTTCGGTCAAGCTGGCGATCACCACTGCGGTCACCGAAGAAAACCGCAGACGGTTGACCCGGGAATATTCCCTGCTCAACCGCCTGCACGACAAT
>MGTE01000080.1:23838-23972 GCA_001799275.1 Deltaproteobacteria bacterium RIFOXYD12_FULL_57_12
TGACCGACCAAACAATTGCGGCCAACGGCGACACTGCAACGCTGACCATGATGCTCGGCGAATGGTTCGACGATTATCACGAATGGCACATAAGCAGAGAGGCGAACGGCACCCCGCAGATTCGGCTCTGGGAT
>MGTE01000081.1:0-3052 GCA_001799275.1 Deltaproteobacteria bacterium RIFOXYD12_FULL_57_12
CTTTTCACGTTAAAAATACACAATTACAATGCTTTATGTTAAGTTTTTCGCAAGTCAGAAAGTTGAGGTAGAAATGAAAAAGAGGGAACAGGAAAATGAGCGCCACCCCTTCATGGAACCCGCTCTTGACGCCGATTTTGAAAAAATCAAGCGTTCGTTCCAGGGTGAGAAACTCGCCGGGGATGTCCTGGCCCTTGATCTCGATCACGTAAAATTGCTGGATCTCGGAAATCGCGTTCAGCAGATTCCTGGGCTGCGGAATCCGACCACCGTCAGTGGTGATGATCTGGGCGTTGGTGTCGTTCGCTCCTTTTCCAGTG
Source organism: Deltaproteobacteria bacterium RIFOXYD12_FULL_57_12 (assembly GCA_001799275.1). Lineage (GTDB taxonomy): Bacteria > Desulfobacterota > Desulfobulbia > Desulfobulbales > BM004 > YD12-FULL-57-12. The sequence goes on from MGTE01000081.1 coordinate 321, forward strand.
TCACGACCACGTGTCATCGGTTTGTTCCTTTTCCCGCAGAAAAACAATTAAGCCGGAATCGCTAATTGCTCTTTCCGTAAAGGATGACCGATGCTATGAACAAATCCTGCGGCATTTGGAAACGGGACATGATAACCAAACGGAATGCCAGTCATCTGTCTGTCTTGACATCACTCTGTTAATATTGTATGTATTGATACAATAAGTTGTATTTTTTGATTCAATATGATGTATGTATAGGTACAGCTAATGGAATATCGACTCAACAAAGAGACCTTGTTGGATGTCTTGAGGCAATGGAATGGCTTTCTCCGGCGGAAGATTCATCTCATCGCCTGCGGAGGAACGGCGTTAACCTTGTTGGAGGTGAAACCGTCCACCAAGGATGTTGATTTCATGATTCCCGACCTGGCGGAATACAACTATCTGACAAAAACCTTGAAGAATTTGGGCTATCGGAAAGTTACAGGGTCGGGATGGAAACGGACGGATGAGTTGTTCATTTTTGATCTCTTTCCAGGAAAACGTATCCACACAACGGAATTGCTGGAATCCCCTCTGGAAAAGAGCAATCACCAGTTATTGCACGAATTCTCACGCCTCTATATCGGGATTTTGAACGAATATGATCTGATCGTCAGCAAGCTTTTTCGGGGAACACCGGTGGATTATGAGGATTGCCTGATGCTGGTGAGGCTGCGCCGGGCCGTGATTGACATCAATCGTCTTGAGCTGCATTTCAAGAAGCTGGCCCGATATGATGTCTCGGAAAGTCGTCTTGCGGTCAATATGGAATATTTTCTTGATCTCCTGCGCAGGGAGGAACTTTATGACTGAAAACAAACTGCTGGAAAATCTCAATCGCCTTGGTTTTCCGCTTTTGGAGGTGACAACGGATTTTGACGCCAACAAAACCCTGGCCGAGGTTGTGCAGAGCAGAGATGCGCGGTTGTGGGAAGGATTTCCGGTTCTGCTGGTTAATGCGGTCCAGGATTATTCTGTTGATTATGACGGGGTTTTGCATGAACTGACCGAAGGGCCGGATCATGCAAACTTTCACGCCCTGGTATTGTTGTCTTTGGCCATGTACCAGTATCATCACCTGTCTTTTCATTGGGCGAACCAGCTCAAAAAACGGCTGACGGATCAGGACATGAGGCGCTTGAGGGAAATGCGAAATGCCTTGGTTCATGAACAGCCCATGGAGTTGGGTCAGGCGCTTTTTGATCCTGCCCGCCTGAAGAGGATGTTCAATCGATATTTTGAACAGAATACCGCGAAAGCCAGACAGCTTAAGGAAAAACACGGGGAGTTGTCCCTTGAGTATGCCCTGTCCCAGGTGTTTTCTCCGAAGCAGAAAGAGCTGTTCAAGAAAAAACTGGAGGGACAGCCTTTCAACAAGACCGAAAAGGAGTACTATTCGCGCACTGTACGGAAAAAGGTTTCCGCCTTGGCCAACCCCGAATTGCACCGCCTTGCTCAGAAATTGCTGGATTATTAATCCTGGTTCGTATCCAGGCCGATCCCTCTGTCGGCCGCGATGTGCGGCGTCTAAATCACTCTCTGGTCTCTTCATTCACATACGGTCTCACTGCCATGAGGTTCCGCAGGGTGTCCGGCTTGGCCTGTTCCATCTCGGCGATGGAGCCGAAGGCCTCGGCATGGAAAGGGGTGTAGTAGCCTTTGATGGGTTTGCCGGTTTTCCTGGTCACCGTGAAGTAGCCGCCGAAAAAAGTGTCCTTGATCAGACCCCGGGCGATGACGTCGCGTTCGACCCGCAGGCGGTGGACTATCGAAAAAAGCACCCGCCGCATGGTCGTGTCATCGGCCGCCATGGTGGCGATCTCCATGTCGCCGGCCCTCTCCGCCTGTTTCCGGGCGACCTCTTCCAGCACTTTGACCTGGAAATAGACATGACCGTCCGCCATGGAAAAGGCCATGAACCGCCGGCCGAACATGCGGTTGATGTACGGCTTCAGGTCGTTCAGAAAGGCATCGGCGTCGAACCAGCGTGAGATGTCGATCATTGCTGGGACTTCGGAGACTTTCTCCTTGGTGGCCGTTTCCTCGCCGTAGATATCGGCGCGGGTTTGCCGGACAGCGGCAGTGTCCTTTCCGGATGTCATGTTGGGCGGAGATGGCTTCGGGGCCGTTACCGGTTTCTCGGGGGGGCCGACTGGTTGCACAGCCGTAGTTTCTTGAGAAGCCGGCGCCGGAGCGGCAGACAGGCGCTCCACCGTCTCTTCCAGTTCCTTCTGCCTGGCGAGTTGATCCGCCTTTTTCAGGGTTTTTCCTAAAAGTCCGTCGCTTGATTTGTGATGCAGCTTGATGGCCCGGGAGATCTCCTCTTTTTTGGGCAGCTCCTTGAAGCCGGGGATTCCGGCCAAAGGCCGGCCGGCGGCCAGCGGGTGTTCGCCCAGAGAATAGAGATAGCCCCGCATCGATTCCAGCTTGCCAAGATCGTGGCCCAGGGCCGCGACCATGGTGTCCGGGATGACGTGGCAGGCATCGGCCTCGGTCAGGAGCCGTACCACCTGTTCGGCCACGTTGAGAGAGTGATCGAGCAGGTTCGTTCGGGCCAGAATTCGATAGGTGTTATCATCCCAGTTTCCTTCCACGTCTGTGTCGATATTGACCACCGACGGGCAATCTCCTTCCCGGTCCAGCAGCTCCAGGATGCAACGGCAGACTGTTTTCTGCATCGGCGCCTTCAGAAACCACGGCGCTTGCAG
>MGTE01000081.1:3107-12071 GCA_001799275.1 Deltaproteobacteria bacterium RIFOXYD12_FULL_57_12
CGAGAGGACTGTATCCCGCCACAGCGGAGACAGTTCACCAATGTGGATGGTTCTGTTGCCCTCCCTGGTCCAGAGAGCCGAAAGGTCACGCAGGGCGATGTTCTTGATCGTCCGGACGCCCTTCCCCCTGCCGAGCAGCAGCGCGCCGGCCACCAGCACCAGCAGAGCCACGATTCCCATTGCCAGCAGCACGTTCACGAGGACAAAGTCGGGGAAAAACATCCCTATCGAGCCGTTTTTAACGAATCGCATCCGGGCGGGTCTTGACCAACCGTTCCGCGGACAGGTCCGGAAACTCCACCCGCAGCGACGCCCCCGAGACCTGCGCGGTCTTGCCCTTGTAAGTGCCGGAATAGGTGATCAGAAACAGCTCACGGGGCGCCATGTTTAACACCTCGGTGTGTTTGATTCTGACCTCTTCGGTCTCCCGGATCGACAGGCCGCCGCCGAGCGAAATGATCGGCGAGAATTTCCGCTGCTCGCCCAGGTGTTCGGAAACATAAGTCGCAGTGTTGGCGTCCGGCACCCGCATGAAGAGTTTGGTGTTGCAGTTGTCCAATATGGTGTTGGCCCGGTCCTCGTCCACTTCGGCGTAGAGCTGATTGATGGACTGACAGTAGCCGTGGATGAAGACGCCGGCGCCACCTGCCTTGGCGAACAGGTCCTCGATCCCCTGGTAGAGGACCGATTGCGCTTCATCGATATGCAGGACCAGCGGCGGGGTGACGTTCCTGCCGCTGGAATAGATCCGGCCGACAAAGGCCTGGATCATGGAGATGATCACCTTGCCGGCCGTGTAGGCGGCCCGCTTGGTGAGCAGCGAGCCGAGCTGCACCACCAGAATGACACCCTTGCCTTGTTCCAGCCGCTTGACAAAGCGGTTCTCGTCCGCCTTGCCGATGATTTTGCCCACGTTGCCAGAGGTAAGTTCGGTGAGCGCCACCCGTAGTGAACTCGCCACCTTGGAGTAATAATCCGCCGGGGTGGCGAGGATTTTCTGCATGTCACGGGAAAGCTGCTCCGCCTCCGGGGTGTCGATATAGTCGAGCTTCTCTTTCAGTTTTTCCAGATCCTGGTGGCTGATATGGTTCTTGATGTCGTTCAGGTTGAACGACGGGGCAATGCCAGCTACCTCGGCGAGCAGGATGAGGGCCTGGACCACTACCAGGCTTACCTCGTAGGCCACGCCGAAAAAATACGGCTCCCGGCCGATGGCCACCCCGGCGGTGATGTGGGCCACCAGTTCCTCTGGCATGTAGTAGGAGGCCAGCGGATCGAGGATGGCACTGTACTGCGGGAAAATGGGGGTGATCAGCATCAGGTCGTGCTGGCGGCCGGTCTCGATGGCCAATTGGGCGATCTTGGAGAACAGTTCGATGTCACCCTTGGGGTCGATGGCAACTACGGAGTAGCCCTTGCGGATATCCTGCTCGATGATGTGTTCCATGACACGGGTCTTACCGACTCGGGTGGTGCCGAAGCACCAGAAATGGCCTTTCCGGGCGCTGTCCGGAAAGCCCAGTTGCATGATGGTGGCCGGCCGGTCCAGATGGAAGCCGGAGCCGATGTTGGTCCATGGTTCTTTGTGGCCTTTTCGTTTTTTCAGCATGGGTCAGCCCACAGGTCCTTTACGATCCGGACCTGCACCCGCTCCTTCAATTCCCGGTCAACGGCAATGATGGCCGCCTTCGGCAACTGTCTGGTGGTCAACACCATGCTTTTGTGGCCGACATACCGTTTGAGGCAGCGGATTTTGATTTTTTCGGTCGAACCGTCGAGTCGTTCCTTGAGCAGGTTCTCCACCAGGGTCTTGGAGACCCGGTCCATCACCACCTTTAATCGCGAGGTTCCGTTCACCGACACCGGTTCGATGAGCCGGAGGTGAAAAGCCCGTCGTTGACCGACATGAAAGGAGTCTGAGTTCCGTTCATGAACGCCGATCCGGTTCAATGGACAAATAGCAATTACCGCCTCACCGGGGATCATTTCGGTCTCAAGCAGAAAATTCCCTTCCAGGTCGCGGCCAATGATCTCGCCCCACCGCAGCTGTTTTTCAAGTTTTTTGTAAACAACCGTTTCCTTGAGCACGGCCGCCTTTGCCAGGCTGTCTTCGAGATATCGCAAGATGGTTTTCCGGCCTTTCATCTCCGCAAGGTCGATGGGCCTCTGCATGACGATCCCGCCCTTATCATTGTAGGCCACTGCCTCCAGGCGGAAGTCATTACGGAAAAAGACCATCACCGGCAGCCGATACCAGCGGGAGAGCAGGGTGGAAAAGGCGTTTTCGATCTCCGCCATGACCTCGGCCTTGGTGAGCCCGTATTGGTTGACAAACGCTGTGATTATTTCCTGCATGTTGGTGTCATCCCGTGGTTCGGCATCAGACAAGACCGGTGAACGGTTCCGGTCTATATGCTCTTTTTCTGGGAGATGACTTTTCTGAGGTGATTCTCCCCGCCTCGAAGTATTTCCCTCAACTCGTCGTTACGATTTTCCGCAATCAGGAATGGCTGCGAACCTTTTCATCCGGAGCAGCAGCTTGTCGTCTCGGGCAGTATCCAGCGGATTAACCCAGTGTTACCACAAGGCCCCAAGGGAAATCTGTCCTCGGCTTACCTTGGCCGAGGCAAGGTCAAGATGAATAATCAACGAGTTGGCAGGATGCTGGGTAGATAGCTATGAGCGTAACAAGGAATCCCGGTAATCACTACCTGATGACCAGCGGAAAGGAAAACGATGGATACCATATATTGTGTGCTTGCAAACAGGGAACACAGCATGTTGCATGCTCGTCTTGACAAATTAACAGGCCATGCTTACTTATCCCACTAATTATTCATTTTTTTTATTTGGTTTTTTGATCAAAACGTAAGTAGGACGGTACGCGATGAAACCATTCAGGGTACTTTCTTTAGATGGCGGCGGTATCCGTGGCCTATATACCGTCGTCCTGCTCCATGGCATTGCGCAACGCGTAGCCAAAATGAGTGGGAACCCGGTGGACTGTTTGGATGTTGGGCGTCCATTCGACCTCATTGTAGGAACAAGTACGGGAGCCATCCTGGCTGCCGCACTCGCGTCGGGAGTACCTCTTGAAGAGGTTATTACCCTTTACAAGAACAAAGCCTCGGCCATCTTCGCCGATCCAATCCCGCAAAAAAAGTTATCTCTCCTAGGTTGGGCCTGGCGTCACCTGAGAACTGCCGCCAATCAACCCAGGGCATTGCAGGAGGCACTATACGATGTCTTCGGTAATGAGACTGTTGCGCAGATGCATGAACGCCGAGGAATCGCGTTGTGCGTCCCAACTATTGATTTAGAGTCCCAAAAGGCTTGGGTTTACAAGACTCCCCATGACAAAATTAATAACAGACTGCAGCGTGATAACGATTATCCCCTCCTTGATCTCTGTATGTCTTCGGCTGCCGCGCCGATCGTCTTTCCGGTGCATGGAGTACTCAAACCCAATGACATCGCTGGCAATATCAATTGGTTTGTTGATGGAGGGCTTTGGGCTAATAACCCTGTTATCGTTGCTCTGGTTGAGGCTCTAAGCTTTGCTCCGCAGGAAGCCTCAATCGAGGTCATCTCAGTAAGCACCTGTCCGCCCTTCAAGGCATCATCGGTCGACCAACACTGCTGTAACCGTGGGGTGTTGGACTGGAATGGTGGCATTCGGATGATGGAGGTAGCCATCGACGCTCAGTCTTGGGCATATGATTACATGGCCAAGGCCATTACCTCCCACTTATCCGGCCGGGTGAAATATATCCGGTTGACTGACCCGGATGTCAGTGCCGATGAAGCCAAGGAACTCCGCCTCGATAATCCTTCGGAGACCTGCCTGAAGACTCTCGTCAAGTTGGCTAATCGAGCCATTGACCTGAATATCAGCGAAGCGACTACCGGTGAGAAACCAAAGGCTTTGCTTGTCAAAGCTTTCGCCGACCTGCCCACCCTTACAACAGGAGAGAAAAATGTTTAACTGCCATGCACACTTAAAAGCGTTCCACGATGATCGAGTCACCCTCACGGAAACCATGAAGCAGGAAATGCGTTCAAGGCGTGACGCCAACCAGAAACGTCTTTCCAAGGGGCTGGAGAAGTCCGAAAAACCAAAACCGATTGAACACGTGAAACAAGGGTCGTATGCCATGCATACCATGGTTCAATCGGAATATGCAGCTTCCGATATCGATGACGGGGCAGTCTTTGCCAAGGCTGACTTGGTGGGCTCGCGAGGCGGCGAATACACACCCCTCGATGCGAAAAATATGGTGAGAGATGCCATTGATGACGGATCTTTTACAAAGGCGCCGGAAGTGCGCTCGAACTGCGTTCGGATTTCTTACAAAGACGGGTTCACAATTGACATTCCGGTGTATCGCAAGATCGAGAAAGATGACGATACGTATTTCGAACTTGCCAATGCCGATTGGAGACGATCCGACCCTGAAGGGGTCAACAACTGGTTTAAAAACCAGGTCAAAGAGAAAAGCCCGGATTCCACGAACGGCCGTCAAATGCGACGCATCGTGAGACTGCTCAAGGCTTGGTCGAAGAGCCGCAAAAGCTGGAACATGCCAAGCGGGTTCATTCTTTCCAAACTCACCGATGAGCAATACTACAAAGATATGTCCTTGCTGGGCAGGGATGACAAGGCGCTATTGCAGGTGATGGAGGGCATACATGCGCGGCTTCAGTGGGACCTCGTCGTCAAGCATCCGGTGGTTGATGGCGAAAATATTACCAAAAGCAACGAAGACGCCAACATGGTGGAGTTGCGCGACAGACTTGGAAAGGCAATCGATACTCTTTCAATACTCAGAAAAAGCGATTGCGCGGAACTCAATGCCCTCAAAGCGCTCCGAGACCTTTTCGCCACAGATTATTTTGACCAACGCATCGACAAACTGGAGGAAGAAAAAAAGAATTCCGAAAATGACAGCAGATCGAGTGCTGCCTATATTCTAGGAGGTGGGACAGCGCCTCATTCACCTGTCATTAAACAAGGTGGGGAAAGACAAGGGTATGCATGATGCCGCAGTCGATATTCTCGGCCAGAAAATCGCCTTGGAGAGGATAAAAACAGAGATTCCTGTACGGTGGCCCGGTGCCAGGCCACTCTCGGTTGAAGAGTTGAAAAGCCGTGTTAAATCCAGTCCGCTCATTGCCGGTTGGCGATTGCCCGCTGAGACTGTCGACGCGGACAGTGATCTCATACTTGCTCTACCCGACCTGTACCCGAATGCGCTGCCGATTGTCGCCTTGCCAGAGCCACCAGAGGCTGGGGAGTTACCTCATGTAGAACTTGATGGTACTTTCTGCTTAACCACTTCCAGCGCACTAATGGAACTGCCTGCTGATATTCGGCATGCCGAGCATGTGGTCAGGGAGGCTAGTAAGGTTCTGGCGCAGGGTTTGAGTGGAGAGAATCAGGAGGACTTTCTCGATGAGGCCTCCACGTATTGGACTCTAGGACAACCTGACAAAAGAGAAATTTGGCTTACTTCGAGTTGCCCCAGGACCTCCAAACTCTTACATGTTGCGATCCTGAAGCATGCGGTTGTGCTGGCTGATAACGCGGCACAATTGGAGACTTGGTTGGCGAGCGTCTATCCGGGACTGTCGCCTCGTATCAAGCCGGCCGCTGTTTTGCTGAGTCTACCCGAACCTATCTATCCCCGTTCATATCCCAAACACACTGGTGACCTAATAACGCTGGCATCGACGGCCGGTGACAAAGCCCTCAACCTTCTCGCCTCGACGTTGAAGCCCGGTGCATATGGATATATTGTTTTTTCCTTTGAGCACAATAAACAAACCGTGCTGCTTGGCCTACGATCCGATACAGGAGCACATATTTCAATTGGCGTGAAAAGTCGTTGCCCGCTTTGGCGGGGATATCGTAAAGGTCGAGTTCCCGGCACCATTCTTCTACAACAAATAGCCAACGCAAAATTTCCGGTAGTTCGTATGGGGGTAACTCGGGTCGACAGTGATTCATTGCTCCACCGTACAGCGGGCTCTCATGCGCAGTCTGTGTCCAATATCAGCGTCGCGGTCATCGGCTGTGGAGCACTCGGCGGAATGGCCATTCAACTTCTTGCCCAAATTGGCATACGTCGGCTAACTCTGGTGGATGGGGATGTGCTCACCTGGCAGAATGTAGGCAGGCACGTATTATCGGGGCAAAACGTTGGCAAGAAGAAAGCCGACGGCATGAAAGCCGATATTCTCGCGCGATTTCCTGATTATGATGTCGAGGCAATTCCCGAAAGATGGGAGCAAGCGTGGAAGGAAACTCCAGATCTTTTTAGTGGACATGATATGATTATCGCGCTGTCTGCGGAGTGGTTAAGCGATTCGATGCTGAACACTTTGAGCAAGCAAGGACCCGATATGCCACCCGTTCTCTTTGGATGGGTTGAGGCCCACGCTTTAGCTGGACACGCAGTAACGGTTTTGCCGGAAGGTGGTTGTTTGCGTTGTCTCACTGACAAATTTGGCGAGTTCCAACATTCTGTCTTCGACGTGCCGCCGGAGCATAGGATTCAACGGGAGGCAGCTTGCGGGGCATTTTATCAGCCTTTCACGGCCGCCTCTGCAGCGCCAACCGCTGCAATGGTTGTGAAAACTGCTCTAGACGCACTGACCGGCCGCATAACACACTCCGAACATCGTACCTGGGTCGGCGCAAAGGACCAATCTGACATGGTAGATGCATCAATAACAGCAAGGTGGTTTCAGGACCTACAGACACATGGCTATGAGCGCGTATATAAAAAACCTATCCATGAGCAAACCGAATGCCCAGTTTGCGGGAGACTGTCGTGACACTGTGTTTCCGCAGCTCTTTTGGAATTGTACAATTCGCCGATAATGTTTTAGAAATCTTTCAGAAGAGCCGCCAACTAAAACCGTGGGCAAAGGAAGCCGGGGGGCAACTATTTTGTCGCTTTGCCGAGGGGAAAGTGCTGGTTGAGTGGGCCACGAGGCCCGGGCAGGGCGACAAACGCAGTCGGTATTTTTTTTGGCCGAACCGCCCAAAAGAGCAAAAAGATATCAACGGTCAATTTGAGCAGGGCCTGCACTACATTGGTGACTGGCACACTCACCCAGAGCCCATTCCAAAACCTTCAGGAGAAGATATAGGCAAAATGCAGGCCATCTACCGGGAATCCATTCATTCCCTCAAGTATATGATTCTGGTGGTTGTTGGCCGAGAAAAAATCCCAGAAGGGCTTTGGGTTGGATTTATCTTTCGTAAAAGCACCGTCAAGGCAACGCCATTGATTGAATAAGAAGTTTCTGCTATCAACAGAAAACCTAATTAGCGCTAATCAGGACAGCAAATCAGTAATAGGAATATCTGTATTCCAGATGCTGTCAAATTCCCCTTGCCTTTTTCAAGGTAACGTATAAGAATTAAGTCATTATTCCGGCTCATTTCTCAATGAGATACCCATTTCCAGGGCTTAGCTGAACCTCCTTCCCGAGGTTCTTGAACTCCAGGCACGACCGTCATTCTCTCCCACAGGCCGAAGTTTAATCGCGGATGCGAACTTCATTATTTGTCCTGTCTGGAGCGTATGGCTCCCCTTCTTTACTTTCCCATTCAGCATATCGCTGGCACGCCACGATCAATCTCTGATCTTTGTGGCATTGCTCGGCATATTCACCCAACACGCACAACCCACCCATCAATCGGGAGAAAAACAAATTTCTCCCGCCGGGGGATAGTTGTTTCTCTCCCACAGCAAACAGGAGGAAACAACAATGGCAGCAACACTTCAGGAAAAGATCGATCTGGTAAACGAAAGATTACGCTCTTTCGGCATCGAAGCGGTCCAGGAAATCAAAATGACCGGCAAGGACGGGCAGGTTATCGGCCAGGTGAAATATGGCTACCGGCCCCAGTATGTCTTTGACAGCGTCAACGAGATTCTTGGCCCGGAAAACTGGCGGTACGAATTGACCAAGGAGGAGATCTTCGACACCCAGGCGGTTGCCGAGGTGAAGCTTTTTTTCAAGGTCGATGGCGAATGGCTCTGCAAAGGCTCCCATAAAGGCCAGATGCAGATTGTCAAAGGCAATGTCGGCGATGCCCAGAAAGGCGCGATCACCGATGCCATCCAGAAATGCATGTCACTTCTCTCCATCGGCAGCGATTCCTACAAGGGCCTGTTGAAAAACGTCTACTTGGCCAATCCCCGCAATACTAATTCGGCCGCCAAAAACCAAACAGCTGAAAATCCTGCGGAGACGAGCAGCGAACCGACGGCCATGCCGAAGATCGCTGGTGTCACCTTTGAAGACCGTCAAGGTGTCATCGTGGCCCTGGGCGACAGGCTGTTCGACAAGAAAGAACTGCTCAAGGCCGCCGGTTTCCAGTGGGATAAATCGGAGAAGACCTGGATGAGGAAAGCAGCGTAGATCGAAAAACCCAACCAACCCGCAAGGGGGAGTGACACCATTCCCTTGAGCGGGAGACAGGTGCGTCCTCCCTCGTTTGCACAAACAAGGAGGCAATCATGTCCGACAACCTGAAACACACACTCCGTACCGCTCTCCAGAAGCTGGCACTGCAACAGACCTCGGAAACCCTGGGAGATCGCACCACCTATCTCGGCGCTTCCGACATCGCAGCATGCCCGCGCAAGACCATCCTGGCCAGAATCGCGCCCAGCGAGCCGGATCTCGTGACCCTGCTCCGTTTCCGACGTGGTCACATGGCCGAAGACATCGTCGCCGATGCCTTTACCGCCGCCGGTTTCACCAATTTCGAGCGGCAGGTCGAGGTAATCCATGACGGCGAGGTTCCACTCAAGGCCCATATCGACTTCGTGTTCACCTCGGAGGCTGCCAAAACCAAGGCTGTTCTTGAGGTGAAGTCCCCGGAATCCATCCCGGAACAGCCATACGGCTCCTGGGAAATGCAGCTCTATCTGCAGATGGGACTCC
>MGTE01000081.1:12080-25549 GCA_001799275.1 Deltaproteobacteria bacterium RIFOXYD12_FULL_57_12
CCGGTTACACGGTGGAAAAAGGCGCCATCCTGGCCATTAATTTTGGCAGTGAAGGTCTGGAACTGTTCAATGGCTACACCCCGCAGGCAACCATCCTGGATGGATTGCTGGACCGGGCGCAGGCCGTGTGGACCGACTACCGGAAGATTTTATCCAACGTAGAAGCCGAGCCGGCCACAGAAGTGACCCCGTTGTGCGGCTTTTGCGACTACATCTCCACCTGCCCCCAATTCGACGCCGACGAGGTTCCTGAACTGGCGGACAAGGTCGAGATCCTCACCATGCTCCAGGAACAACAGAAAAACCTGGAAGCGGACATCAGCAACCGGAAAGGGCAACTGCTGGCCATCGCCTCGCAGCGTGGACCCTTCAAGGCTTACGGTCGCCTGCTCCAGAAAACGACCCGCAACCGTAAGGCCATGAACATGGAACGGCTGGCCGCTTTTCTTAAGGAATACGGACACTCTCCTGACGAATTCAAGGAGGACGGCTTCTATTCCTTCCTGGAGATAAAGAAGGCCGCCTGAACTCGTTTCCGTACCCATTCATCGAAAACCGTACCCGCAACCCGGGGGTGAAAACAACACCCCCTCGGGCGGTGGTTTGTCTTCACCCCCGGTTTCAATCACACCAAGGAGGAGAAGACAATGCTGACAAAAATAATCGTCGCCACCGGAATCGTACTCACCGTCATCTACCAGGCCCAGGATATCATCCTCAGGGTCGCCAGACTCATGCTGGTAACGGGTTGATGGAGGATGCGGCCATGAAGATCATCAAGGACTCGCGCATGCCGAAAGTCATCATTCACGTCGAAGGCGGTCTGGTCCAGGCGGTTTATTCCAACGCGGAACTGGATGTCCAGGTATACGACCTGGATCTTTCGGATTTCGCAACCGCACGGGAAATCGAGGAAGAGAAGGCAATAGCTGCCCAGTTTGAGACTGAAACAAGGAACCTGAAGCAGGTTTATTGAAAGAATACGGTCAAGCGACCGGCTTTGAACCTAACCCACCACAAAGGGGAACACGAAACCACTCCCCAATGGTGGGGACAGGTCCGCGCCCCTGCTTATACAAAAGGAGAAAGACCATGTTGAACAAAACGATGTTGATCGGAAACCTGGGCGCTGACGTAGAACTCCGTTCCACCAAGAGCAAGACGGCGGTTGCCAACTTTCGGGTGGCGACCACCGAACGGTGTAAGGATACCCAGGGCATTCAGCAGGAAGCCACCGAATGGCACCGGATCGTCGCCTTCGGCCGGCTTGCCGAGATCTGCGGCGAATATCTCGCCAAGGGCTCCCGGGTGTATATCGAAGGCCGCCTGCAGACCCGGAAATGGGAAGATGCCGACGGCAACACCCGGTTCACCACGGAAATCGTCGCCAGGGAGATGAAAATGCTCGGCGGCGGCGATAAGGCTGACCATGTCCCGGCACCGCCGGAAGACGGCCATGAACCGCCGCTGTCCGACGATGTGCCGTTCTGATCAATCCAACGAGCAGAAAGTAATTCAAAAAAGCCTGAGTCCCGCACCAGCGGGATTCAGGCTTTGCCATCAAAAACCACAACCCGGCCGGGAAACCATTTCCCGGTCAGGGACGGTTTCCCCGGTTTATCGAGAGGAGACCGTTATGGGACATGACCTTATTGATGAAAACATCGAATTCGAAACCACACCCAGACCCTGGACGGTGGAGCCCCACCCGGATACGGAAGGCGCCTACATCGTCAGGGAGGCCCAGCATGAGCAACAGACATGGGGGCCTGACGGGTACGATATCTCAGAGGAAGAGGGCAATCGGCGCGATCTTGTCGTTGAGCAACGGGACGCCAATAACGTCCGTCTCATCCGGATGGCGCCCGCGCTTTTCGAGATTCTCGGGAATCTGCTGCTCTTCCCTGATACCGGGAGAGAACAGGCTCTCGAAACCCTTGAGTCCATCACTCCGGACTGGCGTGCGATCGTCACCGTCAGCCGAGAGGCGGCATAATCGGACAAACCATCCCCACGGGGCAACACGCCCCTTCGGGTGTCTTGCCCTTTTTCAATCAAGGAGGCAAGGCATGTTTAATCTGCAGGCGCGAGGCGGTGGCTCTCTTTCGGATAGTCTGGAAGAACGGTTTGCCGCAATCGAACGGACACAGCAGGAAATTTTCAGGCTTCTGACCAGACAATCAAACGAATCCACGCCGGCGGCCATGACTTTGAAAGAGGCCGCATTTTACGCCAGGTATTCCATGGATCACTTCCGGCGGCTGGCGGTTGAACAGGGACTGATCCCGTTTGTTCGTCCGTCGAAACGCCAAAAGGGCAAGATACTGTTCAGAAAGGAGGACATCGACACCTTTCTGAATCGAACAAGAATCGCTGACCCTGCAGCCAATACAGGCCCGGGGCGGCCAAGACGTCGGAAAACCGGTCTGTGGTGGTGATCAGATGCAGATCTGATGCTCTGCAGGTCAACCATTTCCCCTTGGGGCAACACGCCCCGAGGGGGGTGGCTTGCCCCTTCTTCAAAACAAGGAGGCAAGCCATGTTGTACATTCAAGACCAGAGCGGGGCTTATCTTCCAGCTCCCAAAGACGCAGTATTTACCGAGGCCAGGCGGCTCAGCGGTTACCAGCTCCGGCGCGGTGTATCCATCAAATCATCGGATGCAGCCAAGGCGGCGATTGGCAACAAACTCAGGGCCTGCGAGTGCGAGATGTTCGCCTGCCTGTTTCTGGACAGCGGCCATCGGGTGCTGGCCTGGGTGGAGATGTTCCGGGGCTCGGTGAACTGTGCCACGGTCCATCCACGGGAAGTAGTCAAGGAGGCCCTGCGGCTCAATGCCGCGGCGGTTATCCTGGCGCACAACCATCCATCCGGCGACAGTACTCCCAGCCGGCAGGACATTGAACTCACCGACAAGTTGCGAGAAATCTTGAAGGTGATCGATGTCAGGGTGCTGGATCACCTGATCGTCGGCGACGAAGTCACCGCCATGAGCGACTCAGGTCACTTTTTATCATGAAATCCGTTGGGGCACGACGACCCCGACGGGGACATCGTGCCCTCCCATCATACACAATCAAGGAGGTACGACCATGCACAAGAAAACAGATAAACCGAACATCTACGAGGCCATCACCGCAAAGATCATCAGCGCCCTGGAGGACGGTCTCGTTCCCTGGGCCAGGCCCTGGGACGCGGCCCGCTACGGTGTCCTCCGCAACGCGGTTACTGATCGGCCGTACCGGGGACTCAACATCCTGCTGCTGAACCTGGTGGTCATGATGAAGGGCTTTGCCGATCCCCGCTGGCTCACCTTCCGGAACGCCGAAAAGCTCGGCGGCACTATCAGGAAGGGCGAAAAAGGCGTGCAGGTCATCTTCTGGAAGTTCCTGCCCGCGCGGGAACAGAGGGAAGACGACGGCATGATCCCGGATAGGGAGGAGACTGGTAGCAAAGAGCAGAAGGTTATCCCCTTTGCCCGGGCCTACACGGTCTTCAACGTCGAACAGTGCGAGGGGCTCGATCTGCCCGCGCTCGAGCCCGATGAGGTGGTGGGACAGGAAACCAACAAAATGGCCGAGCAGATTCTGGCATTGCCAGTGATCATGCACGGCGGCGGCCGGGCCAGTTATTCCCTGTTCGCTGACCGGATCATCATGCCGCCGCAATCGGCTTTTGAGAATCTCGATTTCTATTTCGCCGTTGCCTACCATGAAATTTGCCACTGGACCGGCCACCCGGCCCGGCTCGCCCGGACTTCGGTAAAAGGTTTGGTGATCAGGACTATGCTTTCGAGGAGTTGGTGGCCGAGATCGGCGCCGCCTTTTTGGGCGCCAACACCGGCATTCCGTTTGAGGAGATGCGGCATCCGGAATACATCAATTCCTGGCTCACGATCCTGAAAGGGGACAGCAGGGCGATTTTCACCGCCGCAGCCAAGGCGCAGACAGCAGCCGACTTTGTTTTGGACAAAGCCGGCATCAGTGACGTTCTCGATGCGCCTCTGCCGGCTGCGGCATAGGATGAACCTGAATCTTTATCACGCAAACGGCTGCCTCCAACCTCTTGGTTGGGCAGCCGTTTTTTATTGCCTTGCGAGTGGGGCAAGGGCCAGTCCCGCTTTACTCAAAGACACTATCGCGAGCAATACATGAATAGTCCGTATTTGGCCTAATTGATATGCTAATAAAACAGCTACTAATCGCGCTACATTTTCTGTTGACAACCCTTATGGTGTCAGATAATTATTTGTTTCAGCAAAATCATTTGAAGGAGACAGTATGAAGCTTTGCATTTTGAATCAGAAAGGCGGCGTCGGGAAAACCACGATTGCCGTCAACCTGGCCTACGGCCTGGCAGCGGCCGGCAAGAAAACCCTTTTGATCGACATAGACCCGCAGGCGCACAGCAGTGTGATTTTCTGCCCGGACATCTCCCGGGGCGAAACGGTGCGGGATCTTTTCCTGGACCGCGCCTGTGCTGTTAAAAAAATCATCCGCCCTGCCATGATAAATGGCAGAGCAACGGACAATCTCTTTATCCTGCCGGCCAATATTCACATGGCCACCGTTGTCGAGCAGATCACTGCCCGGTCCCATCGTGAAAAACTGCTGCACAATCACCTGCAAAAGGTGGAAAAGGATTTCGATTATATCCTGATCGACTGCCCGCCTACCCTCGGAGTGCTAGCGGTGAACGCGATTTTCACCGCCGACCTGATCCTGATTCCCACCACGTATGGCCGCTATTCCCTGGACGGCATCGCCGACCTGTTCGCGTCCATCAGCGAGGTAAAGGAAAGCGAGGTTTACGGCTACCGGATCGTGCGGAACGGATTCGACGCACGCAACAAGGTATCGAATGAATTTGTCGCGACGCAACTGGCACCGCTTTCCGCCAATCTCCTGGCCACGGTCATCCGCCGGACCGAGGCGATCAACCAGGCCCAGATGAATAACGAACCGGTTTTTACTTTTGACCCCAGGTCGAATGGGGCCGAAGATTTCACATCACTCACCAGAGAGATTATCGATTATGGCTAAGAAAAAAATCACCGGACAAAGTAAGCTTGCCACAACCAGTTCCCCGGACAATTCGTCGGAGAACCTGCAACTGGTCTCCCGCAGATCCCAGCTTAAGCCCACCAGTTTTCGCCTGACTCCGGAGGACAAGGAGCGGCTGAAAAGTATTGTCGCGGCAGTGAATGAATTTTCTCCGCACAAAAAAATCTCCGAGACGATCATCATCAAGGCATTGCTGTTTCAGGGGCAGAAGATCAAGCCTGAGCAATTGATCAAGGCTATCCGCGAGGTTATTTTGTAGGAACTGTTCTGGCTACGATATGCGCTAAATGACGCACTACAATTTGGGCTTGACACGGCCTCGGTAGAAGCTGGAAGTTAGAAGTTTCCGCTAAAAAATGCCGGGTTACTTTCATGTGGATGCGCGACACTAAAACAATATTAGTGTCGTTCTTTACTGTCGCGCATCGCCACGGGTGTCACTTGCCTGACAGCAAGAAACCAAGAAACCCGGTCGCGCGATCGCAAGAAGGAAGAAACAGCGTGTTTGAAGAAACGAAAAAACATGTCGAAATGATGTCAAAACTTGACATTAATCCACAGAACCCATGTTTTATGTACGGGTTTTGTGGGTTAGTTTCAAATTTCTCGTATTTTTCTTGACAGCAACACGAGCAATCCATAAATTAACCATGGGTTGCATTGATTTATGTCAAGTAGGATTATGTATGAAACATGAAGAGTTTTTCCGCAAACATCCAGTGTTCACTAGCGAAGAGTTTGACAGCCACCTGTCGATCATGGGGAAATCCGGCCCCAGAACCAGAGAATCCCTGCTGGATTACCACAGGAAAACAGGACACATTATTCTCATACGGCGAGGATTGCATGCCGTCATCCCACCGGGGGCCGATCCGGATTCATACCCGGTCGATCCTTTTCTGGTGGCTGCGAAGCTGACCAAGGATGCTGTTTTATCATATCATACGGCCTTGGTTATTCACGGTCGCGCCTACTCCGTCCGGGAACATCTCACCTATTCGGCTTTCCGCCCTGTTTCCCCTGTTACCTTCCGCTCCCGTGTCTTCCGTGGCGTGAAGTTTTCGCAGGCACTTTGCCGCGTGGGGAAAGAAAATTCTGGAGTCGTCACCGTTGACCGCTCCGGCCTGGAAGTTCCCGTTACCTGCCTGGAACGGACGCTGGTGGATGTCTTGGACCGTCCGAACCTTTCGGGAAGCTGGGAGGAAATCTGGCGATCTTTGGAGTCGGTTGAGTTCTTCGATCTCGATAAAGTGGTTGAGTACGCTCTCCTTCTCGGAAACGCGACCACGGTTGCCAAGGTTGGATTTTTTCTGGAGCAGCACCGTGATTCCTTGATGGTCGAGGAAAGCCATCTCAAGCAGCTCAGGGATTTCCGGTCACGACAACCGCATTACCTGGACCGCAGCAAACGAGAATCCGGTCGCCTTGTCCCAGAGTGGAATCTGGTTGTCCCCAGGGAAGTTTTTGACCGATCATGGGGGGAAGTGCTATGAGAATTTCTATCGAGAAACTGTCCGTCGAAGCAGAAAAGACAGGTTTCAGAACCGACGTGCTGGAAAAAGTTGCTCACCTGCTGGGGCTTCTCGATGCCATTCGCAGTCACCCTTTTCTGAAGGGTAGACTGGTTCTCAAAGGCGGAACAGCTCTCAATCTTTTTGTCTTCGACGTTCCCCGGCTCTCTGTCGATATTGACTTGAACTACGTGGGTACCGAAGACCGTGAAGTAATGCTTGCCGAGCGGCCCAGGATCGAACAGGCGCTCCAGGCGGTTTTCGCACGGGAGAGGATCACTGTCAGGCGCATGCCGGAGGAGCACGCCGGGGGCAAGTGGTCGCTGCGCTATCAATGCGCCTCAGGTCAGACCGGCAACCTCGAAGTTGACCTCAACTTCATGTTCCGCGTTCCCCTGTGGCCGGTCACGATATCCGACTCCAAGCCGGTTGGGACTTGGTCGGCCACGAAAATTCCGATCCTGGATATCCATGAATTGGCGGCAGGCAAACTGGCGGCATTGCTGGCACGCTGCCAGGCGAGAGACCTGTTTGATAGCCATGGAATTCTGCATATGGAAAATCTCGACCATGACCGGCTGCGCACGGCCTTTGTTGTATATGGAGCCATGAACCGCAAGGACTGGCGAACGGTTTCTGCGGATGATGTGGTTTGCGATACATCGGAGTTGGCCCGGCAGTTGATTCCGACCATGCGCGTCAATGCCTTCGACGGACAAGAAACTGCTGCCGAATATGGCGCCCGTCTTGTGAAAGAGTGCCGACAGGCCTTGTCCGCGGTGTTACCTCTCACGGATGCCGAAGGGGCGTTTCTTGACCTGCTGCTTGACAGGGGGGAGATTGACTCGACGATCCTGACCGCCGATTCAAATCTTCAAGGCCGCATCCAAGGCCAACCGCTTCTGGCGTGGAAAGCTCTCAATGTCCGGCAACACAAAGGAATGTCTTGATGGCCATGCCGTTAATTCTTCGAGCGGGAGAAGAAACCCGGTCGCCGACCGGAAGAAGGAAGAAACAGCGTGTTTGAAGAAACGAAGAAACCGGTTATGAATCCATAAAAATCGGTTAACGTAGCACAACAGCTTGACAGATTATTCGCCTTTACCTATGACCAACAGAAGCCATAGCTATCCAATAAGCAAAGAAAATTTCAAACAAACTGTCTCGGCCGCTAGAGGAGCCGCCATGGATGATCGATGGTTTTCTGTAGATGAAATCGCCGCCCATCTCGGCATAAAATGAGACACCGTGTATCGATGGATCGACAGGCTCGGTATGCCCTGTCATCGCATGGGCCGACTTTGGAATTTCAAGAAAGATCAGGTCGATGCCTGGGTTGAGGCTGGTGGTGAGGCAGACCGCAACAAGTAGGGTTCGGACGAATGAAGATCATCGACAAGATCAATTCTTTGCTGGGCGACGATCTGAAGGCTTCCATCCACCCCAAGGCCAAATTGAAAGGGGGGGAATCGGCTTTTGAATTTGAACATACATCAAATAGCGCCATTGACCCTGAAGATGTTATCGCTTGGTTGGTTACGCAGCCGAACGCCAATGGCATTTTTATTTAGAAAATGTGGTGCGGCAGTATATGGGCGCGCTCCGTGCCGCACCCGCGAAACTGCAAATTCTTGTCGTATTGGATGTCAGGAGCGTTTTCACTTGCCATACACCTGATGAGCTGAATGCTTTTGGGGACATTTTCAGAGCTGCACCAAACTATAGGCAAGTGAACAGCAGCACTTCAGGTATGTTCTCTGCTGGTATGGGCTGCTTATGAGAATCCCTTGGACTTTGCCAAATGGACCATAAAGGACTTGGAAAACGTGGAGGCTTTTTCCGGCAGACTCACACCGAATGCGATTACACCATGCCGGATGACAGCGCCTGCGGAGACCCTTGCTGCTATTCATGCCTTGCCTGGACTCAAGATTTCGTCTGCCTGGTCTTTTTTAGCGGGGGCGGCTACAGTATTAGCCAGGTTGAATTTTCCCTCCTTCTAACGAGAGAGAGCACTTGGGAATGAGTCTAACTGTGCCTTTTAAAAATGGTGACATTGTATCGCATATTAGATTTGGCAAACTTACTATCATGGAAGTCTTGCCGGATAAAGTCATAGCTTTAACTAAATACGGCGATCCAATTACTATGAAGTTAGAATCAGCGTTGTCCTCGTTGCGGATAATTGAAAGCTCAAATAGTCAAACGCTGGAAAGTAGCTATATAAAGAATGGTGGTAAAGATGACCTGTTATCCGATTCTTCAATAGCTTCTCTTGCAAGTGAATCCCAACTAGATGACCTTGAGTACCAAGGTTCAACTCCATCGATAGAGACCGGATATATAACTCGCCCAGAACTCTGCGCCCAAACCCGCTCTTTGACTTGTACCATCAACGGACAAGCCGTCGTGCCTAGCGAGCAGAACTACTGGTCGCAACTGCTTGTGGCAATAACAGAACGATTTATCGCTGAAGGCAACCCGGGCCTTGAATCGCTTAACAGCAAACCGTTGTATGGCAGCAAGGTGTTCTTTTTGCCGACCAAAGAGAACTTCGAGACTTGCTCCCTGCTCTCAAATGGTAAGTGGATTAACACCAACTACAACCCGCAGGCCGTTGTCACAATTATCAGGAATCTGTGTCAACACTGTGGTGTGGACTTGGAAGATGTCATTATCACCAATGAGCTTAAATTCGACAAACCCTCGCAGTCGATGCAAACGAATACACGCCCCGCTAATGTTGTTGCCTCTCGAATTATCCGACCTCAACCTGCGCTTGACCCTGAGGTCATTGAAAAGCTGGCTGATGTTCTTTTGGCGCATTTTGCCAATGGATACAGGCTGAACTCCCCTATTGAGTTGGCGCGTTTTAGGTCTTTTGCCGCAGAGGATTTTGGCGAGGAAATCGTGTTGCCTCACGAGGAACTGAAAAGGTACATTTCGGCTTGCGGAACCACCTATGACGGCAAGGTATATGCTGTGTCGGCAGAGACGAAAGAGCGAATCAAAGAATTGGTAGATGAATACTTCTCCGACGGAGCCCAAGCTATCTTCTTCGCCGAATTCTACGCCAAGAACGAGAACTGGCTGTTCGAAGCAAGCGTGGTCTCCGAGGATATGCTCATCGACATTCTCCGTAGGCTGTTCCCGAATCTGTCGTTCACGCAGACCTATTTCGGCTACACGGACGCGTCGGTCTTCTCCGCCCTTGAGAGTGAAATTCTCCGTGTGTGGGGCGACGACATACTACTGACCTATGAGCACCTCGCCGAACGGTTGCGGTACATACCCCTTGAAAGGATTAAGTACGCCCTCGGTCAGAATGGCGACTTCATTTGGAGCAGCGTGGAGACCTTCTCACACGTCAGCCGAATTGAAATCACCGACGAAGAGCGGCAAGTTGTCCGCGAGGCCGCCGTGCGGGAATGCAACGCTCGCGGCTATGCCTCAATTACAGACTTGCCCTTCGGTGAAATCGAGGAACGCAACTACGAACTTTCCATCACGGCGGTTCATAATGCGGTTTACCGCATTTGCCTGTCGGACAAATTCGATAAAAAAGGCAAAATCGTCGCGCGCAAAGGAGATGTGCCTGATGCGTTGACCATAATGAAGAAATACTGCCGAACCATCGACAAATGCTCGCTTGATGACCTGCTGACCCACGAGAAAGAACTAACGGGAAAAGTTCGCCGCTGGATACCGATGGAAGCGGGCAACACCGTTCTGGTTCGTATTGATAAAGACGCATATGTGGCGGACAGATATGTTCACTTCAACGCCGACGTAATTGACGAAGCAATCGGGCTGTTTGTTAAGGGAGATTATCTTCCGCTTAAGTCTTTCACCACATTCTGGGCGTTCCCCGGCTGCGGTCAGACGTGGAATTTGTTTTTGCTTGAAAGCTACTGCCGCCGCTTTAGTCGGAAGTTTCGGTTTGATACTCCATCGGTTAATTCGCGGAACGCCGGAGTGGTCATCCGCAAAAGCTGTGGCATGGTCTACACGGAGATCATGACCGATGCCGTGGCGAATGCCGACG
The DNA here is from genome assembly GCA_001799275.1 of Deltaproteobacteria bacterium RIFOXYD12_FULL_57_12. GTDB lineage: Bacteria > Desulfobacterota > Desulfobulbia > Desulfobulbales > BM004 > YD12-FULL-57-12. Next base: position 22,700 of record MGTE01000081.1, read on the forward strand.
TCCCCTTAAAGGACACCGCCGTTGGCAAGTTCCTGTATGAGAGCGGCTATACGGGCAGAAGCACAACCGCAAAAGTTAACGAAATCATAGATAAGGCGAAAGCCATACGAGAAAGGATGGATTGAAGATGTATTCGTACACCTACGACAAGAAAACGGGCGGGATACTTCTTAATTCCTCGCCGACCGGGTTCTCGAAAGAACCCCGCCCGGTTTACGCGCCTGAATTGGACGTGCTGGGCTTTGATAAGTATTGGAAGTACGACAAGCAGACCGACCGCCCCTATATGTGGGCGGAAGCAAACCATTACTACTATCGAGGGACGCTCGTCGCAAAGTTGAAAGACGGCAATGTTTACACCGCCCCTAAGATTATCATTCCGAACGGCGAGGACGGCAAACCGATAATGCCGGAACCTAAAGGCCTATCGCTTCGCCCCGTTGACATAGAGGCTATGGTTGAAGCAAACCATGAGATGCTTGAAATCATCGAGCAGACCACGGTCAAGAAAATATTGGCTATCTACACCAAGTACAAGGACAGGCTAGACTGCTTCCACATGGCGTTTTCGGGAGGCAAGGACAGTTGTGTCCTGCTTGACCTTGTTAAGAAAGCCCTGCCCAAAGGCAGCTTCGTGGTGGTGTTCGGTGACACGGGGATGGAGTTCCCCGATACCTACGAGGTCATCAAAAAGACCAAGCAGCAATGTGCCGAGGACGAGATACCATTCTACATTGCCAAGTCGCACATCAACCCAAAGGAATCGTGGGAGTTATTCGGTCCCCCGTCGCGTGTGCTCCGTTGGTGCTGCTCGGTGCATAAAAGCACTCCGCAGACGTTGAAGCTGAGAGATGTAACTGGCAAGAACGATTTTATCGGCCTTGACTTTGTTGGAGTTCGGGCTCAGGAGAGCGTTGCTCGAAGCACCTACAAGTACGAGAACTATGGCGTAAAACAAAAGGGACAGTTCAGCCATAACTCAATCCTCGAATGGACATCTGCTGAGATATGGCTTTATGTATACGCGAACGATGTGCTGATTAACGAAACCTATAAGAAGGGCAATGGTCGTGCCGGATGTTTGTTTTGCCCTATGTCGGGCGGCACAAGCGACTACTTACGCCGAACAAGCTATCCGGCAGAGATTGATAGCTATATTGATTCGATTAAGAATACCTACGATGGGGACAAGCGCAAGAAGAGCAACACCGAATCGTATATCCTAAACGGCGGTTGGAACGCCAGAAAGAATGGGCGCGAGTTATCGAACAATACTTTCCGTTGCATTGAAAAGATTACAAACGGAATTTTGACGATAACCATTACTGACCCTGATTCCGACTGGTTGGAATGGATAAAAACGCTCGGAGACTTACGCGGCGGCAACGGTGACTACTCCGTGCAATTTGACGGCGAATACTTACGGTTTTCCGTTAAGGCGACAAAGAACGGCTACATCGTAACAATCCCGGAAGTTGTGCTGAAAGAGCGACCCGCATTCGGGAAGATGTTCCGACAGCTATTCAGAAAAGCCTCGTATTGCATAGGTTGCCGAGTTTGCGTAACGAACTGTCGAAACGGTTGTATCAGTTTTGCTGACGGCAAAGTCAAAATAAGTAACTGTATCAGGTGTCACGAGTGTCACGCAATCGACAGCGGCTGTCTGTTGTTCCACTCGCTGCGCCACCCACAAGGAGGAGGTAACTCAATGAAAAGCTTAAACTCATTCGCCGACCACGCTCCAAAGCCGGAGTGGTTGCACTCATTCTTTGTACTGAAGGAGGCTTTCTTTTCGGAGCACACACTGGGTCCAATGATGTTCGATATGTTTAGGCGTTTCCTTAAGGATGCTTCCCTAAATGAAAAGAACCACTTCACGTCGTTTGCCGAGTTAATCTCGCAGATTGGTTGGGAAACGGACACGGCGCAAGGCCTGATTCTTATCAATCTTGTTGCCGAAAACCCGCAGATGGAGTGGTATGTAAACAATTTCGATGTTGGCAGAACCTATGCTCGTCAGACAGTCGAGGATATGCTGACTGCTGTTGATGTCAAACCGAAGGACGCTAAGTCAATCGCCAAATCCTACAAGCGTCTAGTCGAAACACCGCTCGGCACAAGCCTACATTGGGGCTTCGTTACCGACGAGGGCGACCTCGTCCGCACGAAATGCTCGGTGAGCGACCCGCGCGTGGTGCTGTACGGCCTGTTCAAGTTTGCGGAGAAGTGCAACGACTATAAGGAGTTCACGCTTGCCACGCTCCTGAATGAAAGCATCGATCGCGACGGCATCAGCCCCACCCGCATCTTCGGGCTTGACCGCGACGATATGACGCCGCTCCTGTTGGGACTGTCGGCAAAGTATCCGGAATTCATCACTGCATCGTTTACGCACGACCTTGAAAAGATAACGCTGGCAGAGGATAAATCGTCCCAAGATGTACTCGACTTGTTTAAGGGGGATGCGGCAAATGGCTAATAACAACAAATACCGCGAATACTTTGACATTGACGAGGAGTATTTCCCTCAAGTCAACGACTCTGCCATCGCCGCCGCCAGCCCGGACTTCTGGACGCGCACATACCCGCACTACACGTTCATCGAAATACTGAACAACATGGAGCGGGCATTGGCACGGCAGGAGAAGCGTTCCCTCTGGATTGAGGGCGCGTACGGCACGGGCAAGTCACAGTGCGCCTATGCCCTGAAAAAGATTCTCGAAGTGCCGGAAGAAGAGCTCCGCGCCTACTGGGACAGATACGAGCCGCTGAAAAAGAAAACTGACCTGCTCGAAAAGTTAATCGGCCACAAGCAAAAGGGCATCATGACCGCCTACCGATACGCTTCGG
>MGTE01000081.1:25652-36049 GCA_001799275.1 Deltaproteobacteria bacterium RIFOXYD12_FULL_57_12
AAGCGTCATCGCTTGGATTGACGAGCCGTCGCACAAGCTGTTCTTTGACGCGCTCTTGAAAAAGCCGGAGTGGGCGGCTCTGTTCAGCCAGTCCTCCGCTGATGAGGTGCTGAACGTCCTCCGTAAGGGCGGTGAGGTCAAGACGCTGATGGATAACATCTTCCGTCTTGCCGACAAAGAGGGCATCACCGCGCTGAATATTGACGCTGACAGGCTCATCGCTTGGCTGATGGACATTATCGACCGCAACAATGTAAAGGTTGTCTTTATTTGGGACGAGTTCTCCGATTACTTTAAGAACAACCGGGAGAGCCTTTCGGAGTTCCAGAAACTCGCCGAGTTGGTGAACCTAAAGCCGTTCTACTTCATCGTCGTCACGCACGAATCGGGACAGTTGTTCACGACCGCCGACACGACTTGGACAAAGGTGCGCGACCGATTTATTCCTGTGCAGATTGCTCTGCCAGATAACATCGCGTTCAACCTCATCGGTCACGCTTTCAACGTGAAGCCTGCCGCCAAGCCGGAGTGGGACATTCTCGCCGACGACCTGAACGACCGAGTCAAGAATTCCCGCTCCAAGGTGATGGCGGTTGCGAAGATTGACAACCCACAGGTGATGAAGGACATTATGCCGCTTCACCCGATGGCGGCTCTGCTCCTCAAAAACATAGCCTCTGCGTTCAAGTCCAACCAGCGGAGTATGTTCGACTTCATCAAATCCTCTAACACGGACGATGTGAAGGCGTTCCAATGGTTCATTGAGAATACGGGTCCCTTTGACGACCACCAGCTTCTCACGGTGGATATGCTGTGGAACTTTTTCTACGAGAAAGGCAGGGATAACCTCACATCAGACATTCGCCTGATACTGGACACCTTCCCGCAGCAGCAGAATTTGCGTGAGGATGAGAAAGCTGTCCTGAAAGCCATTCTTATTATGCAGGCGATTGATCAGCGGTTGGGCGGCAGGATCGACCTGTTCAAAGCTACCGAACAGAACCTCAGCTATGTCTTTGAGGGCATCCCAGACTTAGAGGGAACGAAGTCCGCTAACCTCGCTAAAGGGCTTAAGGAAAAAGGCATCCTCATTTCAAACCCGATAAGCGGTGGGCGGTATGCCTATGCGGCTGCCGTGCTTGCGGGAGACCAAGCCAAAATCGACAACCACAAGAGAGAAATACGGCAAAATAGCACAACATCGAAACTGGTGACAGAGGGTGGGCTTTCTACCGTATTGTCGCTTTCGCCTGCCCTACGTCTGAGGTTTGAGTCCGAGCCGGGTACTGGCAAAATCATGCCCGTAACCGCCGCCGACTTCACACGCACAATTAATACCCTGCGCGATAGAGCCACGGGGTGTAATTTCCACGCCGTTATCGCCTTTGCCAAAGACGATGCGGAAGCTACAATCTTCCGCAAGACCCTCAGAACTGCGATTACGGATAAGCAGTATGAGAACATCGTATTCATCGACGCGCTCTCTACACCGCTTGGCTCGGAGGCGTTTGAGCAGTACGTGGACTTCTCCGCTATGGCGATGTACTACCAAGGTAGCAACAACACGTCGTCGCGGGAAAGTTCGGATAAAGCAAAGCGTGTCTTAGACCAAGACTGGAAAAACCGTATCTACAACGGTCAGTTTGTCGTATACACCTACGCAAATCAAGAGGGCGAAAAACTCGGCAACGGGCAAGGCGTGGCAAGCGTCCTCCAGACCATAGTGACGACCAAATTCCCGTATGTGTTCGATTTCGCCAAGAGCCTTACAGAGAGCCAACTGAAGATAACTCCTGCGATGAAGCAATCGGCAAAGTCGGGCATATCGCAGACCACGAGCGGTGTTGTTGTCGGCATCGAGAAGCACGTCCTTACGACCGTTTGGAAGATTGATAGGTATTGGGAAAACCCTACGAAAGCGTCTTTGCCTATCTCGAAAATCAAAGTCGAGGTAGACAAGCTCATCGAGGACGCGTTTGCCCGCGACGGGCAGATTTCGATAGGCGAACTCTACGACTTCCTTGAGAAAACCTATGGTTTTGCGCCATGTAACCTCTCGTCGTTTATTGCCGGTTTCCTGTTGAAAGAGTACGGCAGTGAGCCGTTACGCTACAGCGATTCATCCGGCGGTCACGAGCAGATGACGCAGGATAAACTTGCGGAGATGCTCGGAAACTACATCGGCAAGTCTCCGAGGCCAACCTATATCGTGAAGATGACCGCCGACGAAAGGGCGTTTTATGAACTTACCGAAAAGGCGTGGAGTATACCCAAAAATTCGTGTTCTTCCGCAGGACAGGCTGCAATAGTCGTGTCTAAAAAAATGCGCGATCTGAATCTGCCGGTATGGTGCCTTGAAGAAGTGGACACCGTCGGCATCTTTGATGTGGTTCTGAAGTACATTGAGCTTGTTCAAAAGGAAGGCAACGAGGCTCATAAGAAAGCGGTGGAAATAGGAAGAATTGCGTCCGCCAAACCCTCGCTCGCCGACAGCTTGTTTGCCCTGGTCACAAATGAGAACTGCCAGAAAGGTATGCGCGAGTACCTCAGCTCCTTTGAGGGCGGCAAAGTTACGGAACTCGCCACCGCAATTGGTGCTGAAAATAATGTCCTTGCCGACATTCGCCGCTTGTTCGGAGTGAAACACTCGTGCCTTTGGGATAAGCAGACTGGCGAGGACGAAATACGTAAGCTGCTGACCGAGTACAACGTGGCCAAAGAGAGCAATACAATTCTGAATGTTGCCGCGCATTCCCTGACCGAGGCGGACAAAGAGTGGCGCGAGCGTCTGAAGTTCATCGGCATCTCATGCGAGGCTCTACGGGCAAAGTATCCCGCCTTGGCAAAAGTCCTCGACACGCTCCTGAAAATCTGTAAGCAAGAGGATATCCTGCCCGAACAGTTGAAAGCGTTCCATACGGAGTTAGTGGCGCACGGCGCGGAAATCCGAGAATTGCTGAACAACGACAGACGTGCTTTTGCCGAGGTCTATGAGCCGTACCTTGAAGACCTGAGCGATAAAGACATCGCCGATGTGAAGAGCAAACTCCAGACAGGTTTTTTTGAGTTACCGAAAACTGACTGTAACGTCAAGGTAAAAGAAGCTGCCGAGGAGTTCCGCAAGAACCAGTTGAAATCGCAGCTCTTCCGCTTGTGGAAAGACAAGACGGAAACGAAAAACCCGCGTGAGTGGTCGAGCCGCTACAGGACGCCTATTCTATGTTGTGTCTCCGAGGCTGAATACGAAAAAGCAAAGAAAGCATTTGAAACCCTCAACCGAAACTGGGGAATGGATTCCGAAATCAAATCCGCTCTTGCGTTCCTTGAATCCACCACGCTGTTCGGAAACCTTGCGGATGAAGAGAAGCGGAACGCGGCATTCAAGCGGGATATTGTCGGCGAATACAGCACGTTGCTTCCTGGCCTCGATAAGGTCAGGGACACGCTCGACCGCCTTTCCGTAGACACTTACGATTGGCGCGACAATCCGAGCGTCAAGGGCACGGTGAAGAAACTCGCCGAAGCCGAGTACAACGCCGGCGGCAGCGACAAGGTACTCCTGAAAATCGACGAGATGGACGACGCCCAATTGAAGCAGTACCTCAAACGGCTCGTCAAGGACAGCATGACAGTCGGAATTGAAATACTGGCGAATGAGGGCGGGAAATAGAATGCAAATTGACTCGGTAAAGAAATACCTGACATCCTCCGTCAAAACGCCATATTTCCTGTTCATCTGCGACGGGCAGTATGCGACCGCAATTTATGAGTTGTCGGTCTTGGGGCTTGATCCCGTCCCGATGAGCGGTTTCTGCAACAACGACGACAAAATGCCTGACATCGATGGACTCCTCACCTATATCAAGGCTGCCGATGTGAACGCAAATGGAAAAAGGTTCGTTGTAACGGGGCTTGGCGAGTTTCTTGCGCTTCGCGGAAGCGATGAGGCAACACGCACCCTGTCGCGGCTGAAAGACCATAATGTCGGCGGTGTAAAAGTCGTGTTGCTTCTGCGAGGGCTTGCCTCGCTGATTGCAGGGATGCAGACCGACCCTCGCTTTGACAGCCGTCGGTTCAGCGTCGTCGATAAGGCTGAGTGCGACTTATCGTTTACCCTTGCCGCCCCGACTGTCGGATTGTCGGCTTTGTCGGGTTTCAAAGCGATGCTTGAGGAACTCGAAAATGGGCGGTGTGGTAGTGTTGTCGTGAACACGGCTGTCAATCTCGATAAGGCGATATTCACCGTACATCAAATCAGCAACGCCTACGAGGGCATTAAGTTCTTAACAAGGGAATTTGCCTTGGCGCGTTCCTGTGGAAGCGACGCCCGCTGGGCAGAGTTGTTGACAGAACTCAACCAGAGCAACTGCTCGCTCGACGAGGTCTTCGAAAAGCACGATCTTGGTAATAATCTGGAGTCGGATTTTTACGCCCGCATTGCTGGGAGCGACTACCGCAACTGGCTCTATTTCATCTGCCTGAAGAGTAAAGCAGACACATTGCAGAACGGATACCTTCGGTTCGTACTGGACAAGACGAGCCGTTTTGAGGACTTTGCCGGGAAAGTCCTGAACGCGATAATCGATATCCCGCACATGGATAAGCGGTTTCCCTCGTTCTATCGTGAGCGTAAGGCTCTGGTCGAGAAGTTCCCTGAGTCGGATATCGCAGACTTTGTAGTGAATAGTCGGCAAGTGGTGTCCGAAAGCATTTATAAGCTGACGGACGGAACAAGCGCGGAACGTGAAGAGATTATCGCTTGGCTCTCGAAAAACGATATGATTCCGCAGCTTGATGGTATTTATCCCGTGTTGGCGGCTTACCTGAAAAAATATGTTTTCAAATGCCCTGAACTCGCGGATTTGCTGACCGAGTATTTCGAGGCGTATAAACGGCAAAAGCTGTCTAATGAACTTGAACCTGAATTCTTAGAAAAGGTTGATGAACTTGCTCTTTCGCGGAAGTTCAACAGACTGCCGACGCGGAATGAAATTATGGATAGCGTGGATAAGAGCGACACCTTCCTGTACTGGCTTGATGCCCTCGGTGTCGAATATTTAGGGTTAATCGAAGCCTTAGTTCAAAAGCGCGGTCTGTCGGTTCGGGTCAACATCGCCCGTGCGGAACTTCCGACGATAACGGCCATAAACCGAGACTTCTTTGATGCGTGGCAAGATCGCAAAGAGAAGAACGGTGAACTTGATGATACCAAGCACAGTGACGCGGGCGGTTACAACTTTACTAATAATGAATTGCCCATCCACCTTGCGAAAGAACTGGACATCATCACGGCGATGATAGACAAGGCGGCTACTGAACTTGCGCTAAGGCATTGCAAACGCTTCTTGATTGCAAGCGACCACGGCGCATCGCGGCTTGCTGTCCTGCGGCGCAAAGAGGAAAAATACGACACCGATACCACAGGCGAGCATTCGGGGCGTTGCTGTAAGCTGTTTCAGCCCTATGACCTCCCGCTCGCCGCAGAGGAGAACGGATACCTCGTACTTGCCGATTACGGACGCTTCAAGGGCAGCCGTGCAGCGAATGTCGAGGTTCACGGTGGGGCGTCGTTAGAAGAGGTCGTCGTTCCCGTTATTGAACTGTCTCTGAAAGACGGAAGCGTAACGGTTAAGCTGGTCGACGAGACCGTGACCGTTGACTTCCGAACCGGCACGGAGATTAAGCTATTCTTTAACTCGCCGGTGCAGGATGTTTCTGTTGTCCTGAATGGGAATCGCTACTCGGCTTCGCAGATAGACGCGAACCACTATTCCGTGAAGTTGCCCGACACAAAACGGGCAGGCGACTATTCGGCGGACGTTTACGCGGGTGACAACCTGATTGGCAAGATTATGATTAAGGCGCAAGGCAAGAGCGGCAAAGTCAACGACGCTTTTGATGACTTGTTTTAGGAGGTGCGATTGATGATTGAGAAACTCAGGAATTGCTTTGACGAGATGGTTGTATATAAAGACTTGAAAAAGACGGGGAATATTTTTTTCTCCCTAAGCCTACCATCCTTCATGCGCGATTGGCTTTTGAAAAAATTCGAGGATGAAAACGGCAATTTTGACGCCGATGAATTGGTACACTTTGTAAAAACTTACTTGCCGCGTAAAGATGACTGGACTTCTATAAAAAACCGAGTCGTTGTTGATCGCGAAAGAGTCAAGTTTCTCGCAAAAGTCTCCGTAGATATTGATATTAAGACAAGTGAAGTATCGTTTTTTTTGTCGGATTTTGGATTATCAAGCAAAGATTCCATTATCGAGGATTCTGTATGGCAAACTTGCAAAGATGATTTGGTACGAGGAAGAGAAACTTGGGGGATGGTCGAAATAGGATACCGCCCACCAGATGAGAGTGAGAAGCGCGGCAAAATCAAACTAACCGCATTTAAAACATTTTGTCCTTACACCATTGATGTCGAATACTTTAAAGACGCACGCAGGGAATTTGACACAGCAGAATGGCTTGATGTTTTGCTTGGAGCGGTTGACTATAACGCGAGCGGGTACCTCGGTGACGAAGAAAAAAAGTTAACCATGCTAACACGCCTATTACCGTTTTTAGAGAAGAATCTAAACCTTATTGAACTTGCACCCAAAGGTACAGGGAAATCGTATTTGTTTGGTAACGTGAGTCGTTTTGGTTGGCTCGCAAGCGGTGGTGTTATGAGCCGTGCAAAGATGTTTTATGACGTATCCAGACGCACCGATGGTTTAGTCGCAAACAACGATTTCGTAACATTAGATGAGGTGCAAACGATTACTTTCCCTGATGTAGATGAAATGCGTGGTGCATTAAAATCATTCTGTGAAAATGGATATTGCAACATTGGTAATCACAGAGTAGATGGCGATGCCGGCGTAATCCTTTGTGGCAATATCAAGAAGGAAACGATGGACGAGGATGGCTTCGGGAATATGTTTGAGGAATTGCCGCCCGTATTTCACGAGTCGGCTTTGATAGAGCGTTTCCACGGCTTCATCAAGGGGTGGAATATTCCCCGAATGAACGACGACCTCAAGATTTCGGGCTGGGCGTTGAACTCGGAATATTTCTGTTCGATTATGCACGAACTGCGCGATGATATGAGTTACCGCGCAATCGTAGATGAACTTATCGAAGTCCCCGAAGCGGCGGACACCCGCGATACCGAAGCAGTCAAGCGTATCGCCACGGCTTACCTGAAACTGCTGTTCCCGCAGGTTCGTAGCGCAGACGACATCACTGCCCGCGAATTCAAGCGTTACTGCCTCGACAGGGCGCGAAAGATGAGAGATACGATTAAGTACCAGTTGGGAATGCTCGACGTGGAGTATCGCGGGAAAGACATCCCTACGTTCAGCGTCAGACCAGACTCTGAAGAAGTGGGGTAATTGTGTGGAGAAAAAAAGCTGCTATATCTGCAGAAAAGAAGCCCTGAGCAAAAATGAAATCGGGCTAACTAAGAAACTGCTCGACAAGGATTCAAAGCGGTTCTATTGCCTTGATTGCCTTGCCGAGTATTTGGAAGTCGATACTGAGTTCCTGCTCGCCAAGGTCGAGGAGCTCAAAGAGCAAGGCTGCAAATTTTTCTGAGGAGGTGAGGCCGTGATTTACGTTGACAACGCCTCGACAACGAAAATATCCGACAGCGTCTTTGAGAAGATGCTTCCGTTTCTGCGCGAGCAATACGGCAACGCCTCCAGCCAGTATTCGCTTGGGGCAAAAGCCAAACGCGCTATAGAGCAGGCACGGAAACAAGTTGCAGCGGCTATCGGTGCAGAGCCACCTGAAATCACTTTCACCTCCGGCGGTTCGGAGGCGAACAGTTGGGTGCTTCGATGCGTTGCGGATACCTACCGCAACGAGCCAATGCACATTGTAACCACTGCTATCGAACATCATTCTGTGCTGAACGCTTGCCGCGCACTTGAACAGACTGGCATTGAGGTTACCTATTTACCAGTTGATAAGACGGGGCGTGTTTCGGTCGATAATGTAAAGGCGGCAATTAAACCCCACACCAAACTGGTGTCGATTATGCTTGCCAACAACGAAATCGGCACGATTCAGCCGATAGCGGAGATAGGTCGATTACTGAAAAATGAAAGCATTTTGTTTCATACAGACTCCGTGCAAGCTGTCGGACATATCCCAGTTAATGTGAGTGACCTACAAGTCGACTTTTTAACCGCTTCAGCCCATAAGTTCAATGGAGCAAAAGGCACAGGGATTTTATACAAACGGTCAGGTTTAGACTTGTCGCCGTTGGTGTTCGGCGGCGAACAAGAGAGTGGGCTTCGTGCCGGAACTGAGAATGTTGCCGGAATCGTAGCGGCGGGTTATGCCATTGAGGAAAGTGTCGTCGAATTAGCTGATACGGCAAAGCGACTAAAGGCAATGGTCGAAAATACCGTGAATGGCATAAAAGAAATTATAACCCCCGTGAGGGTTAATGGGGACAGCGAGTGCCGTCTGCCCGGCACGGTCAATCTTTGTTTTGACGGCGTTTCGGGTGAATCCCTTATGCATTTGCTTGACCTGAAAGGTGTTTGCTTGTCCACGAGTTCGGCTTGCACTACGGGTAAAGACGAACCGTCGCATGTGCTTCTTGCTTTGGGGCTTACCGAACAGCAAGCAAAGTCGGCGATTCGCATATCTTACGGTAAATACAACTGTGCAGATGAAGTCGGCAAGGTAGTTACGGCTGTGTGTGATGCTTACGAAAAGATAGTTAAAAACCGCTAATAGCGTACAATAAAAATGCACCGACTGGGTGTGCAGATTCTACGATTTGCATTGCCGGGTTATGTTCACTCCAAGGGATTTGACAAGATCCAACAACGGCAGATGGTGCTTGAGGCTATAGCCCCAAGCAAGGACAAGAAGATCACACGGGAAGGCGTTGCCGAATTGTGTAAGCTGACAGACCCAAAGGCTTACCATCTCTTGAAAAAAATGAAGGAAAACAATGAGATTGAACTCCACGGCAGAGGGCACGGCGCCTATTACACACGAAAAACGCACGAATAAACACACGGCAAAGAGCAGAAATACACATTGTTCCATCAAGCGGGCTGAGGTTTGCCGACCTTTGCAGAATTCAGTCAGTTCCAGACGACACGGCTTAGCAAGTTTTTAAATGAAGGGAACTCCGTGGCAACGATGAACAAATACAATTATCAGATATCGGACAAAACAGGCCAGGAGGTCTGGGTTTGTGAAGCCTGCAAGAAAGGGAAGACTGAACTTATCCTGACCGGTAAATGGAAATTGATCGATCGGAGTGGCGATAGCGGAGTTCCGTGTGCCATTTGCGAAGGTGATAAGGCTGCCGAGATTAAAGCCGGTTCCGCTGCTGCGAAAAATGAATCTTGACTTGTTGGAACGAACTGCCGATATTGCGACTTTGGAAAAAAGATCAGGCAACAAGGCAGGCCAAGATGACAACCGCTTTAGAAAAAAATACTGCTCTTTGCCCGCACTGCGGGGCGGAATCGAGTGACGAAGATGACCTGTGCCGGTTTTGCGGGAAGGGCATGGTGTCGCCGAAAGGCGAGGTAGACAACACCGGAAGACTGGGCGTAACGCTTCGGTTCCTGAAGGGGAAGGTGCGCCCTTTGACCGGCGAAGAGCACGAGGAATTGTTCGAAAAAACGACCTTCAATCTCTCAAACCCTGCCGATCCAATCTGGGATGATTGAGTCCCAACGTTATTTCTTCTCACGACGATTTTCTTCAGTGTGATTATCAGACTCCCTCTCGTCTTGTTGCTGATTGGCCGGCGTCTTCGTGTACACGAATTTTGGTTCATGGGAAGACATCAGCATACCCGGTCGGCCGTGATCTGAAGATACTCGCCCCGGATATCCCTGTTCCTTCTGAAGGGCCTCCTCGAAAGTATCCGTTGTGGAAATTGTGGCGGCCGGGACGGTCCCCGGCGGCAGCGAGCCGGGCGGGGCCGGGGCACCGATACCCATGACATCCTGCTGCGGCCGTTCCGGCTTACCCACGATTTTGCCGATGGCATGATCGACTTTCGCAAGTCCTTCGCCTGCCATACCGATGGCATTGGTCTGTATCCGGCCCTCGCCTGATCGCTCCCGGCCAAAGAATTCCTGCCTGGCCTCAGCCTTTTCTATGACCTCACGCCGGTTCGGTTCTGCCAATTTTTCTCCTTGAGGATCGGCAAAGGTCTGGCCGGTGATAGCGCCGGCTCTCTGTTCCGCTGTTTCCATTGCCGTGTGCACCTGCTGCCGTAAGGCCGCCTGATCGGCCTGCATCGCCTCTCTGTTGGTGGTTATGGTTTCACCGGCTCTGGTTGTATTCGAGATGCCGAACCGGCCGCTCAAAAAATCATGGGCGAGATCCTGCAGGTGTCGCTGGTCCTCCGGCGAGCCAATTGCTTG
>MGTE01000081.1:36155-38160 GCA_001799275.1 Deltaproteobacteria bacterium RIFOXYD12_FULL_57_12
AGATATGAATGCGCCTCGGTGGCGCCGATGGTCTTGGACAGGTTGTCTGCATAGGCGAGGCTCCGCGAATTCTGCAGGGTGTCGGTGAGGGCCTCGGCCCGGACCCGCTGCCGGTTTTCTTCAAAGGATTGAGCTTCCTTGTCGGAGAGGGAGACATTGAGTTTTTCGCCATCCACGCCAACACCTTGTAGCCTGTATCCACCGCCGGCCTTGACGATTCCCAAATTGAAACCGGTTGAGCCGGCAGCTTCCAGCATATTCCTGGTTTCTTCGCTTTTGATCATCGAAAATGCTGAGCCGTTCTCAACGCTTTGAGACCATTTCTCCTGCTCGGAGTTTCGCAACTGGTCGCTGAAGGAACGGGCCTCGGTGCTGGTGCGGCTGTCCTGCCGCAACCGGCTCAGCATATTGGAGTAGTTCTCGCTGCTGGCCAGGGAATGGGCCGCCTTTTCCAGGTTCCGCTCCTCCTGCTTCCGGGCAAAGTTGACGGACATGTTCTTCACGTCGGCGCTGGCAACGGTTTCTTCCCCATCCCGGCCCGTGGTCACCATGGTGCCGGCGCCGCCGGTATAGGTGGCTACACCTTTGCCATCCGGACCGGTTTGATCCTGCCGGACGAATCCTTCGCCGGTCATTGTCTTTGCGCTGCTGAACATGAGGGAGCCGTCCGGTCCGGTGCTCAGCCTGGCCGGGCCCTGGTTGCCGCCGATGGAGCGGTCGGCGGTGAACATGGTCCTGGCCGCCTGAATATTCCCCATGTCCTGCGGAATCATGCCGGCATCCCGGGCCGCGTCCAGGGTCTGCCAGTCCGCTGCTGTTGATTGCATACCCTTGTGGGCCTGCCACTGCCGGCTTGTTGCCTGGCTGCTGAAGCTATACTGGTTGGCCATCTCCAGGGGCACGGTGGCGCTGACCTGCTGGTCAAGGCCCGCGGCCTTGCCCTCCGGCGTCAACAGGCCGCCCGCCCTGGCGCCGGCGCCCTGAATCGCACTCTGCAGGCTGCCGGCCATCATGGCCATGGCATGGCCGCCGAAACGGATGAGCATCATGGACAGGAAGCTGGCCAGCATGATGCCGGATGACCTGACGATCCCGAACATGGCCAGGGCCTTGGTGGAGGTCTCCGGGAAGGCGGTGCAGGCGTAGAGCCCCAGGCCGCTCTGCCGGATATCCTCGAAGGCCTCCACTGCGTAATCAAGCGCCGCGCCGTGCAGCACCGCGTCCGAGATCCCCCAGGTGGTCAGAAATACAAAAAAGCCGGCCATGACCGAGATCGCCTTGCCCATCAGCGGCGTGGGCAGGAACAGGGCCAGGAAGGGGATGAGGCCGATGGCCACCGCGGTCATGATCGCCCGCATCACCGGCAGCCACTCGTTGATGGCAGCGGCCATGCCTAAACCGGAACTGACCACCTGGCGGTTGGCCTGCACCAGCATGGCCGATTGGGGATCGGCCTGATCAAGCACCTGGAAGATGAGTCGGGAAAGACTCGCCTGTTTAATGAAATCTTCCGGGGTTACCCCGACACCCATCGTACTGCTGACCGTGTCGGTGAGCAGGGTCCGGCAGGTGGCGAGTTCCGCCGCATTGGCCGGGTCGAACAGGGAGGCGCCGCAGGTGCTTTTGACTGCGTCGTTGAAAAAGGCCGGGGTGTTGTAAACGGGCTTGAGCGCAGCCCAGGCCGCTTGGCAGGTCATGGTTGTGCCCTGCGGGTTGGCTGCGTCGTAATAGACCGTGAACACGGCCGGGTTGTCCGCCTTTTCCAGTTCCGGGATGAAATCATTCGTCCCGTAGAGCATGGTGTCGGCCGTGAGCGTAGTGCCGGGCCGCACCATTTCGAACATGGCGCAGTCCTTGAAGTAACGGGCCATGCTCTCCCGGGCATAGGCGTTCTTGGGGCCGGCAATGATCGCCGCCTTCAGCGCCGTGAAGCCGATGCCGCCAGCCGCCTCCTGGTACCTGGCGCCCGGGATCGCGGCGGTGTCGATGATCTCCACCAGGCCGC
>MGTE01000081.1:38171-38358 GCA_001799275.1 Deltaproteobacteria bacterium RIFOXYD12_FULL_57_12
TCTGGAATCCCGCCGATGGTCTCGAAGCGGTTCAGGACCGGGTCGTAGACAGTGATGTTGCCCTTGGGCACGAACAGGGCGAGGTAGATCACCACCCCGGCCAGGATTGGCGAGGCCCAGACCAGAGGCACAAGCCGAACGCCGGTGGCCATCTTGGCAACGAAGGCCGTGCCGCCGGCGACAATAC
>MGTE01000081.1:38365-38928 GCA_001799275.1 Deltaproteobacteria bacterium RIFOXYD12_FULL_57_12
GGTCACCGTGAAAAAGAGACCGAGATAGCCGTTGTCGGCAAAGATCAGGGCGAGCTTGCGGAAGGCCTGGCTGACCGGGCCGAAGCCGTTATAGGTGTAGAACTCCATGTCGAGGGCCAGGGCGGTCTGCGCCGAGACGAGCAGGAACACGGCGGCCAGCAGGGCCACGCGTCCGGATTGGGTAAAACGCGTAATCATCGGAGGGTCCGCTCCGCCACGCCGGCGCCGTAGCGCCTGGCAACCAGGCTGTAGAGTTGTTCGTCCACGCTGCGCATGTGGTCCAGCAGCCGGAAGATGGTGGTCAACTCGTCGGCCGAGGCGGAGTAGCTTTCACGGGCCGCGAGCTGCAACCGGTAGATCTTGTCGTTCATGCCGGCTACCTGCTGGTCCAGGTTGTCGGCAAAGATGGCGGCCTTGCAGCTCTCCGAATCCTGGCCAGCGGCGGCGCTTGATCGTTTGCCGAGCAGTTCCTGCGCCTTTTCCATGACCACGGTGGCCCGGCTGTAAAGATCGACCAGCATCTGCAGGACATAGGCCCTGGCGGTGAGTTCGGACAGGGTGGC
>MGTE01000082.1:0-10236 GCA_001799275.1 Deltaproteobacteria bacterium RIFOXYD12_FULL_57_12
AATCATGGGCGCGGCAATTGATATCATCAAATCGCTCCGGCAATCAAGGCAAATAATATCGCCATCTCACTGAGTTGGCGCAACTCAGAAAGTTGAGATTTTAACTGCCGCACTTGAATTATCAACAAACCAAGTGGTTCATTTCTATTCTACAAAAAAGAACACCGAAGAAATGATAAAGTTGCTTGAAATTTTATTAGAAAAATACAAAGAAGAAGAACGTATTTTCTTTTCATGGGATGCCGCGTCCTGGCATGCATCAAAAAAGTTATATATGAAAGTTGATGAGGTTAATGATGCTAGCTATCAACTAATACACAAAACCCCGATTGTTGCACTTGCACCATTGCCTGCTAGCGCTCAATTTCTGAATGTGATTGAGTCTATTTTTAGTGGAATGGCCAAAGCAATTATTCACAATAGTGACTATGCCTCTGTTCAAGAATGCAAGTATGCAATTGATAGATACTTTACAGAGCGTAATCAATACTTTTCAGAAAACCCAAAACGAGCAGGTAACAAAATATGGGGAAAGGAAATTACAAAAGTTGAATTCAATGAAAGCAATAACTGCAAAGATTCACGGTATAGGTAAAAATCAACAGAACAAACCAATAAAGCAGACCGCGTAAAAGCCCCGCTATTTTATTGCAACTTTATTAGCGCGGTCTGCTTATCGGAGCGTTATGTACAGAAAAGGAGCAAAATGATTGAACACCTCCCTCAAGCATTATCGTCGCTCAGCGCAGCGCTTAATATCGGGAAATCTCTTGTAGATATCAGCGATATGGCAAAGCGACAGGAAGCACTTATCCAGTTCAACAGTGTAATCATTGACGCACAATCCAAAATTATGGCATCTCAGAGTGAAAAAACGGCGCTTACGGCTAAGGTAGACGAACTTGAAAAGGAATGTGTGCGCCTCAAGGATTGGAAAGCTGAGAGAGAAAAATATACGAGAAAAGAAATTGGACCCGGAGCGTTTGTGTATATAGCAAACGACTATATGGGAAATTTGCGCAGTGCGCATAAGTATTGCTGCGATTGTTTCGATAGTTACAAAAAATCCACACTTCAACAGTCCAAGACAGAAACTAACATCAAACTTTCTTGCCATAATAGATGCCCAGATATTGTTTTTCATCATTATATTGATGTTACATAATACAAGTTATGGGAGCAACACATGGACCCCATCAAAAGACATGAACATGACAAGGCCTCAATAGAAAAACATAAACAAATGGAAATCCCTCTTGCGCTTATCAAAATACAAGAAACATACAACACAAATAATCTTAACAAGCAATACGGGTTCAATTTGGAAATTTTTGTGAAGCAATCCGAGCTTACCCGTGAAATCCAAACAAAACAGGAAGACCTGGCCCGCGAAATACATGAAAAACAATCCAAACTTACAAAACGCATAACCATCATCACCGCTGCTTGCTCTATTATCGCAAGCATCATTGGGGCAATCGTTGGAGGGTTAACAGTATTTTGGGTGCGGGCAACGGGACGCTGGGGTGCGGGCAACGGGACGCTGGTACCGGGCAACGGGACGCTGGTACTAAAACAACTTATTTTTTTTTAAAAATACAGGAAAATACAGAATTGTCGAGGTGTTATATGGTCCAATTTTCCAGGGGCAGATCGTCAATCCTGGCAAAGTCTTTCGTGTTGTTGGTAACCAGAGTCATGGCTCTGGATTTGGCTTGCCCAGCAATAAGGATATCATACGGCCCGATCGGTGTTCCCTTTCGTTCAAGCTGAGCTCGGATGATAGCCGCTTCGGCTGTAGCGGTCCGGTCCAAGTCGAGGATATTCAATGGCAGAAGAAATTTGGCAAGGGCCTTTTGGGCGCGCTGCCGTTGTTGGCTTTTTTCAACCCCGTACTCAAGTTCGAAAAGGGTGACGCTGGAGATCGCCACATCCTGTGGCTGGTGTTGTCTGAATTTTTCCAGTACTGCTGGCGGATGGTTCTTTATGAGATAGATACAGATATTGGTATCTAGCAGATAGCGCATCAAAAAGAGTCCCTCTTTTGCATATCTGGCTGATTGCGGCCCTCTTCCATGAAGTCTTCAGGAAAATCATCCAGTGCATTAAACAAGGAATCCCAAGTCAGTTCCAAGGGTTCAAGCACGACCTGGTTCCCGCGATGAAAAATCTTGACGACTTCTCCAGGTAGTCTGAATTCTTTTGGTAATCGTACCGCCTGGGAGCTTCCGTTTTGAAAAAGTTTCGCGATTCCCATTTTATCCTCCCTGTAGTATATATATTTAGTATATACCGCGTTGCTTTAAAAGCAACAATTCTTTTGCTTTTTGCCAGGATCCTTAAGTTTCAAGAGTACTATGAAGCGGTGGCGAAGCCCGTTGCGTGAAATTTTACCCGCGAAAAGTTGAGCAAGTTAATGCAAAAACTGGACGCCATTTTTGAGCTCAAGCAAGCCGCGTGACGAATTATTGATACGTCACCGAATATATGACCAAGCGTACTAAGCAAGTTGAATGTTAATTCATTTTTCCCTTGACTTTCATAGGGCCCATTGCTAGGGAACACTAGGAGCCTATCGGAGAATAGCGTTTGTGACGAAACCGAGTAGCCCACAAAATTCGCAGTCGGTCGCAATGGAAGTTAATTCTCCGACAGGCTCTAGGCAAAGAAAAGACTCGTCATCTTGTCCATTCACTGAAAAATAATAATGAGGGATGTGGACTGATTTATCTTTTCGTTACAACGAGTTCAGGAATACCAAGGTAATTATGGAGGCATGACGCAAACAGCGAGGGGTAAATTGACCTGTCACCCGTGTATGTGCCTTGGTCGGCACAAGGAGGTATAAAATGAAAATACCCAAACTACTGATTGGAGCAATAACCCTTAGCCTGATATTCTCAGGTTTGGTTACAGCAGCTGAAGTTCCACATGATAAGATCACCATCGAAGGAGTCAGGCCGGCGGGATTCAATCATGACACCCATCTCGTCCATGGTATGAAATGCGGCGAATGCCATCACAAATCAACACATGAACCATTTTCTAACCAGGAAGTAATAGCCCAGTCAAAAGGTACCACCCTGCACTGCAGCAATTGTCATAACGAAAATTTTGAAAACGAGGAACTCCGCGATCTGAAAACTGTCATGCATAAACAGTGCAAGGGATGCCACCTGGCTGGGTATGATGGCAAAAAAGGTCCGACAAGGTGCATTGGATGCCATAAAAACAATGATAACAAGGCAACTTACGGCTCAGGTTTTGACAAGAAAGAATAACTTGTCGGAAAACCGGGCCGGGTCTCTTTCTATAAAACGATACGAAGGGGAGACCCTGGAAAAGAACGTACGAGGGACTTTGGGGACTAAGGGACGCGGAAAATACTAATATACCATTACGCATCCCGTCTTCGGGCCACACCCCACAAGGGGGTACCGAGGTCTTTGGTCTTGCCTCAATCGCAAAATCCTCAGAGTAGCGCTGCTACTCCTGAGGTTTTGCTCAATCGGCGCAACCAAATCTGCCCCCAATCCGGGCGCGATCCAGGTACATTAGTATTTTCCGTGTCCCTAAGTTGACAAACTTCCGGTCTCCGTTGTGAACTGCGGGCTTTTCGCCGGGCCATTCCGCCGAAAGAAGCAAGGGCCGACCGGGAGAGATCGCTTTCCGACCCGAGGCGGACAAAACCCGGCAAACCATGCTCGCTTCAGCCCATGTTCTTCGCGCTGCTTAAAGCCTGGGCGATCGGGTTGCCGGGTCGTGGCCGCTGTTTGACCGCACCGGTGGTGCACACCCTGGGCGTTGTGCTTCCTTACGGAGGCTGGGGGATTCGCCAATGTCGATCCAGGCTCTGATCAACCAGGAAATGGCTTCCTACCTTGGCCAGAGCGCCGAGGTCGAGCCTGAACCTCTTCGGCGCCTGCGTCTGGCCAGTCGCAATGTTCCCAACGCCCGCTGGAACCTCAACCCCCACACCTGCAATTTCCTGCGGCTACTTATCCGTCTCACCGGTGCCTGTCGTGCCTTGGAGTTGGGCACCTTTGTAGGTTGCAGTGGCACGGCCATAGCCCTGGCCCTGCCCCCGGAAGGCACCCTGCTGACCTGCGACGTCAATCCGGCGGCGGTTGGTTTCGCCAGGAAGTTCTGGGCCCGGCACCAGTTCGGCGGCAAGATCGAAAGCCGGATCATGCCGGCCCTGGAACTCCTCGATGAATTGACATCGGAGGAACATCGCTTCGACTTCGCCTTCATCGATGCCGACAAGCCCAACTATCCGGTTTATTTCGAGCGAATCCTTGCTCTGCTCAATCCCGGCGGGCTGATGGTCTTCGACAATGTTCTCTGGCATGGCCGGGTGGCTGCTCCCCCCGTCGGTGATGCGTACGCCGCTGCCCTGGCTAGCTTCAACGCCATTCTCCGTGATGATCGCCGGGTTGAATCCGTGCTGGTACCGATCGGCGACGGACTTGCCCTGATAAGGAAGGGGGGAGAGGGAATATAATGCAGTGTCCCTTTTGACAGGAAAGCCCCCACCATTTCCCATCTGGATTCGGACGCTGAAACTCACAGGTAATCAGCCGCAGACCATGAAAATATTTTCCGCATCTCTTTCCGGGCTGTTTCTCTTTTTCTCCCTGATCTCCGGGTGTTCCGGCCAGGTCCGGCTCGACCTGATCAAGCTGCCGCCGGGCTTTACCATAGAGATCTATGCCGGCAACGTGCCGGGAGCCCGGTCCATGGCGATGAGCCCAGGCGGCACCCTCTTCGTCGGCACCCGCGAGCAGGGCAAGGTCTATGCCGTACTTGATCGGGACGGTGATCATCGGGCCGAAACCGTTATCACTCTGGGCCGGGGCCTGAACATGCCCAACGGCGTTGCCTACAAGGACGGCGCTCTGTATGTGGCCGAGGCACACCGAATTCTGCGGTTCCCTGACATCGACAACATCCTCTCCCTCCCCGGTGAGCCGCAAATCGTCAACAGCAGCTTGCCGACGGACCGGCATCATGGCTGGAAGTTCATTCGCTTCGGCCCGGACGGCATGCTCTATGTCCCGGTTGGCGCGCCGTGCAATATCTGCGATCCCGGCGACCCGTACGCCACCATCTTGCGAATGTGGCCAGACGGTAGGGGACAGGAGATATTTGCCCGGGGCATCCGCAATACCGTCGGGTTCGACTGGCATCCCGCTACCGGTGAACTCTGGTTCACCGACAACGGCCGGGACTGGCTCGGCGACGATCAGCCGCCGGATGAGTTGAACCATGCCCCGGCTGCCGGTCTGCATTTCGGTTATCCGTACCGCCATGGCACAGATGTGGTCGACCCGGAGTACGGCAGGCGTATCGGGCAGACCAAGACCACTCCGCCAGCACTGGAACTGGGGGCGCATGTGGCGCCATTGGGGATGCGTTTCTATACGGGCCGGATGTTTCCGGAACCATACCGGCAGCAGATTTTCATAGCCGAACACGGCTCCTGGAACCGAAGCGTTCCGGTTGGTTACCGGATCGTTGTTGTGCACCTCGCAGGCGATAAAGTGACCGACTCCCGAGTCTTTGCCGAGGGATGGTTGCAGGAGGGCACGGCCTGGGGACGGCCCGTCGATCTTCTCGTCATGCCTGACGGCAGCCTCCTGGTTTCCGACGACCATGCCGGGGTCATCTACCGGATCCGCTACGATGGCGGGAAATAGGAATGGTTTAAGGCTCGCATTTCAGATGACAAGTTTCTTCACTGCTCTCTCATAAAATTATAAAAGAATTCAATGCAGGAAGAACATTGGGTAACATGACAAAATCTCTCGAGGTCAGGAGTTCTGAAATTAGAAGGCAAATGGGCGCTCATGAAACCCGATGACTACCCGGCAAAAGCCTGGAAATGGCTGCAGAAGAACCCTTCGCTCGGCGAACTTCGTGCGGAGTATCCTGAAGAGTGGGCCGCCGTGGAGCGTGATCTGGCCACAATCTTCCGGCATGGCACCGATCAACTGCAGGCCTATATCAAACAAACAGCCAGGCAGGAGGCGCTGCTGACCGCCGCCTTTACAAAGGGACAGAAAACCCGCAAGACCCGGGAAGCCATTCTGGCACAGCTGATCCGCAATCGCATGCTCCAGTTGGTGATTAAAGAGTACTGCTTCTCCGTCGCCACCGGCATTAAGGAAGGAAAGGCCCGTTTCAATCTGTTAAACGGCCTTCTTGTCCAGAAGCTGCTCTTTTCCCGCGGGCTGGAGCGCAAGCCGGTTTCGCTTTTCTGGTTTCGCCTGCTCTGGCCGCTTCTCTGGCAGAAAAGACTGCTCATGCCCCTGGTGCAACCCGAAGGAATTTACTGTTTCTACTCACAAGCACTGATCGCAGCCCTGGCCGGGATGATCGGCTCCCGGAGCTGCCTGGAAATAGCCGCCGGCGATGGGACCCTGACGCGTTTCCTGAAAG
Source organism: Deltaproteobacteria bacterium RIFOXYD12_FULL_57_12 (assembly GCA_001799275.1). Lineage (GTDB taxonomy): Bacteria > Desulfobacterota > Desulfobulbia > Desulfobulbales > BM004 > YD12-FULL-57-12. Next base: position 6,442 of record MGTE01000082.1, read on the forward strand.
ATCGGGGAATTCAGGCCACGGCGACCGACGATTATAGTTGGGGCCACGCCGCGCGCTATCCGGAATGGGTCATCAAGCGGGAGGCGCGGGAGGCGCTGCGTCTTTACGCCCCCGAGGTGGTCATCTGTTCCTGGCCGCCAGCAGACAACAACTTTGAACGGCAGATCTTCAAGACCCGCAGCGTTCAGCTCTACATCGTCATCGGCAGCCGCCACCGTCACGCCGCCGGCAACTGGAACGACTACACCCAGCAAACAGCCTTTTCCTTTACGGAAGAGCTAAAGCTCAGCATACTCGTGTTGCCGCCGGAACTCGACAGCGCCGTGTATGTATTTCGAAGAAACTAAGGGACGCGGAAAATACTAATATACCATCACGCATCCCGTCTTCGGGCCATCTTTGGTCTTGCCTCAATCGCAAAATCCTCAGAGTAGCGCTGCTACTCCTGCGGTTTTGCTCAATCGGCGCAACCAAATCTGACCCCAATCCGGGCGCGATCCAGGTACATTAGTATTTTCCGAGTCCCTAACCTGACCCTGCGGCGGTATTCTCGACCCCGACCGGTTTTCCCTGCCGGAAAATTTCTCCTGACTGGTTTACAGTTGCGTGGGAGGAAAGGGGTACTTCAGAGAGTAATTGGGACTTCTGCTTGCCAACATTCGTATTTCCCGAGTCCCTTACTTCCTGGCGCGGCCGGCCTGCCAGCGGCCCGAGACGATTGAACCCACCACCGCCACGAGGCTGAATGAAAAAACACCCAGCACCAGCGGCATGCCTTTGAGCTGAAACATGTCCAGCAGGAAAACCTTGCACATACCGAGCAGGGCAACGATCACAGCCACCAGCAGGATCTCCAGGCTTTATCGGCGGAGTGCTGTCAATAGGAGCAGAATGGCGCCGCCATTGACCAGCACCGTCTGCCCGCCCTTGAATGCGGCCTCCAGGTCGGCGCTTGTACGCGAAAGAATCGCATGCAGCCCCAGCCGGAAAAAACAAAAGCCGCTGACCAGTGCGGCCAGCAACAGAACAACGGCGCTGAGATCCTGCCGGTCAAGCCAGGAGAAATAGGCGGACTGGACAGCAATCGGTTGATTGTTGCGGCACCACTGATAGTGCAACAGGCTGATTATTGTCAGGCAGCCGGCGGCCAGCAGAGCGGGCGCCGATGAATTATTCACGGTGGTGATAGCGCCCGACAGTACCGCAACCAGGCAGGTGGCAGCCTGCAGCAGATAGGAGGTGACCCGTACCCCGCCGTTTTGCCATCGTGCCGACAAGCGCGCCAGTCCATAACCAGCCGCAGCCCATACCGGCAGGACCCAGAGAAGATTCTTGACCGCAATGGCCAGGCCGGCGGCCACCAGAATGATGCCGGCAAATGAGAAACAGTTGCAGCCACGCCCTTCTTTCGGATGCCGTCTGGCCAGCCAGGCGGCCAGGGCCAGAAGAACAAGACCGGTCAAAATAGTGATTATTCCCAGCCAAGCCAGGCGCGGTTCGTGCCAATTGCCAAACACTGTCAGGCTGGCCAGTAATGCGCCGGTGGCACTGATGGTCGGCAACACTCCGTCAAAAAAGCCCAACTGGGGCCGGTGGAGTACATTGATCACCCCGGAGATCAGGTAAAACAGCAGGTACAGGCCAAGGACCGGGAAAAACCATGCCAGATAAAGAAGCCCGGCGGTCGGTTCGTCACAGACCGGCGGGATGCTGAGTTTGAATGACCAGAAAAGCCAGAAAATCAGACTTAACAACAAGGTTGTCCAACGGAGCGACGGGCAGAGGCCGCGGCGGGAGGCGATAGAGGCGCCAAGATTGGCTGCCAGAATCAACAGGGCGGGGATTGGGAAAACCGGATACGGGAAATCAATGGCCAGACCCACCAGGCCGGTGGCCAGACCGGCCACGCAGAGGGTGAAGCGGGCTCGGAAACGGAGTCCCAGATAGGTAACGCTGCCACCGGCGATAAAGAGCGTGCCATAGGCCCACATCGTGGATAATGTATGAAAATGGCCATGGGCTTCGAGAATGATGGAAAAAAGCAATAACAGGCCGGAAACGGGAAAGACCGGGGCGAGCCGGTTGCCCGTGGCATAAAGCCGCCAGCCCCAGGAAATGAGGGCGGCGGCATATCCCAACCCGAGGAGGGAGCCAAGTTGCTGATCGATGATACCGTTGTCGGTGATTGTCCGGAGAATGAGCGCGGCAACCAGCAGGAAGCAGATGGCGGCGGTGCGCGGCAAGAACGCGCCGCTTTCGGCCAGATTCAACATGTCTTCCGGGGCCGGACTCCTCTGGAGCGTGGCCGGGCGGGTCGGCCTGCTTTCAGAAACCCCGGCCTGTTCAAGGGCGGCAAGCCGCCGGCCGAGCCCCTCCAGATGCGTATGAAGCAGAGCGATTTCACTGGCCAGATCTGCTACTTTCTGTTCCAGCCGTTTTTCTGCTTCCAACATAGTTCACCCTCCTGCTATCTCATTGTAAATTCAGGGCTTTGTTTTGGTCTCTAAAAAAATTAACGAACTATTCGTATTTATTTCTTGCGGTTAGCAGCGGCGCAATATATATTGCCCGCTCAGATTCATACCACATTGTGGTATGAAACCAAATTCCATAATTTGTATTACTTGTCAACAGTTATTGTTTGATGATGGCTATCAAGCAAAGGGTCCGTGGAAAAAATCCCGCGGAAAGAGGAGGCGATTAATGAAGAATCATGTCTGGCGACCGCTTATTGTCGCTTTGGTCGGTATAGCCCTGCTTCTCACCGCCAGGGCGGTAATGGTGCCGAAGGATTTTGGCGTCAATGGCCGAAGTTTTACCTATGGTTTCTACCGGAAAGGGAATGTCGACGATTGGAAGAATTTCAAGGTCAAGTATCGGGGCAAGGAGTACTGCGTGGAATGCCACGACGATAAGGTGACGGAAAATCTGGCCTCTCCGCATAAGGTGATAGAATGTGAAAACTGCCACGGCCCGGCCGTTGACCATCCGGAAACCCCGGCGACCCTGCCTGTCGATCGCACCAGAGAACTCTGTCTGCGCTGCCACGCCCATCTTGCCTATCCGCAGAGCAACCGGGCGAAAATGCCGGCGATCTCCCCTGATGAACACAATCCCGGAATCGACTGTGTGGAATGCCATAATCCGCATAATCCCGACCTGGAGGCAATGCAATGAGCTGCTCACGAAGAGAACTGTTGAAAAATGCCTGCAAGGGCGCCCTGGCGGCCTCACTGCCGCTATCCGCCTTCAAACTTCTCAGTCCGGCCGATGCAAGAGCCGCGGTCGGCGATCCGGCAATCCGCTGGGTTTTTTTGATCGATATTCAGAAATGCGTGGGCTGCGGCTTCTGCGTCAAGGCCTGCAAACAGGAGAACGAGGTGCCGTACGATGCCCCGGTGACCAGAACCTGGGTGGAACGCTATGTGGTCACCAAGGATGGCAAGAGCCATATCGACACCCCGATGGGCGGCCGGGACGGTTTCACCTCGACAAAAATCTACGGCGAAGAGATCAAACCCGACGAGATCACCAAGGCCTTTTTCGTGCCCAAGCTCTGCAACCAATGCGAAAACCCGGCCTGCGTCCAGGTCTGTCCGGTGGGAGCCACCTATCAGACCGATGACGGCGTCGTGCTCGTCGACCGGACCTGGTGCATCGGCTGCGGCTACTGCATCATGGCCTGTCCCTACGGCGTCCGATTTTTCCACCCGATCTACAAGGTGGCGGAAAAATGCACCTTCTGCTACCACCGGATCACCAAGGGCATGAAAGCCGCCTGCGTGCAGGCCTGCC
>MGTE01000082.1:10252-14400 GCA_001799275.1 Deltaproteobacteria bacterium RIFOXYD12_FULL_57_12
CGGCAACTCGGCAACCTGAAGGATCTGAACGACCCGGTGGCCCATACCATCATGACCGAACGGGTCGGCATTCTGAAGGATGAGTATGGAACCAAACCCCAGGTCTTTTACATTGGCCTTGACGAACGCGTGAGGTAAGAATATGACGAGCGAACTAGCAATCCACGGCCTGGATTGGACCACCAAACAACTCTTTGTCTATCCCAACGAGTTTATCTACTGGAGTATCCAGATCGTCATGTACCCCTACATGACCGGTCTGGTGGCCGGCGCCTTTGTGCTGTCCTCGCTCTACCATGTTTTTGACCAGAAGGATCTCAAGGACATGGCCCGCTTCTCTTTAGTTTTTTCCCTGGCCTTGCTACCGGTGGCGATGATGCCGCTGATGATGCATCTCCAGCAGCCGCTACGTGGCATCCACGTGATGTTCACGCCGCATTTCACCTCGGCCATTGCCGCCTTCGGTATTGTCTTCTCCACCTATGCGGTGATCGTCATGAGCGAGATCTGGTTCATGTACCGCCAATACTTTGTGGATCAGACCGTGGCTTTGAAGGGCCAGCCCGGCTTCGCGGCCGGACCCAAACGGCTCTTCTACCAGCTGCTGACGCTCGGCGCTTTCGACACAAGCGACGCAGCCCTAGCCAAGGACAAAAAGGCGGTTAAGCTGCTGGCCGCTATCGGCATCCCGGTGGCCGGCTTCCTGCACGGCTATGCCGGTTTTATCTTCGGATCGGTCAAGGCAAATGCCCTGTGGATGTCGCCACTCATGCCGGTCATCTTTATCATGTCGGCGGTGGTTTCGGGCATCGCCCTTTGTATGCTGACCTATATCGTGATCATGGAATGGAAGAAATTCCAGGCAATTCTGGCCAAGGGCCGCGGCGACTTGAGCGTCGATGTCATCCGCGGCGCCGAGCTCGAGGTCATGACCAAAACATCCAGATATCTGATGATGTTCCTGGTGGCGGCCATCACCCTGGAACTGCTCGACCTGATCTTCCGTGGTTACACTGCCATGAAATCCTGGGACATCCTGCGCTCGGTGATGTTCCATGAGGACTTTGTCAAGATTTTCGTGCTCCAGTACGGCCTCGGCAATGCGCTGCCCTTTGCTCTTCTTCTCTTGCCGCGCCTTACTATCCGCCGCCTGGTTGTCGCCCTGGTACTGGTGCTGTTCGGCGTCTTCATGATGCGCTGGAACGTGGTGATCGGCGGTCAGGCCTTTTCGCTCTCATTCGAAGGTTTCATGCACTATCACCTGCCGATTATCCCGTACAATCTGGAAACATTTCGCGAAGGACTCTTCGGCGCACTCACCGTGGCGGCGACCCCCTTTGTTCTTTTCTGGCTTCTGAATAAGATCATTCCCTCGCTCAACCACAGCAGGTAATATCAAGAACGGCCGCCCTCCCAATGGGGGCGGCCGTTCTTCGTCCGTCGGCAGTCCACCTTCTGGCGGGGTATGGCCTGTTGCCTCATCTGTTCCGACCAATTGTCGCCGATTGCCCGGTGACCTTCGTGCTTGACTAATTCTCTTCCCGCCTGTACCAATAATCGCGGAGTACGAACGCGAACCAGCCCTTATCCATGCTAACACCGGCAAACATTCGATCCTCTTTCCGCAACCGTTTGCAAAGGAATCTTCCCGACGATGCCCGGAAACACCCGTAATAGAACCCACTCAATCGGTCTGATTCTGTGGAATTTAATTTTGATCACCGGCGGCAGTGTGCTCTGCGCCATGGCGATCAACGGCATTTTGCTCCCACAGGGTTTCGTGACCGGCGGCATTGCCGGTTTGGCGCTCGTTCTCCACAGGCTCTATCCCCGGTTCGACACCGGGTTTTTGTACATACTCCTCAACCTGCCGCTTTTCGTGCTCGCCTGGATGACGGTGGGCCGCCGCTTTTTTTTCTACAGCGCCATCGGCTCATTGATCCTGTCCGGCGCCTTATACCTTGTTCAGGTGCCGATCGTGGTGCACGACAAGATTTTAAGCGCCCTGCTGGCCGGTATCATTCTAGGGGCAGGGGCCGGTATCACCCTGCGCTCCCAGGGTTCGCAGGGCGGCCTGGATATTCTTTCGGTCATGTTGCTCCGACGCTTTTCAATCAGTCTCGGCAACACGATTCTGACGGTAAACGGCATTGTCCTGATTTTGGTGACGTTCGTCTATTCCCTGGAGGCGGTCCTTTATACGTTGATTGTTCTCTATGTCAGCTCCAAGGTACTGAACTTGGTGGTGACCGGCCTCAGCCAGCGCAAGGCGGTTATCATCATTTCTTCCCGGTGGCGGGAGATATCCCAGGAGATCCTCAAGGATATCCGGCGGGGGGTAACGATTATCCGCGGCGAGGGCGGTTTTTCCGGCGAGGAAGAACATATCCTCTATGTCGTCATTACCTTTCAGGAACTTGGCAGTCTGAAAAGGCTGATCCAGCAGCTTGACCCCGGTGCCTTTGTGGTGATCAGCGACACCCTCGAAGTCATGAATTACCGGATCGGCAACCAGCCGCGCTGGTAGTGCACGCCGGCAACGGTTGGGAAATCGAACAGTCCCGATGCTAGGCAGGCCTATGAGGCAAATAATAGAGGTGGCGCGTGACGCAAAAATATTGGACTGATCTGGCGCGACCCGTCTTTTTTTGGCGATTGTTTCCCAGGTGTTGTTGCCTGGCGCTGGCGTTGTGTTGCATTACCTTTTGCCTTAATGCGCCTGCGGCCGGTGGCGAAGGAGCCAAGCCGGCCAACCGCTTGAGCCGTGAAAAAAGCCCCTATCTCCTTAAACACGCCACCAACCCGGTGGACTGGTACCCATGGGGTGAGGAGGCGTTTGCAAAGGCCCGGCAGGAGGACAAACCGGTCTTTCTCTCCATTGGCTATTCTACCTGCCACTGGTGCAACGTCATGGAGGAAGAATCCTTTGCCAACCCGGAGGTGGCGGCCCGCCTCAATGAGGTCTTCGTCGCCGTCAAGGTCGACCGTGAGGAGCGGCCGGATATCGACCGGACCTATATGCAGGCCTGCCAGATGCTGTCGCCTAATTGCGGCTGGCCGCTTACCATTTTCATGACCCCTGATAAAAAACCTTTTTATGCCGGCTCTTATTTCCCCAGGGAAGGAAGATTCGGCCGGCCGGGACTCAAGGAGATGATCGACCGGGTGCAGACCCTGTGGAAACAGGAAAGACAAGGGCTGCTCGATTCGGCCGACAGCGTTGTTTTGGCCATGCAGAAGGAGACATTCACAGGGCCGCAGCAACAGCTGGGGCGTCCGCAATTCGATGCGGCGTATGATGAGGATCTCGGTTTGTTCGATCAGGAATATGGCGGGTTCGGCCGCGGCCAGAAATTCCCCCGGCCTCACAATCTGCTGTTTCTGTTGCGCTACTGGCAAAGAACCGGCAAAGCGCCGGCCTTGGCCATGGTTGAAAAAACCTTGACCGCCATGCGCCAGGGTGCCATTTTCGACCAGCTTGGTTACGGATTCCACCGTTACACCACTGACCGGCAGTGGCGGCAGCCGCATTTCGAGAAGATGCTTGTTGATCAGGCCCTGCTCATGCTGGCTTACACCGAGGCCTACCAGGCAACCGGCAAAGAGCTTTACGGCCGGACGGCCCGGGAGATCGCCGAATATGTCCTGGCCGGGATGCAGGCGCCGGGTGGCGGTTTCTACACGGCAGAGAGCGCCGACAGCCAAGGAGAGGAGGGCCGCTATTATCTCTGGCAGGAGGCGGATATCCGGAAGGTGTTGACGCCAGCAGCGGCAGCCGATGCCCTGCGGATCTTTCATGTGACCGGGCCGGGAAATTTTGCGGAGGCGGCTGGTGGCGGTGCGGCCGGGGCGAATGTTTTATTTCTGGAAGAGGGTGGCCGGCTACCTGCCGGTTTCGATGACATCAGGCAGAAGCTGCTGCAGGCCAGGCAACAGCGACCGCGGCCCGAGCGGGATGACAAGGTGCTCACCGACTGGAACGGCCTGATGATTGCGGCCCTGGCGAAAGCGGCCCAGGTGTTTGACAAGCCGGAATACGGCGCGGCCGCCGGCCGGGCTGCTGATTTTCTTTTGCGGAAACTGCAGGGCGGTGACGGCCGGCTTCTGCACCGCTGGCGGGATGGCGAGGCCGGGGTGGCAGCCACGGC
>MGTE01000082.1:14433-15319 GCA_001799275.1 Deltaproteobacteria bacterium RIFOXYD12_FULL_57_12
GGAACTCTATGGATGGGAATTTGAGAGCGACCGACTGGATACGGCCCTCAAGCTTGCCAATGAGATGGTGCGCCTCTTCTGGGATGCCAAGGAGGGTGGGTTTTTTTTAACCGCCGCACAGGATTCACAGCCATTACTGCGCTTCAAGGCGCTGGATGAACTGATGCTGCCGTCCGCCAACGGTGTTGCCCTGCTTGATCTGCTCAAGCTGAGTCGGCTTACCGGCGCCGCCGACCTGGAGGAAAAGGCCGGCCGTCTGGTCGCGAGCTTGTCCAGCAAGGTCATAAAACGGCCAGCGCAATTCCCCATGCTGCTGTCGGGAATCGTCTATGCCGATGGCCCGTCCCAGGAGATTGTCGTGGTCGGCCGACCAGGCGCCGATGATACAACTGCCATGCTGCGGGCGCTACGGCGGCAATTTTTGCCAGGGGCCGTGGTCTTGTTCAAACCGGCGGATCAGGCGGAACCGCCTATTTTGAAGTATGCCCCCTTCATGGAGTTCATGTCCGTCCTTAACAACAAGGCAACGGCATATGTGTGCACGAATTTTCAGTGCGCCTTTCCCACCAACAAAATTGAGACCATGCTTGAGTTGCTTGCCGGCAAGTCGGCAGGGAAATAGCCATTTCTGGCAATGCCCATCCGTACCGGGTTACTACGTAACATTTTATTCTTGCCACCTTATGAACAGGATTGTCATTAAAGCCGTTGTTGAAGCCGGGAAGACGGGATCGATCAGCGATTTTCTCGCAGCCCGCGCCGGCCTGCCCAAGGCGCGGATAAAGGATGCCATGCAGAAGGGGGCTGTCTGGCTGCGGGGCTGGAAGAGCGGACTCCGCCGACTGCGGCGGGCTTCTACCGTTCTGCAGGCTGGCGACTCGGTCGA